>JACKEA010000004.1:330201-660403 GCA_020633235.1 Polyangiaceae bacterium | reverse complement strand
CGAAGTGCCCGCGCGCTTGAAAGCGCCTCGAGGGGGCGCTGAAGAAGACGAAATTTCCCGTGGTATGCCGGGGGAAACCACGGGGGTTTGTCATGTCATCGTCCAAAGTCATTTCCGTAGAACTGTCTGCCACCGAGCGCACTTCGCTCTCCGCACTTCAAGACCTCTCCAATCGCGACCTCTGGTCGAGCGCGGTCGTTGCCAACGCCGGTCGTCGCAAGGCGACCGCGCACTTGGTCGCGCATCTCGCTGAAATCGAGCGGCGCGAGCTCGTGTACGACGAGGGATACTCCTCCATGTACGACTTCTGCGTGCGCGGCCTCGGGATGAGTGAGGGCACGGCGTATCGGAGCATCGCCGGGGCGCGGGCAGCGCTCTCGTTTCCGGTGGTGCTCTCGCTGCTCGCGGACGGAAACTTGCACCTTTCTGGGCTTTCGCTCTTGGCTCCGCGGCTCACTCGGGAGAATCACGCTGCGCTCCTGGAAGAAGCCGCCGGCAAGACGAGCGCGGGGATTCGCGTGGTGCTCGCGCGCTGGTTCCCGAAGCCGGACGTTCCAGACCAAGTGACACCGCTGCGCACTGGCGGAAAGGGGCCGCGCCCGGGCGTCGAGCCGCTCTCGGAAGGGCGCTTCGAGGTGCATTTCAGCGCCAGCGAGAGCCTGAAAGCGAAGCTCGAGCACGCCCAGAATCTGATGAGCCACGTGAGCCGGGAGCTGGAGGTCGTGGTCGAACGGGCGCTGGATGCGCTGATTCGCGAGCTTGAGAACAAGCGCTGGGGCAAGACGGACAAGCCGCGCCGCTCCCGCGGAACGAAGCCGGGCGAGCCCGGCCGTGCGGCCCGGCGCGAGGTGTACGAGCGGGACGGCGCCCAGTGCTGCTTCGTGTCGGAGTCCGGCGTGCGCTGCACGGCAAGGGCGTTTCTCCAGTATGACCACATCGAAGCCACCGGCATCGGTGGTGGCGACGATGCCGCCAATGGTCGGGTGTTCTGCGCCAGCCACAACTTGAACGCGGCCAAGAAGACCTTCGGCAAGGAGTACGTCGAAGAGAAGAAGCGCCTTCGTCAGCGAAGGCGTTCAGACACCGAGGACGCTGCGAACGCCGAGGCGCGGGAGAAGCAAGACAAGCTCCTGTTGGCCCTCACGAGCCAAGGCTTCAAAAAGGCCGAAGCCAAGCAGGCGACGGAAAAGCTCGCCCGAGAAGCTCGCACCCTCTCGCTAGCAGAGCTACTTCGGCGTGCACTGGCGCTGCTCGTTCCGCGATAAGCGGGATACGCGCGCGGGCTGATTCCGCGCCGAACCCACAAGCTGCCCGGTGGGAAGAATCGTCATTGGGCTGCCGCTTGTGAGAGAGGACCGACTCAGGTGAGCACTGGGGATAACACAGAGCGACGTAGAACGGCTGCGTCGCGCGGGTGTTGCCGCGAGGTCAAAAAGCGCGTCTCCCCGCCGCACCTCGTCCTGCCGGCAGCCCACGGGCGCTCGCACGCGCCTCCGGACCCGATCACCGCCGGTGCGTACTCTTCGACTTGGTGGATTTTGACAGATCGAATGCCCTACGTGCTCGCGCAAGACCCGTGAGCTGGCCTAACGTGGCCCCGTGCCGACCCTCGCCGAGCTCCCCCCCGCGCTGACGACCTTCGTCGCGGTGGCGTTGGGTCTGGCCTTCGGCAGCTTCCTGAACGTGGTCATCTATCGTCTGCCCCGCGGGCAGAGCGTGGTGCACCCCGGCTCCCGCTGCCCCCACTGCGAAAAGCCCATCGCCGCCTGGGACAACGTCCCGGTCTTGAGCTGGCTCATCCTGCGCGGCAAATCGCGCTGCTGCAAACAGCCCATCTCGCCGCGCTACCCGCTGGTGGAAGCCCTCGGCGGGCTCGTGGGCTGGGCGGTGCTCGAGACGCGCGTCGTGATCCTGCCGGGGGAGACGGAGTGGTGGCGCGCCCTCGTGATCTTCGCGCTGTACTTCGCGCTGGCACTGGGTCTCGTGGCCGCAGCGTTCATCGATCTCGAGCACATGATCTTGCCCGACGAGATCACCCTGGGCGGCACCGTGGTGGGCGTCGCCAGCGCGTTCCTGAGGCCCGACGTGAGCTTCGTCGAATCCTTGACCGGCGCCGCCATCGGCTTCGTGATGATCTGGCTGCCCTTCGACGTGCTGTACCGCGCACTCCGTGGCCGCGCCGGCATGGGCCTGGGGGACGCCAAGCTCACCATGCTGGCGGGGGCGTGGTTCGGTTGGCCGGGAGCGGTGTTCGCGCTGTTGGCGGGCGCGGTGCAGGGCACCATGGTGGCCATCGCGGTGTTCGTCACGCAAGGTCGCATCGAAGAGCCCGAAGCCGTGAAGCGGGAACGCGAGGAGCTCTTGGAAGCCATCGAGAACGCCGAGGGCGAAGAGAAGGAAGAGCTGATTCGCGAGCTGGAGGCGGATCCCATCGGCAGCGAGCCGGAAGAGGGCCTCAGCCAATCGCGCATCGCCTTCGGGCCGTTCCTGGTGCTCGCTACCATCGAGTATCTTCTGTTCGGAAAGTGGATCGTGCAGGAGTATCTGGCGTGGATATGGCAGGTGTGAGAATCGCCGTCGCCGCGATCGCCGCGTTTGCTTGCAGCGCGTGCGGCGGTGGTCTGCGCACTGCGCCTCGGGGTGCCGCGCCCGAGAACGCCCAGCGCTACATCGTGGAGTACCCACCGCCTCCCTCCGAAGAAGAGATGGTGGACGACAACACCGACGACCGCTGCGTGTGGGTCGACGGCAAGTGGCAGTGGATCGGGCGCCGCTGGGAGTGGCAGGCCGGCGGCTGGCAAATTCCGCCCAAGGGTTGTTTCTACTCGACCGTTTCCCTGTACTGGATGGAGTCGCTCCAGGGCGGCGCGCTCTACTACTCCGAGCCCGGTTGGTATCCGGAAAGCTCCGAGGGGCTCAGCCAAGAAGAGCTGGACAAGGCGTGCGAGAAACCGACGCCCTGTGGCTCCGCCGCCGGCCCGTATCACGCGCCGGGCACCCGCGCGCGCCCCCGCACCGCGCCGTCACAGTGACGCGGCGGCGCCGCACCGCGCCGTCACAGTGACGCGTCGGCGCCGCGCGCGGTTTCCGCGGCGGACCGACATGCTTGCGAAATGCAACCCATCCCGCCCAAGATGTTCGCCAGAGGAACATTTCGGGTGGGATAGACGCCCATAGTGCCTCGGATGTTCGCGTGGGAAACATCTGTAGTTTCTGCGGCGCACGGACCGCGTTTGGGGCGCACCATGTTCTGTGCCCGAGGAAGGTGTTTTCTTTGTTGCTGCGCCGCGGAACCACACGTTCGCGCCGCTACCGCTGACCCCCGCGGAGCTCGCGCTGAAGCGCGGGATAGCGCCGATACTCGCTGCGAATGCGCTCGAACCACCGGATGCCCTCCGCAGATGGGTCGACCCGTACGCAGGCGAGGGCGAGGGACGCGGCGTGCCCGTAGTGCCGCCGGCGCTGGTTCTCCGTAACGCCGGCGATACGTTTCTCTGCTGCGGCGCGCATTGCTTTCAGAACCGTGCCTCGGTTCGCGTCATCAGTGGGTGAAGGAAGCCCAGCAAGAGCTATGAGGTCAGCCACGTCGGGCGTCGCGAGGCGCGGAGCGTCGGGTGCCACGAGCACGCTCAGGTCATCGTCCACCGACGGCAAGGAAAGTGCATCGTCGCCGAGCAAGCTGGCAAAGAGCGGGAACATGAGGTGACCCGGATGGTCGTCGTGGGACCATCCCAGCCCTGGCGCCGAGGCGAGCAACTTGGCGACCTCCGTGAGGTCGCCGTTCAGGAAGTGCAAGAGCCCTCGTTGCCGATGCTCGGACTTGGGGCAGTGTGCCAATGCCTGGGCGACCCGAGCAATCAGCACCTTCTTGCTTGTAGAGCTCCCAAGCCAGCGCCGCAGTCGAGTCATGCTCGGCTCTGCTCGCCAAGCGCGCTCGAGTAGCACTGGCAAGTTCTTGCGGCCGAGCTGCTGCGCGGCCAAGGCGGCGCCGTCGAGGAACCCGCCGCGAGCATGGTGTTGGGAAGGGACGAGCGCTGCGGCCTCGTCGTAGGCGGCCAGCGCGTCGCTCCAATCGCCCGCTTCCGCGAGCGCGCGACACCACGCCCAAAGGTCTTCAGCCCGCCGCGATCTGCGCGCCATCTCCGCGAGCCCCGCGATGCCTTGCGTTCGGTAGACGACCTCCCGCAACCAGCGAGCTTCGGCAACTTCCCACTCGGCATCACGGCCTTTTGCGGCACGCCTTTCGACGAGCGCTTTCCACTCCCACAGAAAGGCGTCCAGGTCGGGAAGCGCTTCGACGACCACGTCCTCCATCTCGCGCAGCGGGTCCCAGAAGTCTCCGATGCCGCGCATCTCGTCGATGGCAGCGAGCACCCCTTCTGCGCGGTGCTCCGGGGGCGATGTCATGTACGTCGATACGACGTACTGCGCGGCGCAGGTGGCAGGCTCCACAACGAGCACTTCCTCCAGGAGCTCGTCCTGCCCCATGTGGAAGTCCCCATCTCCAGCGGGAATCAACAGCGCGCGAAAGATTTCGAGAGCCGCCGCGTAGTCCTTGGAAAGAAATGCGTTCGAGCCCTCTCGTAGGTACGCGTCGACTTCGGCGGGGTCAGCGTAGCCCGTTCGCTCGGCAGTCGCGGCAAACTCGAGGATCTCACCGACCCTCTCGCGGCCCGGGGCCTCGGGTGCCCAGCCGGATCCACTGCGAGCCGCGTGCTCCACCAGTGCGTTGGCGAAGCGCGCGTGCAGCCTCTCGTCGAACCACGGAACCATCTCGCAGATCAGAGCGCGCAGCCCATTCGCGTCCATGGCATCGAGCGCCGGGTCATGTAGCGCGTGCTTGCGAATCGAGCGCGACCTCACGCTGGCACCTCTTGGCATTGCATGCCGGCGAGAATATCCGTCGACGCTGCATCACACACCATGACCGGGACATTGAATGTCTCACCGCGCTGCGCCCGAGAGCTACCGCGGGCTACGGCCCTTGTTGACGAGTTTCGCCACCAATTTCCCGAGTGCTGTGGCGCACTCGGCATCGAACGGCACTCCTGACACCGCAGACGTGAACGTATCTATCAGGCGGCGGAGCTTGTTGGAACCGCGTCGCTCAGCCCAAAACGAAGCTCGGCAGTGGTAATCGCGCTGACGCAAATCTGCGACGGTGCGTGCTCCACCAGGCGCTCCCCCACCCGACCTTGGCCGCGCAGAGCAAAGCTCACAGTGTCGGTGCCCAGCATGTACTCCGGCGTCATGCAAGCGGGTCCCGAATCTTGGAGACGGGCGTTGGCTTCGGACGTTCAACTTCCTCAGCCCACGCTCCGAGGCAGCGAAGGAACTCCTGCGGCCACCCAGCGGTTCGAGCACCACTTTGCGGCCAACTCGGTGGACGAGCACCTCTCGCTGGCCATCGGGAAAGCGACATGACTTTGGCAACCGAACAGCCTGGCTGCCTCCGTTCCGAAAGACCTTGGCGCGAGATGGCATGGTCGAAAGTATATTCTCTTGCGACCCGGGCTCGCGGCATCGCCCAAAGAGAGCGCCTACACGTCGATCTCTTCGAGCATCTCCCGAGCCCAAGCGACGGCGTCTTCCGCCCGCACGACCTCGTCCGCCTGCGGGTCGACGAGGATCCCGCGGCTGACGCTGCAGAGGATGGCGGCACAGACGACGGAAGACGCCAACTCGCGCATCTCGGAGTGCGTCGAGAAGGTGACGGAGAAGTCGAAGTCGCTCGGGAGCTCGAGCTCGTCCACGAACTCGATGGGCCCGCTCAGGTACTCGAACCCGGCGTCCTCGCCATCGAAGGAACACGGCAGAAAGCCCGAGAACGCATCGACGTCGAACGCCGCGTCGAGCTCGGCAGGGAACCCCGACTCGATGATCGCGTCCGCCCACGCCGACGGTGTGGGCATTGCGCCGCGCGAGAGGTAGACGGTGAGATCGACGGACATTGCAGGTTGCTCCTCACCCCCTCACAGGAAGAACGCATAGCCTAGGGAGAAGCCGATGTATCCAGTAGAAAAGCCGCTGGGCGAGCAGTACGGCGCGGGAGGGTAGGGGTTGGCTTCAGCGCTAGCCCTGCCAAGGCGGCAAGCCATCGCAAAGCTCGTGGTCGAAGATCTGCGCGCAGAGCGCTTCGAATCCCTGCTTACTCCCGCCCACTCGCTGCACGACTATCTCGTCCCCGTCGGTCGACAGATCGACCTCCAGGCTCTGGAGATGAACGCGAAGCGGCACAGCCACGCTCAGGCCGTGGCCGCGCTTCCAACCGGTATCTTCCACCTCGGCGTCAAATTCGGCTTCAAAGAACACCAAGAGCGCAATCGCAACGTCCATGGCGTAGGTGCCAGGCGTTCTCAAGCGCAGCAGGCTTCCGTACTCGTGCGCCGCAACGTGGAAGCGGTCTGAGACTTCATGTTCGCTCACGGCACTGCCCTCGGTGCTCGATGTCATCCCAGCTGGCTCGCACAGCCAGCACGGTGCTAATGGCAGCGTAGCACTCCCACGGCTGCGGACGCCGTTCGCCACCCGCTAGCGGTCGGGCTCTTCCGGCTTGTCGAGCGCGCGAAGGTGAGCGGCAAGAGCCACCAGGTACTCTCGCTGCGATGGCGTCATCGCGCCAGCCAGGTCGTCGAAGTCCTGTTCGACATGGTTCGCTCTGAGGTTGTCCAACGCTGCAAGGAACAGATGGCCGACGCCGATGAGGTCATAGGGTGCGTCGTCTCCGTGAGCGTTCCTGAACTCGCGAATGTACGAGAGAACGGCTTCATGCTGGTTCGTCGACATGGTCCACCTCGGACGTCGCCGCCGGACTCGACCGGACGACTATCTTGGCCTCTTCCGGGCGGTAACCCGTGCAGAGTCCTCGGTGGGCGGCTTGTCCACCCAAGTAGCTCTGGAGAAGTACGGACCGAGCCATCCGTCCTCGTGGGTGAACACCATGGTCCACGCCAGGTCCGGTGGGAATACGTACGCATCCGCTTCGTCAGGTACGACAGGCTCGGCGCTGACCACTCGATAGCCCGGTCGCCGCTTGTCGTCGGTGATGACGAGCAGCACTTTGCAGGCCTGCGCGTGATACGCCGCGCGCGCCGCCTCGCGCTCCAGCGCGAACGTGTCGCGATGGCTGAAGACGTGCCAGTCGTACTTGCCCCGATGCCAGACGCCCGTGGCACGCTCGAGGGGCCGCGCGTAGACGCGCCGCCACGAGTCGCGCAGCGCGCTCGTTTCCTCGATGGTGAGAGTAGTGATGGGCAGATCGTCCGCAATCACTCGAGTCATGGTGGCTCTGTCCCACGCGCAGCACTTCCACTGACCCTGGGGCGGTTGCTCAAGGCCTCGTTCACGCGCTCGGCCAGCGCGCGTTGGGCGTCCGTGAGGCCAGTTTGGTCGAGGCGCTCCAAACCGGACAGAGCTTCCCGCAGGCAGGTCAGAATCGTAACGTCCGCTTCCTCCAAAGGCTCGGTAAGCTCTAGGATTTCCTCCAGGTCGAGCGCGTCGAAGTCGGCAGCGATGCAGTGGTAGGCTTCCGCCGCGTCGGTCGTCATTTCGAGCGCCTCGCAGCACTTTGCGTTGCGAAGAACTCGGGGAAAGATCTCTTCCGGATAGTGGGCCACGACCTGCATTGCCATCGACGCGGCGAGACGGGTCGCTTGCTCTTCCCCCCGCCGCTGGTTCCAGTGGGCCGCGGCGTCGGCAAACTGGTCGCAGATGGAAGCGAGGCGGCAGCCCTCCTTCCAAACGCGGCCCTCGATTGGGTTTCTGGGATAGCCATTGGCACTGTCCGCTAGAGCGTGCAGTTGTCCAACGAGAAACGAGAACGCAGTCCCGGCAGCTTCGACGGCAGCTTCGCGAGTTTGAGCTTGCGCGACGAGGTCGACGAGGCGTTGGGCCTCCTGTGAGCTCAGCTTCATCGTCCCACCAATCCGCGCTGCGCAGCCCCCAATCAATCTGCACGAAAGGGTAGCACTCGCCGCAGCTCGTGATGCGCCGAAGTAGCTCTCGTTCTGCGGTCAGGACCGAACCGGGAGCCGTCCTTTCGAAGCATGCCCGAACGCGGGCGGGCGGCGCGAAGCGCGGTGCTCGCGCCGCCCGGAGCCTCAAATGTCCGTCTTCCAGTAGTAGTCCCAGTTCTGGTAGGCGAGACCGTTGCAGGTGGTGCCGTAGGGCGTGCCGTTCGTCAGGTCGCCGCCCCAGTCGAGGCACTTCGAGCTGGACGTGTGGGTGACAGGCCCGGTGACGTTCCACTTCTGGCCGAGCACTCCTGCGCAAGACCACAGCTGAATGGTGGCGCCGGTGTTCGGCGCGCTGTTGCCGGCCAGCCACTGCGCCTCCGTCGGCCCTTGCATGTCGACGCACTTGGTGACGCCGTTGCGCGTGTAGGTGATCTCGCCGTTGTTGTTGAACGCGAAGACGTCCTTCGACGGCGTCGTGTCACAGGTGCCTACACTGAGCGCAGTGCCGTTCGCCGTTGCGTGGTTCGGAACCTTGAGACACGAGGTTGAAGTCGGCAAACCGAAGTGAACAGAGCCATCCGGCGTTGGGCTCCAGCGCACGAGCGCGTCGGACGTGGCCAAGTCCGGCCGGTTCGCGTCGTCCGAGCACCGCGTGGCGAACACCACACCGAAGAAGGACGCGCGGAAGCACCGTCAATCACCCCAGATCCGCATTTGTTTTTCTTGACGCAAGCGAGCGTGCGTGGGCCCTTCGTCAGCTACGGGAATCGCGACGAACCATCAACCTGAAACGACCAGGCGTAGGCCTGCGTCGTACTCGTCGAGATCGCGCAAGTAGCCGTGCTTTGCCTGCCATGCTCCGCTCTCGAGATCTGCCGCCAGCGCAGTAACGACCCGCTCTACCACCTCCGGCGGCTGCCGCGCGAAGCCCGACGTGGCATTGCGCGCGTCGGCATCGAGCACGCGCTCGGGGTGAGCCCAGAACGCCCCGAGCATGCGGTCCGGAGTGTCGACCGCGAGGGGCACGGTCTCCACGCGCCCGCCGCCGAGCCACTGCGCAATGGTTTCCGGTGGTGGAAAGATGCGGCGGTCGAGCTCGGCGACCTCGGTGAGGTAGTCCGCCATCAGCCACATGCGACCACTGACCTCCGCGTCGAAGGTGAGCACCACGACGGGCCCGCGCGCGACACGACGCAGCTCCTTCACGCCGGCTTCCCGCGCGTCGTCCCAATGGTGCACCGTGAGGATCGCCATCGCCGCGTCCACGCTTCCATCTCGAAGCGGGAGCGCGTCCGCAAAAGCGCGAATCGCGGGGACGCGCTCCGGCGGCCGCTGCGCCGCCATGACGTCACTCGGCTCGATGGCGATCACGTGGCAGTGCGGCGGCTCGTAGGAGCCCGCGCCAGCCCCCACGTTGACCACGCTCCGCGCGCCACCCAACGCGCCATGAATGCGCGCCGCGATGCGCGGATCCTCGCGCCGATGCGCGCTGTACCCGTGCCCAATGCGATCGTACCGCGCCGCCACGCCAGCAGTCTACCTCAGCATGAATTGGTCGGGGCGCCGCGACCACCCCTTTGCCATCAACGGAGCTCTGCCGGCGGCGGCTTGTTCGAGCTGACGAGCAACGCGCTGCCCGCGATGAAGATGGAAGGCAGCGAGACGAACAGGGTGTAGAGCAGCGCGCCACCCAGTCGACGGACTTCGAGCGAGTCCGCGCCAATCACGTTCGTGGCGCGGAGCACCTGTATCAAGAGGAACAGGCCGAGAGGCAGCACCAGCGCGAAGGCGAGGGCGGCGCGATCGAACCGCTTCGCCCACACCTTCGCTTTGCTGGCGTGCAGCACGAGGCCAACGACGGCCAATATCGGTGCGACGTGAACGAGAACGAAGTACGCGGTCAGCACGGCTGGCAAGCAGGCTACCAGCAATGGCCGCCGCGCCAAGGATCACGGCGCGTTCACGCAATCACTCTCCTGCTGCCGGTCGCGGTACTCCGTGGGCACGACGCCGAAGTGCGCCGAGAAGGCCCGCGCGAACGCGGCCGGGGTCTCGTAGCTAGCGGCAAGCGCGATGTCCGTCACGGCCGCTTCCAGATGAGTGAGCTGCTGTGCCGCCCGTTCGAGGCGCAGTCGGCGAATGAACGCGGCCAACGGCTCGCCGGTGAACGCCGCGAAGATGCGATGAAAGTGGAAGGGCGAGAAACACGCGACCCGTGCGAGCTCCTCCAGGTGCAACGGTTCGCCCAGGTGCCTTTCGACGTGGAAGATCACGCGGTTGACGCGCTCGCGGTAGTCCCGGGTCGTCGAGTCTTTCACCGACATGCGTTCACCTCTGGGACCAGGAATAACGCAGGCGGCCGATCGCCTGCTATCCCGTGCTTGCTAACTTGTCGGTGCGGCGCGAAGCCCGGCTCAGAGCGCGACCTTCTCGATGTACGTGCCGTAGATCGAGAAGTACACGCACTGGTCGTCGATCGCGATGGCCTTGCCGTGGCTGAACTTGCTGGTCGTCAGGGGTGAGGGCGTCCCGCCGCTCAGGGGGACCGTGCGCACCGAGCCCCAGTCCGCGGTGAAGCCCCACACCGTCCAGATCGCACGCGTGGCAGTGAGGGCAACGTCGCCGATGTACGTGGGTGCGCTCTCGAGCTGCACTTTGGTTCCGCCGCCGATGGGGACCTTCCACGCACGGCCGGCGGGCTCGCCCCAAACGATCCAGCTGCTATTCACGGCGATGGACTCCGGCTGGCCGCTGGTGGTGGTGACGAGCACCGGCGCCGCGGGATTGCCGCCGGACTTCGGCTGCTTCTCGATGCGGCCGCCGTCGCTCGTGGTCCAGTACACGTACGTCGAGTCCATGGCGATGCCCGACGGACGGCTCGCCGTGGTGGACAGCGTCTCCACGGTGCCGCCGCCGATCTTCACCCGACGCACCAGGTCCTTGCTCCACTCCGTCCAGTAGACGTAGGTGCCGTCCGCGATCACCCCGCGGTGATGCCCGCCATCGAGAACCAACGGAATCGGCGTGCCGCCGGTCTTGGGAACTTGATAGACGGCCCCCGCGGGCGAGGTCGTCAGCGCGCCATCCACGCCGTAGTACACGTTCGAGTCGTCGACGAAGATGGAGCGCGGGTACGGCACGTTCGACACCAGCGTCTGCACCGTGCCGCCGTTCTTGGACACCCGCCGGACGCTTCCGTTGTCGGAGCTGTCGACCCAGTACACGTGAGTTTGGTCGATGGCGAGGTCCCAGGCCTGCAGCCCGATGGCCACGACGACCGGTGTGTTCTTGGGGCAACCGACGACACCGCCGTCCACGCCGCCGCTGCCGCCGCTCCCCGAGTCCACGCCGCCGCTGCCGCCGCTCCCCGAGTCCGCACCGCCGCTGCCGCCGCTCCCCGAGTCCACGCCAGCGTCCGCGACTCCGCCCGCCCCCGCACTGCCACCGACGCCACTGCTCCCACCGACGCCACTGCTCCCACCGACGCCGCTGCTCCCACCGACGCCACTGCTTCCACCGACGCCGCTGCTCCCACCGACGCCACTGCTCCCACCGACGCCACTGCTCCCACCAACGCCACTGCTTCCACCGACGCCGCTGCTCCCACCGACGCCGCTGCTCCCACCGACGCCACTGCTCCCACCGACGCCACTGCTCCCACCGACGCCACTACCGCCGCCCGCGCCCGTCGTCCCCGCGCCGTCTTCCCCCGAACAAGCGCAGGCGAGCACCAACGCCATGAGCACGATCTTGTTGGTGCGCCGCGGAACCACGCGCCTCGACCGCCATGCTCGTCGCGACAAAACCTTCATCCCCACGTCCCCACCCGATTGCATCGTCACACTTCCAGTCTGCGGCAGGCACAACCGCCCGGCGGCCCCAGGTCTGCCACATTCGAGCGCCCGCTGCCGCAAGAGTTTGCGCCCGCGGACTCGGCGCTCCGCGTGGTTTCCCTCCTTCGAGGGTTCCCAAGGGGCTCGCGGCGGACCGACATCCTCTCGAAAACCATCCCGCCTCGGAGGTTCGCCAGAGGAACATCGGGCGGGGGATAGACGCCTTTGGTGCCTCGCAGGTTCGTCTGACGAACCTCTGACGGGGGATAGATTTCGTTCGTGGGTCAGAACGGGAGGTCGTCGTCGGTGGGACTGGGCACTTCGCCGACGGTGAGGTCCAAGCCATCGAGGCTCGCGAGCCGGGGGATCTCCTCTCGGATGGCGGTCGCCATTCGGGCGCGAGCTTCCGGCAACGACGCCACTGCGCCACCGGCGTAGAGCGCGTCGGCAATGCAGTCGATCTCCGCGCCGTCGAGGGGAGCCGCGTCCGTTGGATCCAGCAAGCCGATGGCGGTGCTCAGCGCGAGCTGCGCAAGCCCCTGGGCACCCCGGTCAGCGGGGGTCGGTTCTTCGCAGGCTTCGCGCGCGAGCGTGTGCGCGTCCGGTGCGCTCTCGAGCCCCGCGGCGAGGCATTCCAAACTGGAGAGCGCCGCGGAGGGGAGCTCCACCTCCGGCAGCGAAGCGAGCTGGTTCAGGCACGCGACGACCGCGCGCGCACAGATGCGGCGACTCGCCTTGAGATACAGCAATGCAAGCACCATGGCAGCGCCGCTAGCGCACGCCCGCCAGAGCTGGTCGGGGCCCACCGCGTCGACTTTGGCGAGCCATTCCTCATCCTGGGAGGACGTCGGCCAGCGTCCGGCGAGGGCGCTCTTTGCTTCTCTCAGCGTCATGAACGATGGCCGTGCACCCCCCATGACAGGCGGGATCAGCGGTAGCGCACGAAGTGCCGCGGGAACGCGGCGAAGCCCGCGCGGCGGAGCTTCTGGGCCGCGCGGATCGCGGCAGCGCGCGACGGGAACGTCTGCCGCGTGACGACCGCCAACGGCTCCCTGTCACCGTTCGCGCGCCAGACGGCGATGTAGTGCTCGGCGTGAATCCCACGCTTTGCGAGGCGCTGCTCGAAGGCCAGCGCAAACCGCTCGCTCGACGTGATCGCGAGCTGAACGCGCCACTCCGCATGCGGGTCGCCCCAACCGCCCGCCAGGCACACGCGTGGATGCACGAGCTCGTAGCGGGCCGGTGCTGCGGTTGCCGTCAGGCTGAAGAGCATCGCGGTGGCGATCAGGGCCGAACGCATGCAGCCATCATGGCGGCCTTTTGGGATCGGCGCCAGAATTCGGCCCGAAGTCAGGGCCGCACGCAACCGTCAACGTCGCACGCGCCGAGGTCCGTCTCTGCGTGGCACACGCATGAAGTGCGCTCGCCAACGCCCAGGCACCCTCGCGCGATGCGAGCGGCTTCCGCCACGTCTGGAGCCGAGCAGGGTCGCGCCTTCGCCCCGCCAGCCGGGCACTCGCACAAGTAGATGGCGCGAGGCCCGCGCTCAAACGGGTCGCAGGTCGACAAGCTCGCTGCGGCGACGGTGAGCAACGCAATCGAACGCCAAACCATGTCTTCGCGATACTACCCCCGCCCTTTGCTACGGGTTCAATTGCGTGAAGGCCGCCGCCGCCGTCTGACTTGTGTTGGTCCGCCGCGGAACCTCGCGTCGCGACGGGCATCGCGCCGCGGCAACAAACAAGAGCAGGATCTGTGCGGCAAGCGCGATGCGGGGGCATCGCCTCGGAATCGCCTACGGGTCAGCGCCGGGCGGTGCTCGCAACGAGCCTCGGATGAACGCCTCCAGGCGCTCGACCTGAGCGGCATCGTCCAGGGACACCCACACAGGCAGACTCACCTGCCATGGAACGCCTTCCCAAGTGAGGGAGAAGTCCTCGTGAAAGGCGGCAAGCACGCCCGCGTTCGCTGCCACCAGAGCGCGAGCGCCCACGAACGCAAGATTGAGCGCTTGGAGTGTGTCGACTCCATGGGCGTAGCGCACGCAGTCGTCCGAGAGACCCGTCACCTGGAACGGACACCGCGAATTGTCCGAGCCTGCTGGATCGGCTTCGGGCACTCCGATGCGCACGACGACGGTTCGCTCCGCGGGGCCGCGAAGCTCGAGCGCGCGCTCGGCGATCACACGAAAGGGCGCGTCGCTCACCTACTCCTCCGACGTTGGGCCACGGACGCTTCGAGACAGCTCGTCTATGCGTCGAACGAAGTCGGCTCCCGACTGCCTGGGCTGCCAGCCGCTGGCGAGACCATCCAGGATGGCACGTTTCACCAATCGCGGAGACACAACCGCGCCGTGGCTCATCCAACTGACCAGTCGCTGGGCTGGACTATTTGCATCCTCGACGACGATTCCCAGCCCGGGCTCGTCGTCAGGGGAGACGGTCCAACGATAGTTCACAGCCCCGACCCGAATTCGCCTTGAACCCTTGCGCGCAAGCGTCATCACCCGACACCCCGTGCTCAAAACTGAGCGCCGGTGCGAGGGTAGCACTCGCGATGCCGAAGCACCCACCCTGCTCGCATTCGGAGCGGGATAGGGCCGCGCTCGGTGATTCCTCGAGGGACCGACGGCGATGTGCGCGCGCCTCGGCCGGTCGCGGCCTAGTTGGACTCCAGCTCACCCAGGATCTTTCCGAAGAGCTCGAAGGGAAACCGCCCTTCATCTCCGGCTGGACTGGTAGCCGTAGCCGGCGGGTTCGGCAGGGCGAGCGCACGCGCTCACCACGAGTGTCGGCGCGAGAATGACAGTGAGCGCCAGCGAGCCCTCGAGCATTTGCCAACCAGGCTACCACTCGCTCATGAGGTACAGGTTCGCAGCGGCTTTCTTCGACTGCCGAGCGATCTGCCGGAGGCGGGCCACGGTGCCCTCCACGACATCGAGGGCTGGGCCCTGCCACTCTTTCTCCTCGAGAAGCTCAGCTGCAACACGCGGGCATTCTTCGCGAGGCAGCGCACAAAGCGCGTCAACGAGCTCGGCGGGAACGAGGTCCAAGCCTGCGGCCATGTCGCGAGGAGCAACGAGTGCGGGCTTCTCCATGTAAGTGATAAAATCCACCTCCGCCATGGTCAGGACTTTCTGGAGCCCAGCGAGCTCCAGCGATAGCAGCCCCTTGGTACACCAGTGCGGCTTCGACACCACAAAGGGGTGCGCGCGTTCTTCCAGGAAGGTGGCGTAGTCACCCTTGACGACGGTGACGCCGAAGCGCGCAGGCGGTCCGCCCCCCAACAGACGCCGCAGCCAAGCGAGGAACCCGGTCTCGGGTGGTGGTGGCGGCGGCGACTCTTCATCCGGCTCGACCGTCCATCGCTTCGCCGACACCAGCTCTCCTGTGAACGGATTCCGAACGAGCCGCTCGATCGGGACTTCCAGCGGGCGTGTCCACTCGGGGAACGCGGCATCGAGCTCCGCGTCGGCGGCAGCGAAGAACGTGGTGTAGACGGCCATCGCTACGTCGCCGCGGCGCGGTCGAGCGCTTCGAGCAGAGCGACCACCAGCTCGTCGACTTCAGGGATGTGCTCAGCCATCAGCTGCGTCAACTCCTCGACTTCGAACAGGCCGATCCTGAACAACTGCTGCGCCCACGCGGGTAGCGTTGACACCTTCAGCGTCGACGTTGGCACGGGTAGATCGGCGAAGGGCGAAGCATGCCGGACGGTAGCACCCGCGGAGTGGAGCTCCGCTGCGCGCATCTGCTCAGGATTCTTGCTCAAACGGCTCCCTCAGCGCGGCGTCGTGACTGACGACGGCGCGTGGTTCCGCGGCGGACCAACATGAAGATGCTCAGCGGGATCACTTGCTCGCCTTGCGGCGCTTTTCGATGACGAGCAGTAGCCCCTCGAACGTATCGCGAAACGCACCGACCTTATCGGCCCCGGCCAGCCCGGCCGTCCGCATCTTGAGTTGATCCAACACCGCCAGAACGCCCGTGCACCCGCTACTGAGCTTGCCTCGGAGATCCACCGTGGCGCCTAGATAGACGTGCGCTGCAGCGTCGAGCTTGCCGGCCTCGAGCACGGCTTCTGCCGTGGCGCGGGTTTCTTCCAGCGTTTGGCGGGTGATGTCGACGTCCGCGCCCGCGCAGCCTTCGAACGTGCTCACCGGAAGGTCCGGCACGTGACGTTCGATTTCGCTCGTGCGCTCCACACGATACTCGCTGGTCTTTGCGGCAAACTTCGCGGGGCTCAGTACCTGGCGCCGCTTGAGCATCGGCGCCAGGTACTCGCTCGACATGCCGAAGTTCAAGTTTTGTCCGCCACGCAGGAGGAAGGTGGCGACGGCAATCACTTGGCCGTGCTCGTTGATGATCGGCCCCCCGGAAGAGCCAGGGGAAATCGGCGCGCTGATCTGGAACACCTGGCTGCCATCGTCCATCGTCCGACTGGCGCTCACCAGGCCGTCGCTGACTGTCGCCTCCAGCCCCAATGGATTGCCGATCACCACGACGCGTTCGCCCACCTCGACCTGATTCCGATCTCCCAGCGTGAGCGCGAGCAAGTCAGCCTTCTCGATGCGCAACACCACGAGATCGTGCTCTATGTCGAGGCCCCGCACGTCCAACACGCGGTGCTTGGTCTGGTCGGCCAGTGTGACGTAGATCTTTTCTTCACCCGCGACCACGTGCAGGTTTGTTGCAATCCAGCCCTTGCGCCAAATCGCAAACCCCGTGCCCATCGAGGAGCCGGCGTGTACGGCAACTATCGCGCGCCTGCTTCGCGCCGCGATCTGGGATGGGGTCAGGTTCTGCTTCGAAGCAGGGATCCAACCCCCACCGAATTCGTCCTTGGCCGGCTTGGGTTGTGCAGACGCAGCACCGACCGACTCCTGGTCGGCTCGCTTGATTTGAGCATCACACTCGTTCTGAAGTGAGGTGTCTCGTTCAGCCTCGTCACAGGTTCTCATGCATTGCCAAACGTTGTGACAGATCTCGCCGTACTTCTCGGACACCTCCGGCGATATGTGATTGTCCGCGTTGATGACGGAGCGTTGCGAACCACAGCTCCATGCAGCCAGCAACGTGAGCGTGAGCAAGGACCGAAGGTGGCGCGTTGGCACGACAGGATTGTGCCACAACCAACCCGAGGAGTGCACCGAGGCAGGCTGAGTGCCCACACTCTCAGCCCTCGCACCCAATCGCTGCGATCAACGATGGTGCCGGAGAGGATCGGCGCTACGGCGAGTCCGCACCTACGGATAATCGTAGCTCAAGGTCGTCTGCCGGAACGCCCAGACCACGCTTTGCCCAATGCCAAAAGCGATCTGCGCGGCGCGGGAGAGATGGTGGGCGAAGGCAGCCACTTGCAGCATCGCGTCCGCCTGCTCGGGCCAGACGCCGTGCCGCAGCTTGTCCTCCACCGCAGCTCGGTCACACGTGACACCCAGGCTCTGGGCGTAGCTGGTGAGCGTTTCTGCGGTGGTGGCAATGTCGTCGCCGACGAGACGCGCCAGTATCTCGTGGTGGCCGTATTGCACGAGGCTGGCGTGGTCGATCATCTGCAGCGATCCGTCTTCGAGATCTTCTCCGAATACGGAGAGATCCAGGCCGGTAGCGCGCATCAGTAGGGTATCCGGAGGGGGATTGGCCACGAACGGGAAGGTCTCGCGCAACGCCATTGCGGGTTCACGAGTCGGCATGCCGTGCCACAAGCGCAGCAGCTCCATCGGGTCGCTGTCGGGCACGGCGAAGACGTACAGGTCGGTTCGCGGTTGGTGCATGGGTGTCACGGACATTCCTTCAAGGCAGCGTCGATGGCTTGCACCACCGGGTGGTTCTCACCCTTTCCTTCGGCGATGGCCTTCGCGCGCCGGGCTCGCAGCGTGTCGCACTCGTCGCTCGTGGGAGGCAGCTGCGGTGCCGGTTCGGGGCACAGGGCGAGCATTGCCCTGAGCTCCATCATGCGGGGATGCTTCGGCCCGTAGTGCGTCTGCGCCTCCGCGTATTCCTTCCGCACGCCGAGGCAGGCGGCACGGAGCGAAGCTCCGCCATCGTCTCGTGCGCACGCTTTGTCGCGCGCCGCCCGCACCGCGACCAGGCGCGGATGACGTTCGCCCTTCCCACCAGCGACCAGCGCGACCTCTTCCAGCGTGAGCTCGCCACACGTCGTGCCTTCCGGGGTCGGCTCACGCATCACCGGCGGCTGCGGCGGAGGTACGGGCCGCTCCGGCTGCGGCGGAGCCGGCTCTCGTGCTGACGTTTGCGGCGCACACCCACTCGACACCGACACGAGCACGAGCAGCACCACTGAGCGCACGCCGAGACGCTACCACGCCTCCTCCACGCCCAGTTCCCTGAAGATGTCGGTCCGCCGCGGAACCACCTGGGAAACCTCGAAGGAGCGGAACCACCGGACGACATCGCAGTACGCCGTGCTCGTGTTACGATCGCCTTGATGGCTCGGCAGCGCTTGGGCTACGCCGCGCTGGGACTCGTGATTCCCGCGCTCGTCGCGGCTGCGTGCGGGCAAGTCGAGGAAAGCCCGCCACCCGGCACGACGGGCTGCACCTTGATGTGCGACAGATTCGAGAAGAAGTGTGGATACGACGCGGCCGAATGCCTTTCCAGATGTGACACGATCGTGTCGTTCGCGAAGGACCCCGCTGAATGCGGGAAAGCGTACGACGGGCTAATCGCCTGCAAGATCAACGAGAACCCAGCTTGGCCATCCTGCGACAGCATCGCCCCCGCGGATGCCGGCTTGGGACTGGAGGCAGGTGCAACCGATGAGTGCGGCAAGAAGTTCGACTTTGGCGGCGCTTGCCTCAACCGATGACGAGATCGGCGGTATTCACTCGTCTTCGGCGTCCCACTCTTCTTCCGGCAGGTCGAGCGCCTCCGCCAGGTGCTCGATGAGCGACTCCGGTTGATCCTCCCAGCGATTCCCGATGCGAAAGCCAGCCCGCGACCAGCTGTCGAGGAAGTCGTCGAAGCCCCAGGACTCCGTGTCGCCATCCCCCTGAACTTGCACCAGAACGTTCTTCCCCTTGACGTGGGCGATCGCCAACCACGCTGCATCGCCCCCGCCGTCCTTCGCAAAGGGCAGCAGGCTCGAGCCGAGATCCGCCTCGGCCGCGGCCAGACGGGCGCGCGCGGACTTCATCTCGTCCGGATGTAGCCAGATCATCCCGCCGTTGGCGCCCGCGACGTCAGCGTCCCACTCCTCCTCGAGCTCGGAGCGGAGCGCCCAACACCACGTCGTACCGGCCAGCGCGAGGGTAGCTTCTCGCACATCGGGTGGCAGGGCGATTCCGGCGTCTGCCTCCGCGCTGGCGAGGGCGTCGTGGTCGCAGCCCGCGCCCGCCGTGAACGGCGTGACCACCTCGAACAGGTCGCCTTGCTTCTGGATGTGTTCCGCCATCAAGCGCAGACGACGTTGAACCTCGGACCCGTCAATTGCCGCCATTGACGGAGCGTAGCCGAGTCCCCGAGCGACTACTACGGGATCAGACAGCACCGGGGGGAGCTGGGCGACACAAACGGGGACACGTTCAGGAATCGAGGTTCAGATTTCGAAGAGAGGAACGCCGGACGACAAGAACGGGTCCGCCAGCTCTTCGACGTGTCCGGCCAGCAGGCGCCAGACTCTGAACACGTTGCTGTTGTCGGTGCCGGTGCGGACGCCGGTATCTTCGTCGTCGTGGAGGTAGACGAGCCCGTAGGAGGCTGGCGCGTGCTGCGCCAGCCAGGACAGAACCGTCACGATCGTAGGCGGCTCGCACCGATGGTTCCTGGATGACGACATCAGCAAGATCCCTCGCGCGCTGTTCATGTGCGATCGAAATGTCCAAAGCAGATCGGGTGGCGCGTGCTGCGCGAGAAACTCCTCGAGTCGAGCGTAGAGCTCCTGGTCCGCACAGTTGACGTAGTCGTCGATCGCATCGACGTAGTCAGGCGCAACTCCGCGGTACGATTCGCGTGACGACAGGACCACCGCCCATCCTGAAGCAAAGAGCATTTCGGCCCGACGATCTGGCGAGAGAGGTGCGAATGCAAGGCGCCAGACAGTCAGGTACTTGGATTCATGGTGTCCGCCATCGCCCAGTACCATTCGAGCAACTCTTCAACGGAACGGGCGACGACTCGGGGACGGTCGAAGTCTTCCAGATCGTGCCAGCGGTACTCGGAATGCTCGATGTCCAGCACGAGGAAGTCGTCGCCGTTGTCGTGGTAGGAGATGATCCAGCTCCGAGGCGCGCTTACACCGAAGAACGACCTCCATTGTTCGGAGCTCGCGTGCTGCCATTCCGAGAGCGGCGAAACCCCAAAGTAGGATCGGCCCCAGTCGAGGTTGGCCCACAGATGGATTCCGTCGACTCGCAGGAGCAAAAGCGCAAGTCTGCTGGCAGGCTGGCTTCGTGGCGGCATTCCCAGGCGACGAGCGTCGATTCGTCAACACCATGTCCGTGAGGTGCCGGTAGCGGAAGACGCGGCGCTCGAAGGTCTGGTCGGGGTGATTGAACACGTCGCTGAGGATGGTGGTCTGACCAGACTCGATCTCGCGCGCAGCGTTGGCCCGAAGACCCGAACGGTGCTCCTGACGAACTCTCAGGTTGAAGCGACACCAGGGCCAGAACTCGTCAACGGTCATCGACAACCCAGCGTGCTGGCGGTTCGGGCGTGCGCAAAGATGGCCCCAGCTCGACTCTGGCGTCCTTTCGGGCAAGCGGGGGTCGGCGAGCCGTCCACCTCGTAGACACGCCGCCCGCCTTCGGACAACGCAAACCTGCGGCCGCGTTCGTAACGCGGGTGGATGCTGCGTGCCACGCAGATCGTGTGCGCGGGGTCGCAGATTCCGTGTAGAAGAAAGTTGGCGCGCCTGTGTCAGCGAAAGATGGTTGGGTCCGCCGGTTCGATCTGCCGCATCGTTGTCCGCCCTGTCGTCTTCCCACCGACAGACGGGACAATATCGTACCACCGCGGTCCGAGATTGAGCGCGCTCCACAGCAAGGACAAGCTGCCAAGGCTTCGGGCTCACCTGAGATTTCTGTTTCTGTGATGCCCAGCGTTTGCAGCCGAGCCCTCAGATGCGCGTTCGTCGCGCCGACATAGGTTTCGGAAGCCAGAGAAGGAGCACGGGATCAGCGCGGGTGCGCCGCGTCGTACGCGAGCGGGCCTCGACGAACTCCTGTCGCAGCGCGCCATCGAGGGTCGACCAACCGGCAGCTTCTGACCAGTTTTCCCCTCGGACATGATCCACAGCTGCTCGGGCGTGTTGCTCTGGAGAGCAGACCCAGTTCCACGCCCGCGATTTGGGCGATCGCTTCCTTCTCGAGTCACGACAGCCGTACTTCCGCGTCACGTGACATACCCCGCCGAAGATCGGATGAGTCCGCGCCGGTGCAAGCGGCTTGCCGAAAGGTTCAAGATGAAGCCGGTTCATGGAGCTCTGCGCCCCGAAGCGGTCCGCTGGACTCGCCGTCGCGGGCTGTTCGGCGCCGTGATGCATCGCAGGCCAACAACTCGACCGCGAACGAGAACTCTCGTGCTCAACGTGCCGTCGCCGACACCTTACTGCGGCGAGTCTTGGCCGACACGTTCCGCCTCACGAACGAAGCGACTGCCAGCGGCGCTCGCCTGGGGGAGCCGGCCATCCACGACACAGGCCGTGTCGTCGGTCATCGAATCGTCTTGGTTGCACACGTAGAGGGCCTTTCGACCAGCCGAAGCCGCGTAGGTCAGTCCCAGACACGTTGGTGACCGTGACGTCGTCCTCAGGCGCAGTTGAAATCGTAGGCGGCTCGCGGCTCAACGGTGCCTTTGAGCGCTAAAGCAGCCCGTCAGAATCATGGCGACGCATGGAATCACGACTTGTCGCCCACGGTGCCCTTCCGTACTTCCCGCTATCAACCCGGAACGTCCAGAGGAATGCTACCGCGACTTGCCGCCGCGAGGGGGCGCGCTCCCAAGGGACGTCACCGTGCCCGCAGCTGGCGCGCCATTGCCTTCATTTTCCGGGCAAGTCTCGCCGCGTGGTTCCGCGGCGGACCAACAGGTCACGTACCCGGCGAAGGGTTCGGTCGTACTGTTCCAGTCGCGGGCGATCTGCGAGGCGTATCCCAAGTTCAGAACTGGGTAGAAGATTGGCTGCTCGGGCAAGCGTGGCGGCCAAGCTCTGGCGCCAGACTCGAACACAAGGCGCAGTTCGTGGAGGCCAGTTGGTCGAAATAGGCACGTGGCTTGCGGTCTAACGGACTCGCGGTCTCGAGTGAACGCCAGAGACCAGGTCACCAGCAGCAAGACCGCACGGGCGCAGGCCTAGAGCGCGAGCAGTTCCCGCTCCGGTACTGGCGGAGGTTTTTCGTGGGCCGCGCTTCGACGCTGCCGTGGACCGGGTTCTCACCGAACGAGAACATGAAAATGCTCAGTGGCGCCAGGGGGTGTGCGTCACGGTGCTCACGGTTTTCACGGACGGGAGCGGCTGTCCGTAGCTGGCGGCGTAGAAGCGGCGAGCCGCGTTGCGAATGTCGGCGGCGGGGCGATCCGTGATGGCGAGGAAGAGCGCGGCCACGCGCTCTCGGCGAATGACGCGGCCGCCGAGGATTGCGGCGTCGTCTATCTTCAGCTCCCGCGCGATGCCCATGAACGCCGCGAGCACCGCGTAGCTGTAGGCGTTGCCCAAGCCGTGGCGCGCGAAGGCGTGGCGCGCCATCAGCGCGAGCTCGAGCTCCGGCGACGGCCCGCTGTCGATGATGCTGGCGAGGAAGGCGGACATCTCGTCGCGAGCGCGGGCGGCGCGGGAGCCGTAAGCGGCGTCCAGCGGATTTTCGAGGCCCAGGAGCTCCGACAGCAGCGGCGGCACCGGGATGAGCCCGCGGCGGTAGTCCAGCCGGTGCTGCACCTCGTGGCGCTCCACGCTGGCCACGTAGTGATTGCGCAAGCGCTCGAAGGCGGCGAGCTTGTCCTTCTCGAGCAGCTCGTCGTGCAGCGCGTTCCACTCGTGCAGCCCTGCGCGCGGGACGCGGAGCGAGAGCGCCTCGGCGTAGTCCGCTTCGGGGATCAGCCGCTCCGGCACGACGAGCACGTGACCGAGGCCCGCAAGGTCCTTCTTCCAGCCGACGATGAGCGCCCTACGCCGCGCGAGCAGCTCCGCCACTCGGCGCACGTTCGGGTCGCGGCCTTCCGGCACTCGATCGAAGTAGCTCCGCACCAGCTTGGCGCCCCGCTCACCGATGCTCTGCACCCACGGCTCCCCCTCGATCTCCGTCTCTTCGTCCGCAAGCCGCATGCGCTCCCCGGCCGGAAGGGCGGGCAGCACGTCGCGCACCAGATCGCTCTCGATCTGATCGAGCAGCACGATGGCCGCCGGCGTGCTGGGGCGCGTGTAGCCGTAGTAGCCCTGGTTCAGGTTGATGTCGTCCAGACGCCACAGGTGCACCACGCGCTCCGTGCCACCAGCACCCTGCACCTGTGAGTCTCGCTGTACGTAGAATCCCAGAAGCAGCGGCGTGACGCCCGCCGCGTTGCCCAGGAAGTCCGCGTCCACGAAGTACGGCTGCTTCGCCTTCTCCAAGGCGCGGTTCAGGTTCGCCGTGGCGGCTTCGAAGTCGTCCCGCGGCTTTCGATTCGCGAGGCCCCCGGCCTTGAGCGCGATGGCCGCGTTCAGCGTCGCATCCAAGCTGGGGGTCACGTCGCCCCCCAGGCCCTCGAGGGCGCGCTGCCGCGCCGCGTCCACCCCCGCGCGATCGTCCCGGGAGAGCGCCACGATCAGCTCCGGCACCGCTTTCGCGAACACACGTCCCGCGGGAGTCACGCGCGGATCGAAGGGCCGCGTGAGCCACCACGTGCCCAACCCGCCAACCACGGTCACGACCACCATCGCGAGCGCCCCCAGCGTGAGCCACGGCCCCCGCCGCGGGGCTCGCACCGCCTGCGCCGCCGCGGCTTGCTCCGCCGCCACCGCGCTCACGTCGTCGAAGTCCGACTGCAGCGCCACGCCCGCCACGGAAAGCCACGCCAAGCGCAGCTGGTGCACCGGGTCCTGCACGTTGGTCAGCATCCGCGCGCCATCCAGCGCGCGCCGCATGCGCCGCCGAGCAAGCAGGCGAAGCACGGGATCGAAACCGCGGAGGGCGAAAAACGCGTGATGCGCCTCCCCCTGCGCAATGCCGCGATTCAGCGCGTGGAGTGCCAGCCGTCGCACGCCGCGATTTGTACCACGCCGTGTGATACTTTCGCGGATCGCCATGCGCATCGATGCCTACATCCACCATCTCATCCGCCACGGCGCCAGCGCTCTGGAGCTCACCAGCGATCGCCCGGCCAAGTTCCAGTTCACCACCGGGGAGCGGCTGAGCAGCACCCGCGTGGATCACAAGGAGCTGTCGTTCATCCTCCAAGAGGTGGCATCCGCCGAAACACTACAGGCCCTCAAGCGAGACGGGAGCGCGAGCTTCACCCATGATTCCGACGGGGTACCGGTGCAGGTGGATGCCGAGCTCGAGCGTGCGGGCAGTCTGAAGCTCGTGATCCGTCTGAGCACCGTGGCGGCCGCGTCACCCCTGGCCACGCGGCGGCGGCCGGAGCTGGAACCGCCCATGCCTCACGTGCAACAGCAGCGCGGCAGCATCGCGCCGCCCAAGGTGGAAGCGCGGCCCGGGGAGCCGCCCATCAACGTGCTGCTGCGCGAGATGGTGCGCGTGGGTGCCAGCGACCTGCACCTCACCACCGGCAGCCCCGCCATGGTGCGCCTGAACGGTTCCATCGCCGTCCTCGAACGCCACCCGGCGCTGGACGCCGCAGCGCTGGAGAAGCTCCTGGACGCCATCATGCCCGAGCGCAACCGGCAGGAGCTGGCAGAAGAGTGGGACACGGACTTTGCCTACGCCATCGAGGGCGTCGCGCGCTTCCGCGCCAACTACTTTCGCGATCGCAACGGACCGGGAGCGGTGTTCCGCCAGATCCCCTTCGAGATCCTGAGCGCCGACAAGCTCGGCATCCCGCCCAAGGTGATGGACCTGTGCTGGCTCAGCAAGGGCTTGGTGCTGGTCACGGGCCCCACCGGCAGCGGCAAGAGCACCACGCTGGCGGCGCTCATCGATCACATCAACCAAAACCGAGCGGACCACATCATCACCATCGAAGATCCCATCGAGTTCGTGCACGAGAACAAGCGCTGCCTGGTGAACCAACGCGAGGTGGGCGTGCACACGCGCTCTTTCAAGAACGCGCTCCGGGCGGCCCTGCGCGAAGACCCGGACATCGTGCTGGTGGGCGAGATGCGGGACCTGGAAACCATTTCCATCGCGGTGGAAACGGCGGAAACGGGACACCTGGTGTTCGGCACGCTGCACACCACTAGCGCGACCAGCACCATCGATCGCATCATCGACCAGTTCCCACCGGATCAGCAGGAACAGATCCGCACCATGCTCAGCGAGTCCCTTCGCGGGGTGATCGCGCAGGTGCTGTGCAAGAAGAAGGGCGGCGGCCGCGTGGCGGCCTACGAAATCCTGGTGACCACCCAGGCCGTGTCCAACCTCATCCGTGAGGGAAAGACGTATCAGATCGCCAGCTTGCTCCAGACCGGACGCGCTCTGGGCATGCAAACCATGAACGACCACCTGCTGGAGCTGGTCCGCAGCGGCCAGGTGGAGCCGCAAGAGGCGTACATGAAATCCAACGACAAGCTGAGCTTCAAAGAAGCCCTTTCTCGCGCA
Organism: Polyangiaceae bacterium; assembly: GCA_020633235.1. Lineage (NCBI taxonomy): Bacteria > Pseudomonadati > Myxococcota > Polyangiales > Polyangiaceae > Polyangiaceae bacterium. The sequence continues at coordinate 634,904 of JACKEA010000004.1, read as the reverse complement.
GGAGTGGCCCTGCCAACCTGACGTAACGTGACTTCGGTCATCCAGGCCTCAAGGATCGGGCGCGAGGTTCGTTCCATCAGGCTGGAGGGCCCCTTGAGTCAGTTGAACAGCACGCCTCTCGCCCTGATGGCCGTCCGAATCGTGGAGACGTCGCTCTCCCCCACTGTCTCAGTTCGGGACTTGGGCAAGCTGGCGGAGAGCGACCCTGGCTTTGCAGTCCGCGTGCTTTCCCTCGTGAACAGCGCCGCTTGGGGCTCGCGGGTGCGTGTTTCGGACGTGGCCCAGGCGGCGAGCCTGCTCGGCATCCGGGGCCTTCGGAACATCGGTCTCAGCCTGGCACTGACGGACATGATCCCCGGAGGCACCGGCGCCGAAGCACTGCTCGTCAACTCCATCCGCCGCGCCGTGGCAGCGCGCATGGTGGCCGCCGCCTTCGGCGCCAACAACGTGGACGAGTACTTCACGGTGGGCTTGTTCTTGGAGGTGGGCCTCCTCGCCCGCGCCCGCGAAGACCTGCGCGCTGCCGCCGCCGTGGCCAGCTGGCCCGCGCTGCAGCGCTGCACCTACGAACGCTCCCTGGGGTTGCCGCCCCATCCCGAGCATGGCGCCCACATCGCCACCGAGTTCCGACTCTCGGACGAAGCCATCGCCGCCATCGAGCACCATCACGATCGCACGCCCCCCACGACCTTGCCGGGCAAGGTGGCGTGGTTGGCGGAACGCGTGGCCGGCGTGTTCGAAGCGGGGGACGTCCTGCGCAACCGCGAAGAAGCCATGGCGGCGGCCTCGGACTGCGGCCTACCAGCAGAGCGCATCACGCACATCTTGGAGGCGCTCCCGGACCAGGTGGCCGCGGCTGCGACGGCGCTGGCCCGAGACATTGGTCCGCAACCCGATCTCGAGTCTTTGACCACGGACGCGCGGCAGAATCTGGTCAAGCTCAACATGGAGTACGAGCGCGTCGTGCGTCGTCTGGAACAGGTGATTCAAGAGAAGGAAGACCTTGCGCGCAAGCTGGCGGACGCCAACGCCGAGCTCTCCAAGCTGGCCGGCACGGACTCCCTCACCGAGCTATCGAACCGGCGCGCCTTCGATGATGCCCTGCGCCGCGACATGGCCCGCGCCCAACGCTACGGCGAGCCCATCTCCGTGCTGTTGATGGACATCGATCACTTCAAGCGGATCAATGACACCTTTGGCCATCCGGGCGGCGACCGCGTGCTGCAGTACCTGGGGGCATTGCTCCGCAAGTGCTTGCGCGCCGGAGACGTCGCCGCGCGCTACGGCGGCGAGGAGTTCGCCCTGATCCTGCCGAAGACCACCCAAGCAGGCGCCCTCACGCTCGCCGAGCGCCTGAGACGCGGAATCGCGGCGATGGAGGTCCCCTTCGGTGACAGCGTGATCCATGCGACGGTCAGCCTGGGTGTGGCCGCGTGCGACGGCAGCTGCGAGGCGCAGGTCCTGGTGGAGCGCGCCGATCTCGCCCTCTACAGCGCCAAACAGCGGGGCCGCAATCGCGTGGTGGCCGCCGCCCCCAGCGAGCCTGCTCCCGCCCTCGCCGCTATTCCTTGAGCGCGCTCACCACGCGTTCGTGGCCGCCGTAGTCCTTGCGGCGCTCCACGCGCACGAGACCGTGCGCCGTCATCATCTCGCTGACGCGCTCCGCTTGGTCGTACTGCAGCTCCAGCGCGATCACGCCGCCCGGCACCAGACGCTCCGGCGCTTGCTCGAGGATGCGGCGCACCACGTCCAGCCCATCCGCTCCGCCGTCCAACGCCACGCGGGGCTCGAACTCGCGAATCCCCACGGAAAGCTCCGCCATGTCGGCGTGCGGGATGTACGGCGGGTTCGCCGTGATCAGCTCGAAGCGTTCGCCTTCGGCCAGCGGCGCGAACAAGTCCCCCGAAAGCCACCGCGCCGCGGCCCGCGCCGAGAGGCGTTCGGCGTTCTGCCGCGCCACCGCGATGGCCGCGGCCGAAACGTCCACCCCGGTCACGCGCCAGGTGGGGCGCTCCTTGGCGAAGGCGATCGCCACGCAGCCGGAGCCGGTACACAGATCCAACGCTCGCCCGTACATGTGCCGCCCCCGCGTGCGCTCCAGCGCCACCTCTACCAACGTCTCGGTGTCCGGTCGCGGGATCAAGACCGCCGGAGTCACCCGGATGGGCAAGCCGTAGAACTCTCGCTCACCGCGAATGTAGGCGATGGGCTCGCCGCTCCGGCGCCGCTTGATGAGCTCGCGATAGCTCGACAGCTCCTCCGGGGTCAGTGGCCGCGCCGCCTCCAAGATGAGCCGCACGCGATCGAGCCCCAAGGAGAGCCCGAGCAACAGCTCCGCGTCCAGCCGGGGCGACTCCATGCCGCGCCCGCGGAAGTCTTCCGTCGCCCACTTCAGCACGCGGGCAATGGTCCACGGATCGCTCACGCTCCGGCCTCGATCGCGACCAGCAACTCCCCGACGGTCTTGCCTCGTCGCGACAGGATTTCGAGCAGGCGCACGGCGGCGTAGATGGCGTCGTCGAAACCCAGATAGTGATCGCGGAAACAGAAATGCCCGCGGGCGTCTCCTGCGAACAGGGCATCGTGCTCGCGCATGTCCGCCGGCGTGGGACAGCGCCCGGTGGTCCAGGGCACCACGCCGTCAGCCTTCGAGAGCGAGCAGCGGGCGTCCACGATCACGGTCGCGCCCGGGTTTTCGCGCAGCACCTCGCTGGCGAACAGAGCGAGCAATCGCTCCCCGGCGACGATCGCGCCGTTCGCATCCACCACGCCCAGCGTGTCGCCGTCGCCGTCCCATGCGACCCCCACGCGCGCGTTCTGAGCGCGAACCGCACCCGCCAGCTGTGCCAGGTTCTCGGCCACCAGCGGGTCGGGATCGTGATTGGGGAAACTGCCGTCCATCCGGCAATTGAGCGCCGTGGGTGTGATCCCCAGACCCCGGAGCGCCCGCAGCGCAATCGGCCCCGCCGCGCCGTTGCCCGCGTCCACCACCACCTTCATGCCAGGATCCGCGAGCTCGAGCTTCTCCAAGCGATCCAGGTAGCCGTCTTCCACCATGATGGTCTCGAGGGACCCTTGGATACCGAGCGGAGGTGGCGCTCCGGCCACCCATGCTTCGAGCTTCTCGAGATCCTCTCCCACGAAGCGCCCCGAAGAGCGCGTGATCTTGAAGCCGTTGATCTCCTTCGGATCGTGCCCGCCGGTGATCATCACGCCGCCGTCCGCATCCAGGCTGCGAACGCCGAAGTACATCAAGGGCGTCGGCCCCACGCCCACGTCGATCACGTCCACGCCACCGTCCACCAGCCCGTGCACCAGGGCATCGAACAACCGCGGCCCCGAAGCGCGGCAATCCCGACCGACCACGATGCGTGGCGGCGCGCCCTCCGGACCACCGCGACGCAGCATGCGCCCGAGCCCGCGCCCGATCTTCTGCACCAGCTCGTCCTTCAGGTCGCGGTCGGCGACGCCGCGGATGTCGTACGGGCGAAAGACCATGCGCGCGGAAGCTACGTCACGTCGTGCGTCGGACCAACCGCCAGCGTCCGAAAATCGTCAGTTGACGGCGATCTCTCGCCGTTGTCCCGTCGCCTCCGTGACCCGGGTCGAGCCCCTCCCCCCGCCGGACGCGCAGTATCTCGACGACTTGGTGCGGGCGATCATGCCCTTTGGCCGCTACCAAGGGCGTCACCTCTACGAGATCCCCGAAGCGTACCTGGTGTGGATGAGCCGCGAGGGTTTTCCCCGCGGCAAGCTCGGCGATCAGCTCCGCACCATCCTCGAAATCAAGATGAACGGCCTTTCCTACTTGCTGGATCCGCTCATCGCGCGGGCCGAGGCCGAACGAGATTGAGGGTGGTTCCGCGCCGGACCGACAAGAAAGATCAGATTGTTGGTGCGGCGCGATACCCGTCGCGTACGGACGTCAGGGCCCGCCGTAGAACACGAGGCGCGCACTCAAGGTGACGTACTGCGACTCGAGGGTTTGGCTGAACAGGTGCGTGTAGTCGAGGGACGGGCCGAAGTTGAAGCTGCCAAAACGCACTGGCTCCCACAACGCACCGACGGTGACGAGGGACAGCGCGCCGCCGTCCGCACGGGTCTCGTCGCCCTCTTTCAGGGTCATGCCGCCGAGGCCGAACATCCCATACAGCCCCAGGTCTTGCCCGAAGTCCGCGACGTCGAAGAAGGGAAAGGTCTCGATGCGCACGATGAAGCCACCCGCTTGCGCGTCCAGCCCCTTGGCCTTGTACGCCAAGCTCGTGATGCCGAGGCCGAAGCTGAACCAATCGCGGAGGGCACCGCCGAGCCATATGGCGCTGGCGCTTCCGAGGCCGACCCCGGTATCCGCTACGTACGCGGGATTGTCGAGCTTGCCGGCTTCGTTCGGGTAGCCGTAGGTGGACGCTGCGACCAGCCCCAAGGAGATGCCGGCGGTGAAATCCGAGCGGCGCACGGCACCGGGTTGGTAGTTGGTTTCGTCCGCCGTGTCCGCCGCCGCCGCCGAAGCCGCGATGGACAGGCCGACCCCGGCCGACAGCAGTGCCACGAGGAGCTTCATGGTCGCGGCAGCATTTGTGCTACTCGGGGGTGAGAGGTCAAGATCGGAGAACGGCGACCGCCCAAGCCGGGGAGCGAAGGGCCCAAATCCGCGATAAGCTCGACTCTATGGCGCGCGTGGCGGTCGTATTTCCGCCGCTCCGGCTGAGCCGCGATTTCATCGATTACCCCTACTTCGCGGATCTGGGAGCGGTGCAGAACGCCGCCGTGCTGCGCGCGGCGGGGCACGACGTCACCCTCGCGGACGCGCTGGCCATGCCCGGCGCGACGCTGACCTATGAGGTCGACGACTGGATTCGGCTCGGCGCGGAGCTCGCGCCGGAGCGCTGGGACGACGCAGACGTGGTGGTGATCGCGCTCACGCCCTTTCATCGGCCGCCGGAGCGGGAACCCGTGTTGGCCGAGCTGCTCGGCACGCTCCGGCGCCGGTCCCCCGCGCGGCCGCTGGTGCTCGCGGAGATGTACCAGAGCGGACAGCACGTGGTGGACGTCCCGTCGCAAGACGTCTTGGCGGCGTACCCCGAGGTCGACGTGCTGGTGCGCTACGAAGCCGAGCGCGTGCTCGTTGCCGAGCTGGAACGACTGCTGAGCGCGGGTCGGCCCGAAGCACCGCGCACCGTGGTCGGCCAAGAGGTCGACGACGTGGACGCGCTGCCGCTGCCCGCGTGGGACCTGGTGGACGTATCGGCATACTTCGCCTTCCACGACGCCGTGATGCACGAGCTCGGACGCGCCAGCTGGGCCTTCCCAATCGACGGCGCATCGCTACCGCTGCTCACGAGTCGCGGCTGCCCCTTTCGCTGTGCGCACTGCTCCTCCAACCCAGGCCTCGCGCCGGGAGCACCCAAACGCCAGCGGCGCCATTCCCGCGCGGCGCTCGCGGCGCGCTTGGATCAGCTGACGGCCCTCGGCGCCGGCCGAGTGCACTTGCTCGACGAGCTCGCCAACGTCAACGAGCGCCACTTCGACCAGCTGTTGGAGCTGCTCGCGGAGCGGGATCTCGCCTTCGAAATCCCCAACGGACTGCGCGCGGACTACGTGATGCCCGGGCACCTCGCGATGATGCGCGGTCGCCTCACCACGCTGAGCGTCAGCGCCGAGAGCGGCGTGCAGCGCGTGGTGGACGAGGTGGTCGGCAAGGAGCTGGATCTGGGGGCGATTCGCGGCGTGGCCGCGCATGCGGCGGACGCCGACGTGCCGCTCCTGGTGCACTTCATCATCGGCATGCCCGGCGAGAGCCGCGCGGAGATCAACGCCACGCTGGAGCTCGCCATCGAGCTCTACGAGAACCACCGCGCCTGGCCCAGCGTCCAGTTCGCCACGCCACTTCCGGGAACGCGCCTGGCGAAGCGCGCGGGGGAGCTGGGCCTGAGCTTGCCCGTCGTGGGCGACTGGGGCCCGCGGTTCCAGAAGGCCCCGAGCCTGGCCACGGAGCAGGTGTCGCTCGACGAGCTTCGGCAAATGAAGGAGACCTTCGATCTGCGCTTGGCGGCGGGCCAAGGGCCCAAGAAGGTGATCTTGAACGCCACCTACAAGTGCAACAATCGTTGCACCTTCTGCGCCGTGGGCACGCGCACCCAGGTAGACGGCGACTTCGACCGGCAGCGGGAGCTGTTGGTGAAGTATCGCAAGCAGGGCGTGTCCCTGCTGGACATCGACGGGGGCGAGCCAACGCTGAACCCGCGACTGTTCTCCCTGATCCAATTTGCGCGGCGCGCCGGCTACCAGAAGGTGAACGTCACCACGAACGGGCGCATGGCGGCGTACGAGGACTACGCCCGAGAGCTCTTGGCGTCGGGCGTCACCTCCCTGCTGTTCTCCATCCACGGGCCCACGCGCTACCTGCACGCGGCCAACGTCGGCGTGCCGGAGGCCTTCGATCAGACGCTTTCAGGCGTAAAGAACTGCGTGCGACTCGCCGCTCCGGAGATCGAGCTGGGCGCCAACGTCACCCTCACCGCCTCCAACCACGAGCACCTGGAAGCGATCACCCAGCTGGTGTGGGACTTGGGCCTCCGCTGGCTCAACATCCAGTTCCTCACGCCCTTTGGTCGCGCCACGAACGTCGTGAATCCCGACACCGCAGCGGCCGCGCGGATTGCCATGGGCGTAATCGACCGCTGGCAGGACCGCATGAAGCTCTCCGTGATCAACCTGCCGTGGTGCTTCATGCCCGGCTACGAACGATTCGTAGTGGGCGACTTACTCAAGCTCGAACGCCACATGCTGTTCGTGGACAACGAAGAGGTGAACCTGTTCGAGTACCTGCGGGGGCAGCGGGAATATCGCGCACAATGCGCGGACTGCACTCGTCGCGTCTTCTGCGGCGGCTTCTACCGAATGGACGACGTGCCCGAACCGGAGTGGCTGATCGAGCCGGAGGCGCTATTGCGTCCCATCGACAAGGACGGGCTCACCGGACCTTCGCGCGAACGGAGGCGTTCTCCCGCTTCAGAGGTGTGAGGCACGCGGATGGCGAGGGCGTGCACCAGGTTCAGGCACGCCGCCAGCACCAGCGCCGCGTTGCCTTGGTGCGCCGCTGCGGCCCACACCGGCACGTGCAGGAGCAGCGTGGTGATGCCCAGCGTGATCTGCAGCGTGACGGCGGCGACGAGCAGGCGCACCGCCCAGCGCGCGGGGTTCGGCAGCGGGCGGCGCCGCGCCGAAAGCCAGGTCCCGAGCACCGCCAGCGCCACGGAATAAGCCAGCAATCGGTGCTGGAATTGCACCAGCGTGACGTTGTCGAAGAAGTTCAGCCACAGCGGGTCCGCCACGAACATGCCCGGCGGGACCCAGTAGCCGGCGATCAGCGGGAACGTGGGGAACGCATGTCCCGAGCGGAGCCCCGCGACGAGGCCTCCGGAGGTGACGGTGACGGCGGCCAGCGTGGTGACCAGCATCGCCCAGCGCCGCACCGGCGTGAGCGCCTCGGCGCTCACCTCCGCCAGCCCTCGGGCGCGGCTCCGGGCCCAGGTCGCGTCCACCGCCTGCCACAACACCAAGGCGAAGATGAGCATGCCCGTGACCAGGTGCAGCGTGAGGCGGATGTGGCTCACGTGGGGCGCGTCCACCAAACCGCTCTTGACCATCAGCCAGCCGATGAGCCCTTGCACGCCGCCCAAGCAGAAGATGCCGACCAACACGATCGCTCGCCGCCGTTCTATCCAACGCTTGAGCGTGAAGAACACCAGCGGCAACGCGACCACGATGCCGATGCTGCGGCCGAGCAGCCGGTGGAAGTATTCCCACCAGAAGATCGACTTGAACGCGTCCAGATCCATATGGCTGTTCACCAGCCGGAACTGGGGCGACTCCTTGTACAGCGCGAACACGCGCTCCCACTCCGAGCCGTTCAGTGGCGGCAGGGCCCCCACAATGGGCTCCCAGCGCACGATGGACAGGCCGGACCCGGTGAGGCGCGTGACTCCGCCGACCACGATCATGCCCAGCAGCAGCGCAGTGCACAGCCACAGCCAGGTCGCGACGGCGCGATGGGGAAGCGCGCGGTCCGTAGGGCGCTCGGAAGTCATGGGATGAGGTGCCGGCGGGCGCCGGCGCGCGAATCCTTGGCGAAAAAGCGCGGCTTCGGCAAGGGGCGGGGACGAAATGCCCTCGATTGCCCGGTATCTAAGCGCTAATGGTGCGCCCTCACGCGCTCTTCGGGGCCCACGCCCCCGAGTGCGGAGCAAGAGTGACCATGCGTATCGTCGTGCTCGGAGCCGGAATCGCGGGACTGTCCACCGCTCATGCTCTATGCGCGCGTGGCGCGGAGGTCGTCGTGCTCGAGCGTGAGCCGTACGTCTTTTCCCACAGCTCCGGACGCAACGCGGCCATCTACCGACCGGTGGAAGACTCCACCGGCATCGCCGAGCTCGCCCGCGTCAGCGCGCGGCACCTCGACGCCCTGGCGGGCACGCGGGATCGCTGGCTCGATCAGCGCGGCCTCCTGCTCGTCGCCGCCGACGCTGCACCCATCCACGCCCTCGAGCGGGTCGCGGAGCGCGACGGCGTGAACGTGCAGCGCCTCGACGTTACCGAGCTCCATACCCGCGCCCCTGCCCTGGCCGGTGGTCACGTGCGCGATGGTCTATGGGTTCCGGACGGCGGCGTGCTCGATCCTCACGCCATCGGAAGCTTGCTCGCGTCGGCAATCCGCGACGCCGGCGGTCGCATCCTGCTGGGCGCCGACGTCGGTCGAGTGCTCATGGAAGGCGGGCGCGTTGCCGGCGTGGTGCTCAGCGGCGGAGAAACCTTCGCCGCAGACGCCGTGGTGCTCGCTGCGGGAGCGTGGGCCGAAGCCCTGGGCGCCGCCGCCGGCGCGAGCTTGCCCCTCACGCCCATTCGCCGCCACCTCGTGATCCTCGAGCCCAGCGCCGCCGTCGATCCCCGCGCCACCACCGTGTGGGACGTCGGCTTGCAGGCGTACTTCCGCCCCGAGTCCGGCGGGCTCCTGGCGAGTCCCTGTGACGAGCTCGCTTGGCGCCCCGAAGTCCCCGCGCCGGATCCCGCTGCTCTCGAGCTGCTCGCCGAGCGCCTTCGCACGCTCGCCCCCGGCCTCGCGGAATCCCGCGTGCGCCGCTCCTGGGCGTGCTTGCGAACGTTCGCACCAGATCGCCGCTTGGTCATCGGCGCCGACCCGCGCGTCACGGGCCTCCACTGGGTCGCGGGCCTCGGCGGTTACGGCATGAGCAGCGGCGTGGGCGCCGGCGAGCTCGCCGCCCGGGTGATCTTCGGCGAACAGAGCGCGCTGTCCGCAGCCCTCGCCCCCGCGCGCCTCGTGACCTGAGCTTCCGCGGCGAACCAGAAAAGAAGATCGCAAAGCTACTTTTGTTTTGTCGGTGCGGCGCGGTCACCGCCCGCTGCGGCCACGGTGGGCGGCTCCGCGAAGGTCGCCAACAGGGCGCGCGCTTCGCTCGACAGATCGCCGGGAAGCTCACTCTGCGGCAGGGACAGGTGCACGTCGCGGAGCGCGACGTACCAGTCCGACGCCACGTACACCAGGGGCGCATGGCGCTTGTCCGCGGCGCTCACGGCACGCACGAAGGCTTGGTGCTCGACGGCGGCGGCGTCCTTGGCAGGCCCCTTCGCGTCGTCTTCGCTCACATAGGGACGGCTGTCCGGATTCTTCCAGGCCATGGTGTAGCCGGAGAGCGGACCGAAATGCAGCACCAGCTCGTACTTGGCGCTGAGCAGGCGACGGTGAGCGTCGCGCAGCTCGAGCATGCCGTCCGGCCGAAGCTCGTGCGCCGTCACCCCCAACTGTCGGAGCAGCTCTTCGAACAGCACCGAAGAGCGCAGGGTGCTCGCGCTCTTCGGTGAGTACGACGGCAGCCACACCTCCGTGCGCGGTACCAGCGCGAGCACGCCGGCGGCGGTGGTGCGCTCCTCGCCGCCGTCTTCGGTGCGAACGAACAAGAAGCGCCCATCCGAGCGGGCCACGCGCGCGAAGGTCCAGTTGCGCATCTCCGGCTCCAAGAGCACGTAGTCGCCGATTTCGGGCGTGGGGCCGTCGGCGCGCGGCAGCGGCGCAATGAGCTCGGGCCCGAACCAGGTGTCGATTCGATGGATACGTGACGATACGCGGTACGCGCCCTCACGCGCCTCCGCGATGGTGCCGGCAAACCAGCGGCCACCGTCGAGGCGTGTTCGGTACAAGACGGCGTCGCCCGCCTTGGGCGCCCACCCCTTGGGGCGATACGGCACCCTGGACTGCGCCACGCTGCGCAGCCGATCCGTGGCCAAGCGCCCGCGGAGCTCGAGCTCCACCTTCTTAGGCGGCGTGAGGAGATCGCTGCGCGCCAAGCGGTGGTGCTTCTCGGTGGCGACGACGTAATGGTCGCCGTCCACCTTTTCGATCGTCGTCGGGGTCCACAGGCCCTTGGCGGTGCGTGCCAGCACGGGCTGCCCCGCGCTGAGGGCAGAGCGCTCCGCCGTGGCCGGCAGCGCCACCACATCAGCCGCGTCGTAGGTCTTGCCCTGCTTGGTGCCAACGCGCAGACCGGAAACGCGATCCACCTCCGCCTCCACGAACATCGGGCCGAAGGGGACCAGCACGTGAGCCCCGGGCACGATGCCACCGGGCGCGCTGGCAGAGACGAAGTTGGAAGCCGCCGCCTTCGTGGGCGCCTTCTGCGCTTCACGATCGCAAGCAGCGACGGTGACGGCGACACCGAGAAGGAGCAGGGCGGCTTTCAACGTCCACACATTATGCCGACAGCGGAGTGGGACGCCAACGCGATGCGGTTGGCATTGCTTCTGCAAGAGAAGAACGCATGAAGATCGATTGGAAACGAAAAGGCACGACCACCGCGATGACGATCCTGAGGATCGCGGCGGGGACCATCATGGTCGCGCACGGCGTTCAGAAGTTGGCGGATCCTGGCATGTTCACTCAGGCCTTTGCCAGCTTCGGCATTCCGCTTCCCGGCCTGGCCGTGTGGCTGGCCATTGCGGGGGAGCTCGCGGGCGGCCTGGGGCTGTTGCTCGGCTTCCTGACGCGCATCGCCGCGCTGGGACCGCTGTGCACCATGCTAGTGGCGATCGCGTCCGTGCATCTGGGCAATGGCCTGTTCGCGGCCAACAACGGCTGGGAATACCCGCTGACGATGCTGCTGGTGGCACTCGTGTTCGTGTTCCGCGGGGCGGGCCCCGTGAGCGTGGACGCCATGCTGCAAAAGGCGCGGGACAAGAGTCCGGACGGCGAGCTCGCGATGGGGCATCGTCCCCACTACTCCCACTGAAGCGAGTAGGCTCGGGGCCATGCGTTTCGCCTTGGCCCTGGCCATTGCCCTCGCCGGTTGCGGCCCTCGTCATCCCGACGTGGTCGAACCGGACGTGTGTCGCAGCATGGGCGACGCTCCACTACCCGAAGGTTCGGGGGATGCGGCCCGCTACGTCGTGCGCGGCCGAGTGCGCTTCACGGCAGCCGCCGTGGACTTCGACGGCGACAAACGGACGGACTACCGCTACGCGGTAGTGGACGTCCTGGACGTGCGTCGCGGCGATCCGTGGAAGATATTGCCTCACTTCCGCCGCAGCTTCCCGCTGCTGGAACGCGACAGCGCGCCGGGCATGGTAGCGGCGCTCCGCTGTCGCGAGGGTCAAGCATTCCTGTTCTACGTGGACCTGCCAAATCAAGAACGCGCCACGGAGGTCGGCGTTCCCGACCCGGTGGCGCGTTCTTTCGGCGCGTTCGCGGTGAAGCTCTACGCCGTTCGCCCCGACGAAGAAGTCACACGTTGATGTGACTCTCCAAAAACCACTGATCCAGCTCCGCGGTGCGCAGAGTCTCGATCACCAGATCCTGGGATACGGGGTCGACTTCCGTAGCCTCCATGGTGTCGCGCAAGAACGCGGTGTAGCGCGCGTAGCGATCCACGAGCGCCATGATGTGCTGACGCCCGTCCCGGGCTCGAAGGTCGTACTCCGGCAGCTCACTACGCTCGGCGCACAGCTTCACCGTGCCCTCGGCGTAGCCACCCAGGGTGGCGGCGCGTTCCGCGAGCTTGTCGGAGGTCTCCCGCAGGTGCACGGCCAGCTTGTCGAACAGCTCGTGGCGGGCGAAGAACTGCGGCCCCTTGATGTTCCAGTGGGCCTGCTTCACCTGCAGGCTGAGGTCGATGCTCATCGCCAATGCCGTGTTCAGGTGTTTCACCATCGTTTCGCGCTTCTCTTCGGGTAGCGCCACGCGACTCGGTAGCCTCGTCATGTTTCTCCTTTCTGCGCGGCTCAGCCGCGCGTCGTGATTGCGTCGTGCAGCTTCTCGCTGGCCTTACCCATCGCCGTCTCGTCCGGATCCTCCAGTCGGATGGCGCGGGTCTTGTCGAACACGGTCTTGGCCGTGTTCGTCATGTCTCCGTTCACGGGATCCACCGCCAGCACGAAGCCGTCCTTCATGACCTCCCGCGCGACCCGCTTGGCCTCGCGCTCGGGCATGCCGAAACCGATGAGAGCGCCGGCCAAACCTCCACCTGCAGCACCCAGCGAGCTGCCGCCAACGGCGGCCACGATGGGACCTGCGGCGAGGATGCCGATGCCGGGTAGCGCAAGGGACGCTACCGCGGTGAGACCGCCGACGAGCGCGCCGAGCGCGCCTCCGATGGCAGCGCCTTCGGGCGCGTTGGTCTTCACCTTCGGCGCGAGACCGCGAGCGGACTCGGCCATCACCAGGCTGATGCGCTCGGAGGGAATGCCCGCCGTGCGGAGCGCCGTCATGGCGTGGGCAGCGTCTTCGTAGTTCTTGTAAGCGGCGAAGATCATCCTGCGCATGATCCACCTCCTTTCGTTTCGATGAATTGCTGCCAAGGTGATGTGCACGCTGCGTGCCACGTGTTCTCGCCGATGGACCCGGCTTGGCTGCGTGCGCTCGGGCGGGTCGTGTTGCCACTCCGTGGCGCGTCGCCTCGCCGGAGTGCGCTCCCGCTCACACATTCGTTCGGCACGATTTCTGCTCCTTTTCCACGAACGAAAGAGAGGAGCAGAATGGCAACACTTCAGAAGAGGCTACCCGCAGGACCGGTGATCTTGGTCGGACTGGACTTCTCCGATCCCGGCGACGCCGCGCTGCGACAGGGCATCCAGATGGCCGCGCGAGAAACGGGGTCGCATCTTCACGTCGTTCACGTGGCGCCCGGTTCTGGACCCGTGGTGGCGATGGAGCTGTCCGAAGGCCGCGAAGAGCTCACCCTGCAGCAAGCTGCCAAGTCCCTCGCCGGCTACGTGGAGGAGACGATGCGCAGCACTCCGGGTGGAGATCACATCCGTGGCGCATTGAGCCATGTGCGTCTTGGTGACCCAGCAGAGGAGATCACGCGACTCGCCGTCGATCTGAACGCAGATCTGATCATCGTCGGCACGCACGGTCGCCGCGGACTGCGGCGCATGATCCTCGGCTCTGTTGCCGAACGTGTGACGCGCCTCGCGGATTGCCCGGTGCTCGTGGCGCGACCGAAGACTCACGATGCCGCACGACAAGAGGTGCCGGAGATCGAACCGCCCTGTCCGCTGTGCCTGCAAACGCGGCAGGAGACGGGGGGCGCGGAGATGTGGTGCGTCCAACACAAGACTCCGCGCCTTGGCCGCCGGCACACCTATCACTACGTGTCCCGCAACGCAGAAGCACAAGAAAACGCGCCGCTGCTCTTGGGCTACGACGCGAGCGCGCCATCCCCGCAGAATGCGGCGAAGCCGGGCGGTCACGAGTAGAATTTCCGCCAATTGTCTTGCACGCGCGGCGCGTACGAGTAGGTTTTCTCCCGGTTGGAGGCGCAGGCCCTGCGCTTTGGGTCAAGGGAGATTGCTTATGAAACGCGTCGCGCTGTTTGGTCTATTGGGTCTCGTGTTGGGTGCCTGTAGCTCGTCCACGGGCGGTGGCGGTGCCACTCCGTGCAGCGATGCCGGCACCTGCCCCACGGGTCTCTACTGTGACGTGCAGAGCAATGCCTGCATGCCGATCCCCGAAGGCGGCCTGGGTGGCTCGGGCAACACCGGCAACACCGGTGGCGTCGGCACCGGCGGCGTGAGCGGCGTGGGCGGCGGTCCAGGCGGCACCGGCGGCGGGGGCGGCGTTCCTCCGACGGGCGGCTTCGGCGGCACCGGCGCTACGGGTGGCTTCGGCGGCACCACCGGCGGCTTTGGCGGCACCGGTGCCACGGGCGGCTTCGGTGGAACCACCGGCGGCTTTGGCGGCACCGGCGCCACGGGCGGCTTCGGTGGAACCGGCGGCAGCACGAGCTGCTCGACCACGATCCTGGGCGCCACCTGCACGGATATCTCGGACACCTCCACGGCCTGCGGCCAATGCAGCGTCAACAACTGCTGCACCGAGGTCAATACCTGCCTTTCGATGAACGACTGCGCCGGCCTGCTCGAGTGCATCGTGACCAACTGCTCCACGGCCGCGGACCTCAATACGTGCGCCAACACCTACTGCTCGTCGTGCCTGCAGAACAGCACCGCGCTGAACGCGTACAACGCCATCGGAAGCTGCGTTACCACGTACTGCACCACCGAGTGCAGCACTCCCTGACTCAGTCGACGCAGACGTGAGGAACGCGCGCCGCGCCGATGTGTGGCGCGCGTTCTCCTTCTCCGTCCGGCAAATAGGAGTGACAGCCGAAGGTCGTCCGGAACGGGGCGCAACGACCCACCAAGCGCGTCATTCGCAACTGGATGGTACAGCGTCCACCGCTGCAGCTCCTGGAGGCCGCCTGCACCTCCTCACCGTGGTCGTAGAGGCACTCACCTTCACACTCGCGACCATCACGGCACTCTTGGCCTGCGTCTTTCGTGCGGCAGTTGCAGCTCTCCACGCCGCTGAGACCGTGCACGCCCCAGTCCCCGCTGCAGGCGCCACATTCCTCGAGCCGCCGCTTCCGCTCCGGATGCGTTACCGCCACTTCGCGTGACAGCTCGCGAACGCTGTCGTCCGCGGCGCGATAGCGCACCACGAGCTTGGCGCTCCCTTCCCGCCATAGCCCCAGGTCCCGCGTGATGCTCTGGCCGTGGGGCAGCGCCACCGGGTCGAAGTCCCAACGTACGACCATCTCCCCCCCCTGACGCAGCTCCGCCCGTTCCACGACAATGGGCGTCGAGCTGCAGCTCGTCACCTTGAGTGGCACCGACAGGCGGCACACCGCAATGCTCTCGCGCCCACACTGAAGCGACGCCGGCAGCTCAACCATCGGCTCGTCGCTCGTGCAGGCCGGCACAAGTGTGGCCTGGGCGCGCGGCGCCGTAAGGCGCACCTGAATCACCGCCTCCGGAAGCGGCGTCGGAGAACGGGCCGCGCAGCTCATCGAGATCATCGCCACCGGTAGAAGAACGCGCACGTCCCTTCGACGCCTTTCGAGGGTGGATGTTCCCCGTGGTTCCGCGGCGGCCCGACAAGCTGCTGCTGAATGTCGGTTCGCCGCGGTATCAGCGGTAGCCGGACCGCTGGGTGCGGAGGGCGATTTCCAAGTCGACCAGGCGCGCGAAGGCGCTCAAGGCCGGCGCTTCCGACGGCAGCGGCGCGGGGAGGGTCGCGCTGAGCAGCTCTCGCTCCACCTCGAAGGCCAAACACGCCTCTTTGAGCGCGGCGACGGCTGCGTCACCGCCGCTCACGTGCACGTCGCCGCCCTCTTCGGCATTCCACGATTGCACGTCCGTCACGATGGGCGGCTCCATCGCGAGCGTCACCACGGTGGTCATCGGCGCGCCGTCTGCATCGAAGCGCGTCTCTGCGCGCGCGCGGCGTCCCTCGAACTGGCCGGCCGCGGACATGCTCGCCGGCACGAGCTCGGCGCCGATCCCCGCGGCCAATCGGCGCCAGGCGGCCACGCTCTCGTCGCTGAACGCCGCGGGCGGCGGTATCGCCCCCACGGCACGCTCCCAGCGCTTCGCGATCGCCAGCGCTTGCACGGCGAACGCGTGGATCTCGCTGTGGCGCTGCGTCGCTTCGCCCTTCTCGAGCAGCAGCTCTTCGTCATTCACGTCTGCGATGGTGGCGTCCACGGAAACCAGCGCCAGCGCGTCCACGAACGCTTCCACCTGCGCGGTGTCGCGCCCGGCAAAGTAGTGCTCGCCGCGCTTCACCCTCTCCGCACCTCCCCACAGGCGCGAGAAGCCGGACAGCACTCCGCCGTCGAGCGAAAGCCCCAAGGACGGATAGCCGAGCCGTGCCACCAGGTACACCCCAGCTCCCTGACGGAGCTCTTGCTGCACCACGATGCGCACCGGTCCAATCTTCGCGTGCAGCGCCTCGCCCGATAGCTCCATGTCGAGCTCCCGCGCGATGTACGCCCACACCTCGTTCAGCCGCGGCGTGCCCACGGCAGGCGGCGCTTGCCGCGGCTTGTCGGGATCCGGCGTGCCCGCCGGCAGCACCAAGAGCGGCGCTTCGGCGCTCACGTCCCGCGCCAGCCGCCGCATGCCGCTCACGCGCAGCACCCAATCCAAACGCAAGAGCTTGGAGCGAAAGCTCGGGGCCAGCGCGGGCACCCGCGTCCGAAACGGGATGGCGTCGCCGTCGCGGCGATCCTGGATCGGAAGCGTGAGCTCGTAGCGCTGCACGTCCACCGTCGCCTGGCGCTTGCCGACGCGGCTCGTCTGACGCCCGACGAACGCGATCTTCACACCGTGAAACGCCGCATTGAAGAGCGCCACGCGACCCTCCAGCACTTCCCCGGGCACCACGATCTGATCGGCAACGCTCGCTTCCACGTAGGGCTCGCTGCCCGCGGGTCCTTCGGCGGATGCGAACACGAAGGGGCTCGGCGCGCCGCGCTGCGGTTTTGGCGCCACCTCCAGGATGAACTTCGAGCGGCGATCCGGCCACCACGCGATGGACGCGTGCACCATCAGCCGATAGCTCACGGTGGAGGAGAGCGTCTGATAGCTGGGCGGAGCACCTTCTGGGATCTCGAAGCGGCAGCGAAAGCTCTGCTGTCCTTTGGCGAGCTTGCCGGGCCCCATCAGCCGCGCGTGAAGGTTGGTGATGTACTCCTGGGCGCTGGCCGCGGAGTTGCCGGAGCCCACCACGGCGCGCTCCACACCCGTGAGCCAGGCATCCACGAACTCCACTTCCACGTCCCGCTTCATGAAGGCGGTGACCTCCGCGACGAAACGCTGTCCGGGGGCCAAGCGGTTGGGAACGCGAACCTCGAAGTTCGGGCGCGACTTGAACAGAGCCACGGATCAGCCCAAATACTGCACGCCCAAGGGCTCTTCCACCACGCGGTCGGCGTCTTGGCGCACGTAGAAGGCGCGGGCCTCCTTGCGCGAGCCGACGGCCCGAGCCACCACGCCCTCTTCGTAGTGCACCGCCACGCTGTCGTCGGCGGCAATGCCGGCGGGCATGCCGGCGGCCACCAGCTCGTGATAGCGCGGGCGGCGCAGGGGCTCGCCGTCATAGTGCGGGCAGAAGCTACCGCTCAGCATGCCCAGACCCTCCATGCCGGAGAGGTCGCGGCCGAAGGAATCCGTCACCCCTTGCTCGAACCAACACACGGCACCGGCGCTGACCCCGGCCAGCACCGTGCCCTCGGCGTAGGCCGCCTTCAGCGCACGCTCGAAACCGTGAAGGCGCCACACCGCGAGCATGTTGGCGGTGTTGCCACCGCCCACGTAGAAGATGTCCTGCTCCTTGGCGAAGCCTTCCAGATCTTGCTCGGCGCGCCGAAACAGCTCCAGGTGCGTGGGCCGGCAGTCGGCGCGGGAGAAGCGCCGATAGAAACGAACGACGTAGTTCTCGTTATCGCCGCTGGCGGTACCCAGGAAGCAGATACGCGGCCGCGGCTGCCGACCCAAGCTCAAGATGTAGTCATCGAGCAGCGGACTGTCTTCCATGGAGAAGCCGCCGCCCCCCAACGCCACGATGTGTCCCACGTCGGGGAAGATATCACGCGCTGAGCGCCGGCTGCTCTCGTCGCTCGAAGAGCGCCGCCATGCACGGCCGCACCACTTCCTCGATACCGCGGGCGCGCACCTCGCGAAGCTCTGCCGCGGTGAGGCGCCCGTAGTGGTGCCACACCTCGACGCTCACGTCGGGGTCGCTCAGACTGAGCTCCTGGGCCAAGGCCGCTTCGAACGCGTCCCGAGCCGCGCGCCGCACGGACTCGCCGCCCACGGAGATGGCCCAGCGCACCACGCGGTAGGCAAAGGCGGCGTGCTCCGACTCCTCCGTCTCGATGGCCGAAAGGGCGGCGCGGATCTCCGGATCCTGGGCCATGCGCCGCTGCTCCGCCGCTTGCAGCGCCGCCAGGGTTTCCCCGACGCAGCCTTCTTCCACCGTCTCCCGCGCGAGCTTCTCCAGCGTGACGCTCCCGAGAGCGCCGTCGAGATCCAGCTTCTCCGGGCCGAGCTGCGCCCCCGCGAAGCGCGAAGCGAAGCCGAAGCACATGCGGGCGTGACGTACCTCGTCCACGGATGCATTCTGCGACGCTGCGACCAAGGCCGACGGCGCGCCGAGCTGCATGAGCTCCAGCGTGAGCCGCGCGAAGGCCGCCACCGACGCGTGCTCCAGCTGCGCATCGCCAATCCACACCGTGGCCAGAGCCTTGCGTTCCTCTGCGCTCAGTGAGCGACCATCATGAGCGGACTCCGCCACCCAACCGGGCCGGCGTGCCACCGCGGCAACGCGCAGCTCGCCGTCCACTTTGAAGGGCCGCCCGCCGGGGCACATCATGCCTGAGAGGTAGCAGCACAGGCCGTTCTCCTCGATGGGATCACCCTGCACGTAGGCGCCGAAGCCCGTGGAGCACGGGTTCACGCCGGAAGTATCGATGCTGGTCGACGGCGGACAGCCTTGGCTCGGCGGCGTACCGGAATACACCGGCACCATGTCGCTCTTCCAACAGGTGTAGAAGGTCGGCGAGCACGCGTTGCAGTCGACCTCTCCCGTGTAGAACGGTCCGTCGCCCCCCGCCCCGGCGAAGCCACCGAGCCCCCCGACACCACCAATGCCGCCAACTCCGCCGGTGCTCACGCCCCCCGTGCCCCCGGTGCTCACGCCACCCGTGCCGCCGGTGCTCACGCCGCCGGTTGCACCGAATCCGCCCACTCCACCCGTGCTGGCGCCGCCGCTGGAGGTCCCCCCCAGAGCGCCCGTGCCCCCCGTCCCCTCGGAGCTCACCGAGCCCCCGCATGCCATGGTCGCCATGCTTCCGGTCGCGAGAGCCGCCAGAAGCTTGCCCCTCAATCGCAGTCTGCTCGAAGAATCGCTCACGTTTCCTCCTGAGTGCGTGTGCCAAAAGGTGGCACACGCTGGGGTTACGTGAGCTTACTTCAACAATCGTGCCGCAGCGTCAGCTGCGTTCCGACGGATACCCCTTGTCCTTCCAGTCCGTCTTGAAGTTGGTGGGCAGGTCCAAGAGGTAGAAGTTCTTGCGACCCGAGGCGTGCAGCGCCTCGTTGGCCGGGCGCACGTTGGGGCAGCTCGCATAGGGACAGCAGCCGCAGTACACCACCAGTTCCACGTCCTTGGGCGTGTTGGCGATCTCCTTCACGAGCAGCTTCTTGCC
Source organism: Polyangiaceae bacterium (assembly GCA_020633235.1). Lineage (NCBI taxonomy): Bacteria > Pseudomonadati > Myxococcota > Polyangiales > Polyangiaceae > Polyangiaceae bacterium. The sequence goes on along the minus strand of JACKEA010000004.1, from coordinate 615,345 downwards.
GGCGTCCGTGCCAGCCTCGAGCAGCTTCTTCGCGCCCGGGACGTGTCCGTGATCGAAGAGGATCTCCGGGCCCACGTACAGCACGGCGATCTTGCCGGCCTTCACGTCGTCCAAACGCTTCACGAGATCCGCCGGTTTCATCATCGGGCCGAGCTCCGCGCGCTTCTTGGCGGGCTTGGAGGTCGATCCGATCGGCGGGTCTTCCTGACACGCGACGAGAATGGCAATGGGCAGGGCGGCGAGAATGTGACGGCGGGTGAGATTCACGTCAGCTAGAGCCAAGAGAAGCACAAAAGGATTCGATGGCGTCCCCAGGTTGTCGGTTCAGCGCGGAAACACAGGGAAAAACCGGCACCGCGCGTCGCGTTGGGGCCTGGTAACATCGAGCCGTGGCTATCGGACCGGGAGCCGTGATTGGCCAACGGTATCGCGTGGAGCGCGAGCTCGGGGTCGGCGGCATGGGAGCGGTGTGGGCCGGCGTCTCGCTCGTCGATGGTAGCCAAGTTGCGCTCAAGACCCTGCTGGAGGCATCCAAGCAGAACCGTGAGCTCGTCACCCGCTTCAAGCGCGAGGCGGACTTCCTGGCGCGCCTGGAGAGCCCCTACATCTCCAAGGTCATCGATTTCCTCTCGGTGCCCGACTACGGCTTGGTGCTGGTCATGGAGCTGGTGGAGGGCGAGTCCCTTCGCCGCGTGCTGTTGCGCGAGACTCTCACGGTGGAGCAGGCCATCGATGTCGGACGCGACGTGCTCCGCGGCATCGCCGCCCTCTCCCGCGCGCAAATCATCCATCGGGATTTGAAGCCCGGGAACCTGATCACGCAGAAGTCCGGCGACCACTACACGCGCACCGTGATCGTGGACTTCGGCATGAGTCGATTCGCGGGGCTCGACGGCGACGGCGACGAGATCACCGCCCTGACCCGCGTGGACATTGCCGTGGGCACCATGGAGTACATGTCGCCGGAGCAGATCCTGAACTCCCGCTCCGTCACGACCGCCGCGGACATCTACGCCCTGGGCGCCATGCTGTACCGCGCCGTCGCCGGCGTGCACGTGTTCGGGGATCTCGAAGACGTGGATCTCGCTCGGCACAAGCTGATCACGGATCCACCGCCGCTCTCCACGGGCCGCACGGACGCCGTGGCCCGCGAATTCGAGCGCATCGTGACGCGGATGATCCAGCGCAAACCGGACCACCGCTATCAGAGCGCCGAAGAGGCGCTCGACGCCCTCGCCGCCCTGACGGACGCAGAGACGACGCTGATGGCGAACCCGGAGCACTACGCCCCGGCGGAGCGGTCGGAAGTGACGGCACCGATGCCCCTGCCGTCGCCGCCCGGGGCGTCACCCCTGCCGTCGTCGCCCGGGGCGTCACCCATGCCGTCGCCGCCCGGGGCGTCACCCATGCCGTCGTCGCCCGGGGCGTCACCCATGCCGTCGTCCCCCTTGGCGTCCGCGCCCTATGCGTCCGCGCCCTATGCGTCGGCACCGGGGGCCGCCGGCTACTCGCCGGAATCGTCCGACGCGCCGTACGTGGGCGCCGCACTCCAGCCCGCGCCGCAATCACCGTCGCGCGTCCTGCCGGTGCTCCTCACGGTCGTCATCGTCGTAGCGGTCGTAGGGCTCGGCTTCGCCTGGAAGCAGAAGTGGATCGCGTTCGACGCGCCGCCCGCTGAGCACGGTCCGGTGATCGAAGCGGTTCCGGAGCCGGCTCGCGCGCAGACGCCCGCAGTGCTGGCCCCCGTGGAGCCGAAGGCGAGCGCTACGCCTGAGCCGTCCGCCGACGCAGCCGAGCCTCCGGCCAAGCTCGTCGCGAAACCGCCGGCGGCAAAGGCTGCCGCACCGAAGCCTGCGGCGCCCGCAGCGTCGAAACCCGCGGCGCCCGCGGCGAAGACGGCCGCAGCCGCGAAGCCAGCAGAGAAATCGCCCGAGCCCGGCGAAGGACCGGCGCCCCTCGATCTCGCACCGAAGCCGAGTGCGAGCCCCGCTCCCGCGCCGCTTCCCATCGATCCGTCGGGATCCTGAGAGCGCCTGGACGTCCGCAGCCCGATCGGGCATTGGGGGCCCATGCGGCTCGCACTTCTTCTTTCGTCCGTCGTCGTCCTGAGTCTCACCGCCTGCCATCGCCAAGAGAAGAAGGGGTCGAGCTTCGCCGACACCTTCGCGGATCCCGCTCCGCCCGGGCAGGAAGAGAAGTGGGAAGCGCCGGAACCGGAAGAGGCAGCGCCGGCTCCCGAGCCGCCACCGCCGCCCACTCCCACGTCGCCGCCGCCCACGACGGCCCTCGGCTTCACCTTCGGCGCGACCAAGGCCGACACCATGCGAGCCTGCACCAAGAAGGGCACCTGGAGTCGCTCCGGAGAGAGCTACTCCTGCAGTCGCGCTCCGGACGGCAGCTTGTCGGGCAAGCCGTTGCTCGCCTTCTGCGGCGACGCACTTTGCGCCATCGGCATCGCCGTGACTCCGAAGGAGAACGACTGGAACACCTGGAACACCCAGTACACGGCGCTGAAGCAATCGCTCGTCGAAAAGCACGGGGCACCGACCACGGCGACGGATGACGTCGCTGCCGAGTGCCAGAACGAAGAGTTCGTCACCTGCTTGAAGGACGGCAAGGCCAATGCCGAGGCCATCTGGCTCTGGAAGGAAGGCCACCGCGTGTCCATCCGGATGAGCCAGAAACAGAGCAGCGACGGACCGCCGGCGATCCGTTTCGTCTCCATGGTGGAAGCCTCGGAGTAGTCAGGTCCGAAACGGCGGATCGGCAACGGTGACGGTGCCCTCCACCTCGCTGTCGGTGAGAGTCGAGCTCTCGCTCGCGGTGGACACCGGCGGTGGGCGCAAGCTGGGCAGCTCTCGCAGACCGCTGCGCTCGGCCTCCACCAGCGCGACGCGATCCGCGAGCAGCGCGGGTCCGGGCAGCGGTTCCCCGAGGGCCTCCTTCAGCGCATCGCCGAAGGCCTGCGCGTCGGGCCAACGCGCGGCGGGATCCGGATGCATGGCGCGCTCGATGACCTCGGCCAGGGCGGCGGCTTCCGGCCGCACCTCGGCGAGCTTCTTGTGCTTGCCCACGACGATGGCGTTCACCAGTGCCGACTCGTCTTCCGCTTGGAACGGCCGCGCCAGCGCCGTCGCCTCGTACAGCAAGATGCCGAGGGAGAAGATGTCGGTGCGAGCGTCCACGGGGCGCGCGGAGATCTGCTCGGGCGCGGAGTACGCTAGCTTGCCCCGCATGCGCCCGGCCTTGGTGTGCGCTTCGCGAGTCCGAGCCCGGGCGATGCCGAAGTCGATGAGCTTGACCTGACCGCCCTTCGACACCAGCACGTTGTGCGGGGAAACGTCGCGATGCACGATGCCCAGAAGCTCTCCGTCGGGGCCCGTCAGGGTGTGGGCGTAGTGGAGCGCGGAGCACAACGCCACGCCGATTTCCGTGATGGCTCCGAGGGACAGTGGCCGGTTCAAGACGGCGGAGCTCCGGAGCACGATGCTCAAAGGCAGGCCGTCCACCAGCTCCATGGCGATGTACGGCCGCACCGCGGAGCCCTGGCTCCCGGTACCAAAGGAGTACACTTTCACGATGTTCGGGTGGTGGAGCTCGGCCGCCAAGCGCGCTTCGTCCAAGAACATGGCGCACAGCTCGACGTCGTCGACCAGATCCCGCCGCACGCGCTTGACCGCAGCCACGCGCTTTTCACCGAGCAGGCCCACGGCTTCCGCCATGAACACCTCCGCCATGCCGCCAGCGCCCAAGAAGCGCTGCAGCGCGAAGCCGGGCACACGCCCCTCCGCGCCTTCGAGCGCCACGCGGAACTGCGCCAACATGCGGGATGCCACGTAGGAGCTCGCAATGGCAGCCGCCGTCACGGCTCCGATGAGGGGCACCGCAAAGCCGAGCAGCGCCGCCATGTCGATGAACCCGGCCACGAACACCAAGAGCCCAACGGTGAGGGACGAGCGCGCGTGGCTTCGGGGCCAGTAGCGCACCACCACCAGCATCTCGAGCAGCTGGAAGCCGCCACAGGCCACTGCGAACATCACCGCCGACGGAAAGCTCAGCACCCGCGAGGGCACGCCGCTCCGCGTCGACGTGGCCGGCGCGGTATCGAGCAACAGCAATACCGACGCCGTCACCACCAGCCCCACCAACGCCAAGATCGTGCGCTTCTTCTCGGCATTGGGCGCATCTGGTGGCAGCACGGCGCCCGTGCCCGCCACGAAGCTCAGTATCGCCAGCGCCGAAAACGCCCGCACGGAGATGTCCGGCGCAATGCCACCCATGAGCATCGCGGCAAAGATCGTCGTGAGGGCCGCCGTCGCCATGGCGGCTCCCGCAAAGCGCGTCTCCACCGGCCACAGCTCCCCCTTGGGCCACCCCCAACACAGCGCCGCCACCGCGAGGTCCACCCCCGCAACGACGAGCGCGTAAGTGGTCGGAAGAATGCCCACGGCGCGGCGGATGCTAGCACGCCGCGCGTTGCGTCGTTGCGTCCACGCCCGTCCGCCTCCCGGACATCGCGCTGGAGCCGAGGTCGCTCACGCCGAGTTGGGCCTGCGCGTCTCCAGTTCGGCAAATGCCGCCTGCGCGATGTCTTCCACCCCGCGCCAGGGCCGACCCGGTCGAGGCCAAGCGGTCGCAAGCGTCGCGCGCGCTTCGCGAACCCACCTCTCTGCCTCGTGCGGGTCAGCTTCAGTGCCTCGACCATCCAAGAGAGCGAACGCCACGTCGACCATCGAGCCGGGATACCCGTCGACGGCTGCCCGCATCACGAGGGTAAAGCCAAGCTCGACTGCATCGGTGATGGATCCACGCTCGTACAAGGGCAACGTGTCGCCGGGGGCGAGAAGCAGCCGGCCCATCCGCGCGCACGCGGCAGCTCCACCGAACGTCTCATCGCCTGGGTCAGACTGGCGAATCGCTTCCCGATACAGCTGCGCGCATTCCGTCAAATCTCCGGCAACGCCAAGCCCCGTTTCATAGGCGAAGCCGAGGTAGAACAACGCTTCGTCGAAATCACCCTCTTCGACGGCAGCCACTAGCCGGCGAACCGCTGAGGCCGGGTCGACTTGCCCGGCTATCCCGAAGATCTCGTACTCGGCGATCTTCCACGAGCACATCCAAGACCGTGCTGCGGCGCGCTCGAACCACGCTCGCGCTTGGACCGCGTCGGCTTCGACGCCGGTGCCCTCCTCGTAGCTCAATGCCAGATTCCACGCGCCCGTCGACTCCCCCTCGTCCGCAGCCAAGGCGTACCAACGGCACGCCTCCGCTGCATCGCGACGGACGCCCCGTCCCTTGTCCAAAGCATGACCGAGCGAAACCATCGCAACCGCGTGCCCCGACTCCGCGGCCGCCCGAAACCACTCGACAGCGTCTGACGCCCTGCCCTGGGAGTCCAGCCACTCCGCAAACAACCATTGCGCCTCGACCTCGCCGGGCTGCTCGGCGATTCGGCGCAGCTTTTCATAGGCCTCGCGCGACCGCTCGACGTCGTGAAGGTCTCGCCAGATCCCGTCCAAGTGGTCGTGCGTCAACTTGCAGCCTTCGCGGGTCGCCGCGTCCCCGATTTCGCGCTCCCGCCCGCTTTGCAGTCCGTCTGCAGAGAGTAGCACGCGCGGCCGCAGCCGCGTGGTTCCGCGGCGGGCCAACAGGAAACGTGGACAGCCGTGGAAGGTGTTCCGCAGAGGCGAGGACGTGTTTGCACATCCCGTTCCCGCGCGATCGACACCCCCTCGGACGCGTTCGGGGTCACGCTCGACGCCAATCGTTCGGCTCCGAACGATTCTCCGCGCGCTCGACACCCCGCATAGCAATTCGTTCGGTTCCGAACGGTTTTCCGGGCGCTCGACACCCCCCTCGGACGCGTTTGGGGTCACGCTCGACGCCAATCGTTCGGTTCCGAACGGTTCTCCGCGCGCTCGATCCCCCCGCATAGCAATTCGTTCGGAACCGAACGGTTTTCCGCGCGCTCGATCCCCCTGCTAGCTCGGGTTTGCGCTCGGTGCCTTGGGGACGGTGTTCACGAAGCAGCCGAAGTTCGTCAGCTCCTCGAGGCGGCAGGACCAGGCGAGGCGCCCTTCGTGGAGCGTCATATCGGGGCAGCCATCGCACATGTTCTGGCGCCCGTCTTCGAGCAGGTCGATGGGCTGGATCACCATCACCGCTTGGACGCGCTGCGGGCGGACGAGCTCCAGCGGATCGCCGACCACGTTCTTCGCGAAGCGCCCCGCCGCCGAGCGGAGACCGCGATCCCAGAAGCCGCTGGCGAGCAGGGTGCGCCCCATGCCGAGAGCACCGGGCGAGGAGTACGCGAGGTAGCGGCCGTTCACGAAGTGGTAGCCGCTCTGCATGGCTTCCAGGAACTTGGGGCCGGCGTAGCCGTGAATGTGCGACTTGGAACCGACGCGCAGGGCGAGCAGCCACTTGAAGGTGTCGGGCTTCTCGGTTCCATTCAGATACGCGGCGGGCATGAACTCGGGGTGCCGCCGCTGAATGACCTTCACCACCTCGCGGGAGCTGATGTCCGTGCGCCGCTGCTGGGTGGAGGAGTACACGATCTCCTCCATGTCGATCTTCTTGCCGTGGGCGAAGTAGTCGTACTTCTCCGGCGCCGCCGCGCGATACGTGATGAACACTACGGTGTGCACGATGTCGATGTTCTTGCCGGCCCAATCCAAAATGTCCGGCACCTGCTCCAGCGTGTCTTCGTACACCGTGGAGTTGAACGCCGTGGCGAGCCCGCCCACGCCAGCCACCAGCTCAGCCAGCTCTTGCCGCAGCTCGTTCATTTGCGTCTCGGTCTTGTTGCGCCACCCCGGGCGCCCCTGACGCGAGTCCACATGGAAGGTGAGGCCGACGAGCCCGGCCTTCTTCAGGTCCACCAACAGCTCCCGGCTGAGGGCGAGGCCGTTGGTGTTCAAGATCGCCTTGCGCCCCATCCAGGTCACGCGGCGCACGATCTCCACCACGTCCGGATGACACAGCGGATCCCCACCCGCGATGGACACGCCATCGAAGTTCCTCAGGCGCGCGAAGGTTTCGAGCTCCGCTACGACCTCGTCCACCGGTTTGTGCGTCTTGACGTTCTTCCGGTAGCAGCCGTCACACGCGAGGTTGCACTGTTGCGTCGGTTCCAACCACACGATGGGGTTGTCGGAGAGGTTCCAGGGGAGGCGGTACAGCGAACGATGGTCGAGCTCGGTCATGCGGGACCGAGGCTCCCACGCCCGCATTTTCTCGAAATGACTCAGGTCAAAACCGTGTCACGCGCGCGGAAGCGTGCGATGTCCGAAAAGCGGACATTTGAGGGGGGGTCGCGAGTGAGCGGGGCAAAATGTCCGGAATTCGGACATGGGTGGCATCGCGCTCTGTCGTTGGTCCGGCGCGAATCCCGTCGCGCTCAGTTCCACACGCGAATGACGACCAGGCCCTGCGTCTCGTTGCGCCCTGCGACCAGCACGCGACCGCCGACGGTGTTGGACAGCGCCGTGAGGTACGTTTTCGGGGTTCCCGTCGCGGGGAACGTCAAGAGACCGTTGCTCGCGAACGTCGTGTCCACCTTGCCGGCGGCGTCCACGCGGAAGATGAAGCTCGACCAGCTCGTGCTCGCACCGCCGTTTCCCACCGCCACCACTTTGCCGTCGGGCGTGGCCGTGACCCCGAAGATGACCCAGAACGGCGCGCTCACCGATGGAAGAGCCACGTGGCCATTCGTGCCGTAGCTGCTCACCGCGTCCAGCGTGGAGCCGCTGAGTCTCGCCATGGTGGGTGCGCCCGCGCCCGAATAGCCACCGACCGTGACGAAGTCGTCGTTCGGGAGCATGGCAAGGCCGTTCGGCTCCTCCACGTTGAGGTTGTAGGATTTGGTGAGCTCGACCTGCCCGGTCAACGAAACACGCGCAAAGAAGAAGTCCGGATTGGTGTTCGTCTTCGGTGCCGTGGCGATGATCTTGCCGGTGGACTGCAAGCCCACGTCCCTGAACTTCACGCCGGCGACGGTGATGGCGCCGTAGAGGCCATCGAAGCCCGTGTCGGGTTGGCCGTTGGCCAGCATCCGCGCAACCACACCCTGGGTCTGGGCCCAGCCCACGATGACGACGTTGCCCGCGGAGTCCACGGCACACGCTGCCGCCGTCTGCGAGGCGCCGGCGAACGCAACGTTCGACACTTGCGCCTTGCCGTCGGAATCGAAGGACTGATCCGGTGAACCGTCGGCGTGGAACCGGAGCACCGTGATTTGCCCGCCCATGTCCCCGGCCACCACGATCTTGCCGTCCGCCGTGACGGCCACGTCCCGCAGCGTTCCGCTGGTGGGCAGCACCGGATTGAAGCTGGAATCCACGGTACCGTCGATCTTCAGCTTGATCAGATCCCAACCCGCGGTGTTGCTCGTGGCGCCCACGATCGCCTCGCCATTGTCGAACATGGCCACCGCCACGGCGCGACGACTCGTGTCGCCGGGCGTGGGCACCAGGATGCCGTCCTGGTCGAAGCTTTGGTCCAGTGTGCCGGGGGTGTTCTTCACGGCGAGCAGGACCGGCGTGGTCGCGCTGTCGGTTGCCGTCGTCGCCTTGACGGTGAGCGGGTACTGACCGGGCTGGACCGCGGCGCCCACGTTCACCGTGAGCTTGCCGGTCGTGAGCCCCGCCGCGATGCCGGCAGGGGACGCGCTCACGTTTCCGGGGGGTGACACCAGCGTGAGGGTGCTCGCGCCGCAGCTGCCGTTCCCGAGGGTGATGTCGAGATCGCCGCTCTTGCCCGGCTCCACGGCGAGCACTGCGGGCGCGGCCGCCACGGTGTAGCCGCTGCACGTGCCGCCGCCTCCGGCCGCGCCACCGCTGCCCGCCGCGCCGCCAGTGCCCGCCGCGCCGCCAGTGCCCGCCGCGCGCCAGTGCCGCCAGTGCCCGCCGTGCCGCCGCTGCCTGCGACGCCACCGCTGCCCGCAACGCCACCGCTGCCAGCGGCGCCACTGCCAGCGGTACCCGCGCTGCCCCCGGAGCCCGCCGCTCCCCCGCTGCTCGCGTCGGGACTCTCGAGCGTCGTGTCCTCGATGCCAACGAGGGATTGGCACGCGCCGAGCCCCATCGCCAGCAGCCCGATCAGCGCCCCGCGCACAAGCCAGGTCATCGCTCATTTGTGCGCCCCAAGGCGAGGGGGCCGCAAGTTCGAACGACGTGTAGGGCGTCGGGACGTGACGGGGATCGCGACGGACCAGCAATCCCCTTGAACGGCAGCCTTGGGCCTGGTACAGTGGCTCATCCACTGAGTCACTGGGTGCCCATGTCAGCTGAAGATCCCTTGGAACGCCGCAGTTTGGTCGATTTGGTCACCGCCAAGCTGCGAGACGAGATCCTTTCCGGCCGCTACGACAAGGGGGCCACCCTGCCAGCGGAGCGAGCGCTGGCGGAAAAGCTGCGGGTCAATCGCACCTCGTTGAAGCACGCGCTCATGCGGCTGGAGCAGTTGGGTTTCATCTCCACACGCCACGGCATCGGCTCGGTGGTGTTGGATCCGCTCGAGTCCGCCGGGGCGCAGCTGCTCAGCCACTGGGTGTTCCGCTCGGCGGGGATCGACCGCGCGGCGCTGTCGGACGTGATCGAAGCGCGCACGCTGATGGGCGGATTCCTGGCGCGGCTCGCGGCTGAGCGGCGCACGAAGGACGACCTGAAGCGGATGCGGCATGCGCTCGCGAAGCTCGAGAGCGCCGAGGCGGATCCGGAACGCATCCAAGAGCTGGAGCTCGGGTTCTTCCGCTCCATGCTGCAGGCGACCAACAATCGCATCTTCGTGCTGGTGGCGAACTCCATGTTCGCCATCTACGGCTCGCGCGCGCACGTGTTCCGTGAGGCGTTCGCCGACGGCGAGCACACGCGCACGCGGCTCGAGAAGATCGCGCAAGCAATCGAGGAAAAGAACGGGGAGACGGCGGAGAAGGTCGCCGTGGAGTACTTGCGCGCGAACGGACGCGCGTTGGTGGACGCCGCCGTCCGGGCGGAGAGCTTGGAGTGAGCATGGCCCTGGCGCTGTACGGTTTTTCGGAAGCGATGCGCGGAACCTGGACGCCGGACGACGGCAGCGGGCGGCGCGTGTTCTGGTTCGAGCTGGAGGCGGACGCCACGGACGCAGTGGCGTACCTCCGGCGCGGCAGCATGCGGCTCGTGGGTACGGTGTTCGCGGAAGGCCTGGCGGAGCACGCGCCGGGAACGGGTACGTTGGAGGTACGCCCGCTCGGCGGCCGCATCGGTTACGACATCGAGTTTCGCGGCCCGGAGGGCGAGCGCTACCGGTTCTCCGGGCACAAATCGCCGACCTGGCGCCACCCGCTGAAGTCCATGACCACGCTGCCCGGGGTCATCACGGACGGCGACGGCAATCGCCTCGGGTCGGCCCTGGTCCGCTTCAATCTGGTGCGGGATCTGGTCCCGTTCCTGCGCACGTTCCGCGCGGCTCGTCCCGCTCTGCTGGAGGCGACATGACGCAGGCCGCAGTGGTCGACGTGCCCGTCGCGCGCGTCCAGAAGAAGCCGGAGCCCGGAGCCTTCGGTCGGCAGGTGTTCGGCGACCGCGGCGCGCACGTCGCGCGGGCGCTGGCGGAAGCGGTGATCCCCGGCGGTCGCATGCTGGCGCCGGCAGGCGACGCGGCGGTGGATCGCTTGGCGCGGCTGCTCGGCTCGTTCGGCGAAGGAACGCCGGCGCGTTACGCGAAGTTGCTCGCGAGCTTGGAGCAGCTGGCGCGGCTGCGCACGGGTCGGCGCTTCACCGCGCTGTCGCCCGAGCGGCGCGCAGAGCTCGTGTGGAGCCTGCACGAGGGCGATCTGCTGCGCCGCGCGGCGTTCATGGCGCTGACGTACCCGCTCAAGAATGCGTACTTCGACGACTTGGACGTGTACCACTCCTTCGGTTGCGTGTGGCAGAGCCCGCAGGCTCAGCCGGAGAAGCAGCGCTGGATGCAGCAGGTCACCAGTGCCGCGGAGCTGGACGAGACGCTGGAATGCGACGTGGTGGTGGTGGGCACCGGCGCCGGCGGCGCCGTGGTGGCCAAGGAGCTCGCGGAGCGCGGCGTCGCCGTTCTGCTCCTGGAGGAGGGCGAGTACAACCAACGTCAGGACTTCGATCGGCGCACCATTCCCGCCACGCGCAAGCTGTATCGCGACGGCGGGCTCACCGGCGTCGTGGGCAACTGTGTGATCCCGATCCCACAAGGCCGCACCGTGGGCGGGTCGACCACCATCAACGCGGGCACCTGCTTGCGCACGCCGCCGTGGATCCTCGAGCGCTGGCAGAGCGACCTCGGTCTCGAGGCGCTGTCGCCGGACGGCATGAAGCCGTACTACGACAAGGTCGAGCGCACGCTGGAGATCGGCGCCAACGGTGCCAAGGAACGCGGTAAGCCGGCGGAGGTGCTCGGTCGCGGCTGTGACACCCTGGGTTGGAGCCACTTTCCCGTGCCGCGCAACGCTCCCGAGTGCGACGGTCAGGGCGTGTGCCAGTGGGGCTGCCCCACGGACGCCAAACGCAGCACCAACGTGTCCTACGTGCCCATGGCTCTGTCTCGCGGCGCGCAGCTGGTCACGGGCTTCAAGGTGGACGAGGTCATCGTGGAGAACGGCCGCGCCGTTGGCGTGCGCGGTCGCTGCGTGAGCGGCGGCCGGCGTCTCGAGGTGCGCGCTCGCGGTGTAATCTTGGCGTGTGGCGCGCTGCAAACTCCGGTGCTCCTCATGCGCCAGGGTCTCGCCACCGCGAACGGACAGGTCGGCAAGAACCTCACCATTCATCCGGCCACCAGCGTCAGCGCCATCTTCGACGAGGAGATCCGCGGCTTCGAGCACGTGCCTCAAGGCCACGGCATCGACCAGTTCCATCGCGACGGCATCCTGATCTTGGGCGCCAGCGCGCCGCTGGACATGGGCGCCACGATGTTCCCCTTCGTCGGCCAACGCTACGTGGACGTGATGGAGAACTACGATCGCATCGCGTCCTTCGGTGTGATGGTGGAAGACGAGCCCAGCGGCCGCATCGTGCTCGGTCCCAAGGGTCGCCCCCTCGCCCTCTACAAGCTCGGCCGCCGCGAGCGGAAGCTCCTCGCCCGCGGCAGCGCCGCCATCGCCCGCGTGTTCTTCGCGGCCGGCGCCAAGGCCGCGTACACCGAGATCCACGGCTTCGACGAGCTGACCACCACCGCAGATGTCGATCGCCTGGAAAACGCCTGCCCCGGCGGCCTCGACGTCACCATGGTCGCGTTCCACCCCCTCGGCACCTGCCGCATGGGTACGGATCCGGAAACCAGCGTCGTGGACCCCTCCTTCGAGAGCCACGAAGTACCAGGGCTCTACATCGTGGACGGCAGCGTCGTGCCCACCAGCATCGCGGTGAACCCACAGCTCACGATCATGGCGCTCGCAACCCGCGCCGGCGAGGTGCTCGCGCAGCGGTTCACATAGTCATGGCGCTCGCAACGCCCACCGAAGAGGTGCTCGCGCAGCGGTTCACATCGCCATGGCGCTCGCAACGCCCACCGAAGAGGTGCTCGCGCAGCGGTTCGCGTAATCTCGGAGATCCGCCTTCGGCCAATCGTTCCTTTTCCACTTCGCTCCGACCTGCAACGCCTCGCGACTCCTCCATCCGTCGTTCGCCGAAAATCGTTCGGGGCCGAACGGATGTCGTGGAACGAGAAGGGGTAGCGGCGCGCTGGCGCAGAGAACCGTTCGGGGCCGAACGGTTCTCGCGACGCGCGACGGCGCGAGCGCAACGCCGGGTACAACGCGCCGGAAATCGTTCGGGGCCGAACGGTTCTCGAGGCGCGCAAGGGCGCGAGGGAGCGAGCGCAACGCGGGGTTCGGCGCGTCGGAAATCGTTCGGGGCCGAACGGTTCTCGCGACGCGAGGGCCTCGCGACTCCTCCCAGGTTTCCGTGCGTCACCACCCCTGTGTTGCGGACGCACGGAGCAGGGAAGCGGGCGGGGTACCGTTCCTAGTCTTGTTGGTCCGCCGCGGTAACGGCGTGAAAGAGGCCGGCTTTGCCGGCAAGCCACACGTCCGCGGCGGACGGGCCCGTGGCCAGACGCAGGGCCCCCGACGGCTCCTTTACGCGGGACCACGTCGCGCCGTCGTAGTGCACGGCGCCGCCCTGGCCGACGACCCAGACGTCCTTTTCGGCGGCTGCCCACACGCCGGCGATCCCGTCGACCGGTGCGTCGAGCCGAGCCCAGCTCTTGCCGTCGAAGCGATAGAGCGCGTCAGGCTCCGCGACCCACACGTCGCGTTCGCTCGTCGCGCTGATGGCCGTCGCGTGGGAAAAGGGCAACGTCCCGCCGAACGCACGGAAGCCCTCGCTCTCGAGACGTAGAAGCGTCGCGGGGGCGAGCGCCCAGGTCGTCCCATGCTCGAGGGAGACGCTGGGGCGTCCCTCCGGCGGCGTGATCGTCTGCCACCCGCTGCGTCGCTTCACGATGCAGCCGTCGCCGACCTTGCACACCACCTCCGGGTCGTCGTTGCCCAGCACTCCAAACAGCGGTGCGGACTTGCCGCTGCCGAGCCGTCCGATCTCCGTCGCACCGCTCTGCCAACGTCCGCCGCGGAAACGTCGGTACACCGGCGCGCCGCCCTCGGCGCCCATCAGCCGGGGCTGGTCGTCGCGTCCGAAATACACGCGGACGTCCGCGAGCGCGGGTCCCGGCGCGGGCAGCTTCTTCAAGGACGCCCCATCCCCGACCCAGACGTCTTCCCCCACGGCTGCCACCTTTCCGGACGGCGCGAAGGCAACATAGTGGATCGGCACATCCAGCACTTGGCGGAAGCTCACGCCGTCGTAGACCGGCAGCGCGGCGGGTTTCGGCGCCGCCACCGGCGCGGGCGCGGGCTCCGGCGCGGCCGACGCGGGCGCGGTGCGCTCCGGCGGCGCCGGCGGCGCGGCACGGACCTGCCGCTGTGGAGCGGGCGCGCACGCGCCGAGCACGGCCGCGGCCAAGAGCGTTCGTCGCATTACTGGAAGTTGCCCTGCCCGGTCAGCATCTGTCCCGCGATACCGCCGCCGGGCCACGCGAAGTCGTCCATCACGGTCTGACCGTCCATGCCCGTGAGCTGCAGCGTGAAGCTGCCGTTGCCGAAGCCTCCGCCATCCGTGAGGGTGCCGTCCGAGCCCCGCGTGAGCTCGAAGAAGCTGCCGTGGTTCGGGCTCTTCACCTCCACCTTGGTCACCGGAACGCGCGGGTTGCGCACCCAGAAGCTGGTCCACCATTCGCTGGAGCCGGTCTGGAACTCGTACATCAGCTTGCCGGTGTCCGGGCACTTCGCGAACTTCCAGCTCATGGTGCGCGGGTACTCGCCGCTGTCCAAGATGGCGTACGCCTCGGGGCTCACGTCGATGCTGTTCGGCGTCGTGTCCCCGTAGGTCACGACGCGCAAGACGGCGGACTTGCCCTTGGCCGTCTCCACGTAAATGCACGCGTCGCAGTAGCTGGCCACGTCCGGGATGCCGTTCCAAAGCCCCGCGAGCAGGTTGCCTTCCACGGCTTGCACCGATGGCGCGTACTTGGTGCCAGGGGCGCAGGCATTGTGCCACTGGGTCTCCGCGTAGTCGACGGGACCGAGATGGAACTCGCCGCCATCGTGCGCCGGGCCGTAGGTCTCGACGCCTCCGGTGTTGCCGGTCCCGCCGGTGTTGCCCGTGCCCCCGGTGTTCCCGGTGTTGCCCGTGCCCCCGGTGTTGCCCGTGCCCCCGGTGTTCCCGGTGTTGCCTGTGCCTCCGGAGCTGGCTCCCGCCGCCCCGCCGGTGCTCCCGCTGGATTCATCGGACCCGCTGCACCCCACCATCAAGACCACGAGCCCCACGACCGCCGCCTTCATGATCTCAGGCTACGTCCAAATGGATCGCTGCGTCACGCGTGATCCCGTGTGCGACACCGTCCACCCGAGGTACTCTATGTATGGAACGGAGAGTCCCATGTCCCTTCGCGCTTCTGCAGTTGCGGTGTTCGGTCTCGCGGTCTTTGCGGTTTGGAGTGTCGCCTGCGGAAGCAGCAGCGACGAAAGCACGATCGCCGGAGGCACTACCGGCGGCGCGGTGGGCACCGGTGGCTCCGGCGGCGGCACGGGGGGCGGCATCAGCACCTGCACGACCAACGACGGCTGCACGTCCGGGACGTTCTGTTCCGCTTCCGGCACCTGCATCGTCGACGGCACCTGCACCACGAACGCGGATTGCACCGGAGGCGACGCCTGCGCCAAGAGCGGCAAGTGCTTGCCCCCCGGCACCTGCAGCGACGACCAGGACTGCGCCGACGGCGAGGTGTGCGACACGGCCACCGGCAGCTGTGCGCCCGGAGGCTCCTGCGGCGCGAACGTCTTCAAGATCGAAGCCGTGGCCCCGAACATGTTCATCTCGCTGGATCGCTCGTGCTCCATGACGGGCACCGGCGGCGGCGGCAAGACCAAGTGGCAGATCGCCGTGGAAGCCATCAACAAGATGCTCACCGACTTCAACGGCAAGGTCCGCTGGGGTCTCGGCCTGTTCCCGGATACCGTGGGCGCCAGCTGCACCCAGGGCGCCGCCCAGTTCCCGGTGGCGGACGCCAACGAAGCGAAGATCCAGTCGCTGCTCAACGCCTCGCTCAAGAAGGCCGACCCGTTCTACCCGGACGGCCCCTGCGTCACCAACATCGACACGGCCATGAAGCAGGCGAGCCAGGAACCGAGCTTCGCCGACACCACACGCAAGAGCTACGTGCTGCTCATCACCGACGGCGCCCAAGCGGTGTGTCCCAATAACCAGGGGGATCCGCTCACCATCCAGATCATCACGCAGCTGGCGGCCAACGGCATCAACACCTTCGTGATTGGCTTCGGTTCCGGCGTGAAAGCTGCGTCCTTGAACAAGTTCGCGGATGCCGGCGGCGTGCCGAACAACGATCCGAACAATCCCTCGCTCCACTATTACCAGGCGGACGACGCCGCGAGCCTACAGGCCGCCCTGGGCAAGATCGCCGGTAGCATCGTGGGCTGCACCTTCACTTTGAACGACGTGCCGCCGGATCCGAGCAAGCTGTACGTGTTCTTTGACAAGGTGAGCCTGCCGCGGGACCCGACCCACGCTTCCGGCTGGGACTACGACCCCGCCACCAACCAGATCAGCTTCTATGGCGCTGATTGCGACAAGCTGAAGAAGAACCAGGTCGGCAAGGTGGACGTGGTGTTCGGCTGCAATCAGCCGCCGCCACGCTAGCTTCCGCGGCGAACCAACCAAAGAAGACTCTGACAACAGCTGCCAGAGTTTGTTGGTGCGGCGCGAATCCCGTCGCGCCGCCTTCAACGGACTCGAAACACGGCAGCGCCGCCTTCAACGGACTCGAAACACGGCAGCGCCGCCTTCAACGGACTCGAAACACGGCAGCGCCCGCTTCCGGCAGCGTCACGTCGCCGCTTTTCGTCAGGGTGCCGTCGCCGAACAGGAGCTTGGGCGCGCGGTCGAGCTTCTTCTCGATGGTGGCGGAGAGCTCCGCGCTCTCGTCCATGCTGAGCACGACCCAGTAGCTCTCGTCCTTGCCGGCGCGTTCGTAAGCGAGGAGGGAGTCACTCCCGGACGAAAGGAACTCGAGGCTCCCGGTGCCGAAGGCTTCTCGGCCCCGGCGCATTTCGAGCAAGGTCTTGTAGTAGGCGTAGTTGCTGTTCGCGTCCGCCTGCTCCACGGCCAGGTTCGTGGCGTCGGCGTCTGCCCCGAAGGCGAGCCAGGGCGTACCCGTGGTGAAGCCGTAGCCAGCGCTGTCGTCCCACAGCATGGGCGTGCGCTGGCGATCACGTGAGTCCACGACGAAGTCCTTGCCTTGACGGAGGGCGAGCTCTTCTCCGTAGTAGACGAACGGCGTGCCGGGCATCGTCATCTGGATCAACGCGGCGCGCCGCCAGCGAGATTCGATGCCGTTGGCCATGTCGTAGGCCCTGAGCACGTCGTGGGAGCCGATAACCAGGGCGTCCTGGCCGCCCGCAGGATAGGTGTCCTGCACCTTCTGGAAGCGCTCTTGGATGGGCGCCGCGCTGGTGCCGCCGAACAGCACGCCCCAGAAGTAGCCATAGGCGAAATCGAAGGCCATGTGGAACATGTCCGACCCGTTGCCCAAGTAGGAAGCGGAGCTGTCGAAGTTGCTGCTCTCCGCGACCATCGCGCGATCGGGATACTCCTTCAGCACTTTGCGGAGCTTCTTGATGTAGTCCACCGTCTCGGGCTCCATGTCGCAGCCCGTCGCGGACTCCACGAGCAGCCCGATCACGTCGCAGCGGAAGCCGTCCACGCCGCGGTCCAACCAGAAGCGCGCCACGTTCAGGGTGGCGTCGACCACTTCCGGGTTTCGGTAGTTCAGATCCGGCTGCCCCGCGTAGAAGCGATGGTAGTAATACTGATTGCGCTCCGGAACGAAGGTCCACGGGTTGGTTCCGAAGATGGGATTCGCGGGACCACAGCTGATGTTCGGATCGCTGTCGGTGTCGCTCCACACGTACCAATCCGCCTTCGGGTTGGTCTTGTCCTTCTTGGACTCGACGAACCATGCGTGCTGATCCGACGTGTGGTTCAGCACCAGGTCGATGATCACGCGCATGCCGCGGTCGTGAGCCTCTTTCAGCAGCGTGTCGAAGTCGGACAGCGTCCCGTAGTCCGGGTTGATGTCCTGGTAGTCCGAAACGTCGTAGCCGGAATCCGCGAACGGCGTCGGCATGATGGGCATGAGCCAAATGGCGTTCACACCAAGTGCCTCGAGCTCGTCGAGCCTCGAGGTGAGCCCGGGGATGTCACCGATGCCGTCGCCGTCGCTGTCCTGAAACGAGCGCACGTACACTTCGTAGAACACCGCGTGGCGGTACCAGTCCGGCCCCTTCAAGAGGCGCGTGGCTTCGGCCGTGCGGTCCTTCTCGGCGAAACCCGCCGGCTTCTTCGCGTCGTCACCGGAGCTGCCGCAGCCCACGAGCGCGGCGGAGAGGGCCAAGGCATGGCGGAAGCGCATGCCGCGATCTTACCGCGTTCCGTTACTCGATCGGCAGCCAGCCGCGGACCCGAACGATTTCCGGCGCGCCGTCCCTTCTCTCCCTCCGAACGATTTCCCGCGCGCCGGCGCGCCGTACCCCCCCGCGCTGCGATCGCGCCCTCGCGCGTCACGAGAACCGTTCGGTTCCGAACGGTTCTCCGCGCTTGCGACCCCCGACAAGGTTGCCCCGCGATCAGCGCCCGTCGCGCGTCGCGCGAACCGTTCGGTTCCGAACGGTTCTCCGCGCTTGCGACCCCCGACAAGGTTGCCCCGCGATCAGCGCCCCTCGCGCGTCGCGCGAACCGTTCGGTTCCGAACGACTTTCGGCGCCCCAGATCCCTCGTCGCTCGTCGCTCGTCGCTCGCTGCTCGCGAACTCGCGAACTCGTGATCTCGTGATCTCGCGATCTCGTGATCTCGCGATCTCGTGATCTCGCGAACTCGTGAACATCCGCCCCCACAGACACGCCTCACTTCTTGGTCTCGGTGCGCTGCCACTGCTGGATCTCGTCGACGAGTAGGTGACCCCAGCTCCCGGTAGCGTCGTCGAGCACTTCCAGCGTGGCGCGCTGCCCTTTGTGGGCCGAGATGTCGAACACCCGACGGCCCAGTATCTCGCTGTTGGAGCCGGTGGCGCTGGCCACGATGCGATCGTCGATCTTCAGCGATACCCGAAGCTGGTCCGGATTGCGCCCGCCGGCGACGCGCAGCACCATCACATCTCCCACGAGCGGAAACTCCGGAGACTGCAGGATCCCCGTCGCGTCGTCTCCCGAGGTGGGCGAGTAGGTGGACAGGAACCACCCTTCCGCCCCCACCACCGGGAGCTGGTTCGCGCTCGCGCTGGACGTCGGCCAGCTGGCGAAGGCGGTGCCATTGGCCGCCCAGCCCGCGTAGCTCCCGGGATCGAAGCCGATGCGCGTGCCCGGCAAGTAGCGCCCCGTGTCCCGGAGCTCGTCGCGAACCCAGAGCCCGGGTTGGTTGAACGCGTCCGGCAGCTGGTTGTCGAGGTAGTAGCCGTGCTGCCAGAAAATCCCCGGCAAGTAGCCCCACTTGATGTACTTCGGCCGGGTCTCCATGCAGTGCGCGAAGGTCGCCTTCTTCTCGTGCCCCGGCTTGCCATGGCCCAGCGTCGTGGCGTCCTGATGCGCCACCACGGGATCTACCACGCCGAAGTAGTCGACCACGAGCAGGTTGCCGTACACGCCGGCGGAGCCAATGTCGCCGAGCACGATGCGATCGTCCGGAGAGCTCCGCTGGCGCAGCCACAGCGAGAAGGCGCGGTTGGCCGACAGGGTGTGCGCCCAGCGGCGGATTTCCCCGTTCAGCGGACCGTAGCGCAAGCCGAGCACGCGCCACTGATTGACCATCACCAGAAGCCCGGAGGCGAGCACGAGACCGCTCGCCACCGGGAGCCAACGCGGACCTCGTTTCCGTACCAGCTCACCGATGCCGTACACCACGTGCCCGAGCAGCAGGGCGAGCATGGGGATGAGCACGAGCAAGAAACGATGTCCCGGGTAGAAGTCGCCCCCCACGTACATCACGTAGGCCGCGTGCAGCAGCACCCACGAGAGCACCGTGCGCACCGTGGTGTTGCCGATCCAGAACACGGAGAGCAGCGGAACCAGCGGTAGATACCCGCGCTCCACCACGAAGCTCGTCACGTACTCGCGACCGCGGGCCACGGCGTCGAAATGAGAGCTCTTCACCTTCAGGTAGAAGGTGTTGGGCAGCAGGAACCCGTAATACGAGTAGCGCCACGCGAAGTAGGCCCCATAGAGCCCCGCCGCCACGCCCGCGGCCCACAGCCATTGTCGGAGCTCCGGTTTCTTCCGGCGCCACAAGATGCCGGGCAGCACGTTCGGGAAGAACACGATGGCGAACAGCGCGGCGTCCGGCCGCGCCATCACCGCCGCCGCCAGCAGCGCTCCCGTCCACGCCCCGCGATGCCGGAGCTCGGAGAGCCACGCAGCCAACGCGCCCAACATGCACGCGGTGACCAGATGGCTCTCCATCGCCATGGCCGCCCACACCACGAAGGAGTTGTCGACCACCAAGAGCGCCAGCGCTGCGAGCAAGGGCAACACACGGCCCTGCCACAAGCGCTGCGCGATCACGTACATCAAGATCGCGTTCAACCCCGCCACGACCAGGTTCAGCCGTACGCAACCCAGGACGAAGCTCCAGCCGAACGCGTGAGTGACCCAGTACACGGGCGCGCAGAGCACCGTCCACAAGAAGTTGGTGTAGCCCTCCACGCGCTCGCCGGGGTTGAACACCAGGCCGTGGCCCGTTGCTAGGTTCTGGGCGTAGCGCAACGAGATCAGCGCATCGTCCACCACGTTGCGCTGGTACTCACGAGACCAGAGGTCACCCAAGACCGCGATGGCGATGCCGGCCGCCACCGCGAGCAGCATCGCAAGCGGCTGACGGAGCGCTCGAGCGCGCTCCCAATGGACCTTCCAGCCGCCAGTCACCGCCCGAGTTTGCCGACCTCGGACAAGTGCGCAAGCGTCGCGTGATTTGCGCCTCCGGTGGACGCCGCGTCGAGGCGGCGTATGCTCCCCCGGGTGAAGCTGACGGAAATCGCGAGCTGCATGGATGTGACGGAGTCGCTGATCGCCGAGGCGATGGCCCCCGCCCGCAGCATGAACGACCAGAGCCCGCGGGAAAAATGCCTGGCCCTGGTGCGCCACATGGCCAGCGTCGCGTGTCCGAATCAGTCCGCGTGGCGGGTGCTGGAGCTACTCGCGCGAATGAGCAAGCGTAGCTGGCTCGAGGGCCGGTTGGTGGTGCGCTTGATCGGCGACAGCGAGCTGACGGTGCTGGAGCTATTGGTCGACGACGGCGTCGCCGCCGAGCGCATGCTCCCGCCAGTGCGGATGGACGTCCCCCTCGCCGAGCTGGCGAAATACATCGACGGCCATCGCCGCGAGCTCGCACCCCTCACCTACAAGGAGCAGCCGTCGGATCGGCGCTTGGTGCTGTGGGGCATGCCGGAGCATCAACGGCAGCATCGCAAGCCGTCCTTCTCGGCCCTCGACACGTCCCTCATCGCCCAGGCCGCAGGCCGTCGTGTGGAGATCGAGGGCGGCACGCCGGCCGTTGCCACCGCGCCCGCGCCGGAGCGTTCCAGTCCCTCGTCGGATCCGCCCATCGCCGCGTACGATCGACCCAGCGCCACCCTCGAGATCCCCGATCATCTGAGAGACCCCGCCGCGCCCGCGCAAGCTCCGGCCAAAGCGAAGGCCAAGCCGCCGCGCCCGCCGCCGCCGCGCCGCAAGCCGCGCTGACGCGAGGTTCCGCGCTGCAGCGACAAGAATGATCAGTGGCTGGCCAGGAGCTCCAGCCACTCGGCGGCGCTGCGGGAGCTTCCGGGCGCGCGGCCGTCCCACTGGGTGGCGCGGGCGGCGGCTTCGGAATAGCGGTCGAGGAGCGCGGCGTCTTTGAGCGGGAGCTCTTTGCACAGCCACAAGTTCAAGAGCAAGAGCTCCATGGGCGTGTTGCCGGTGCGCTCGCCCACTCCGCGCGCGGTGCCGTGGATGCGATCCACGCCGTACTCGAGGGCCCATAGCGCGTTGTCGAGTGCGAGGCCGCGATCGTTGTGGCCGTGCCAATCGAGGCCGATGTGAGCGCCGCCCGCTTCGTCGGCGACGGTGCGCGCGAACAATACGAGATTGCGCACACCGGTACGCGTGACGTACCCCACGGTATCCGCCAAGCACAGGCGCGACGCGCCTTCGTCCAGCGCAGCGCTCCACAGCGCGCGTAGAGTCTTGGGGCGCGCTCGCGTGGTGTCCTCCGTGACGTGGCACACGGTGAGACCGTGCCGCGTGGCGAAGCTCACCGCCTGGCGCGTCTTGTCCATGAGCATCTCGAGGCTCCAGCTCTCCACCAGCTTGCGGATCTCCGAGCTGCCCACGAATGCGTACACCGTGACGGGCACGCCGGTGCGCTGCACGATGTCCGCGATGGGCTCGAGGTCCTTGACCACCGTACGCCCGGCTGCGATGGGCTGAATCCGAAGCCGACTTTGGGAGATCTCGCGACACAGCGCCTCGCTGTCGGCACAGTTGCGCGCGCTGGACGCCGGCAAGCCCACGTTCACGTAGTCGATACCGAGCTCGTCCATCAGGTGCACCAGCTCGATCTTGTCCTCGATGCTGGGGTCCACCACGCTCGGGTTCTGGATGCCGTCGCGCAGCGTTTCGTCCAGAAACGTAACCCCTTCGTGCATCAGCGTGCGGCGGGGTCCGAGCTCGTTCCAGTCGTAGGGGGCGTTCGACACCAGAGTCCGAGAATAGCGCCGCCCTCGGCCCGCCGTCAGGAATTTGCCCCGCTGCGACGCACGGCGTTACGCCTGCCGAGCCATGACGTCCGTTTCCCTGCCCCGCGCACCGCTCTTCGTCTTCGGCGTCGCCGCGCTCGGAGCCTCGGTGGAAAGCTGGCTCGTTCCCGCTTCGGACATTCCCGCTCTGGCGATCGGCCTACGCCTGGCCATCGCGACCACGTTCCTCGGCCTGCTCGCCTATCGCCACGCCGCGCAGCGTCACTGGCTGTAGCTCGGCCGGCCGTGTAGGCTGCGGGCGATGTTGGGAGTACCTCGCATCCTGTGGGGAGCCATCTTCGGCTCCACCTTCGTGTTCGTGTTCATGATGCTCGTGGTGCACCCGGAGAATCCCGGTCCTCCGCCGCCCATGCTGCCCCCCATGTTCGCTCTCGTGGCGCTGACGACGGCGGTGATGAGCTTCGTGGTGCCGCGGGTCCAGTACCGGCAGGCCGTGGCCCGGGTGAAGCTCGACACCATCGAAGAGATGGCGGACGCCGGCTCCGACGTGCTGCCCTACCGCTCGGGTCCCAAGCGCCGGGTGTTCGCCAAGCCGGACGAGGCCCGCCGCAAGGCGTTCCTACTGTTCCAGACCCCCTTCATCCTGTCCCTGGCGTTGAGCGAGTCCATCGCCCTGTTCGGCTTCGTGCTCGGCTTCATGGGCTTCGCCTCGTGGATTGCGTACCCCTTCTTCGGGGTGAGCTGGGTGCTCTTCGCCCTGCGCTTCCCCACGGAGGACAAGGTCCTGCGTCCCTTCGAAGCCGGCACTGGCGCGTACTTCCCCAGCTGATCGCGTGGCCCGGTCTGGCGCAGCGTGTGCCAACTCAGCGGTCGTTTTCTCCGAAGCTTGTCGGTCCGCCGCGGGCACGTAGGTTGCAGGAAGTCGCGACCATGCACTTCCTCACTCGCGTAGGCATCACGGTGGCGGCGGCGTTGGCGGCGGCGGCGTGTGGCGGCTCGGTCAACCAAGGCGGCAGCGGGGGCAGCGGCGCGGGCGGCAGCGGCGCGGGCGGCAGCGGCGGCTATGGCGCTGGTGGCTACGGCGCGGGCGGCGCGGGCGGCTACGGCGCGGGCGGCGCGGGCGGCTACGGCGCGGGCGGCAGCGGCGGCTTTGCGGGCGTCGCGGGCGGCGGCGTCGCGGGCTCCGGCGGCGGCATCGCCTGCGGCGAGACCCACGACATCGTGGCCGTCACCATCGACTCACAGTTCGCCCCCGGCCCGGTGTGTCCCGACAGCGGTGGCTCGCCCAACGTCGTGTGGCAGCACACCGGCCGCGTCGTGAAGAGCGCGAACAACACCTTCGTGATGGACACCTGCCCGCCCAACGCGGACTGCATTCAGATGTTCACCACGGTCACGGTGAAGGCCGAAGGGCTGGATCTGAACATCCCCGTCGGAACTCTCGTCGACGTACGCGAGGAGCTGAACAAAGTCTGGATGGTCTGCTCGACCCAGCTCTCGATCCGCAACGTTGCCAACTGGGGCGGCGAGCAGAACCCCGTCTGGTCGAACGACAACGGCTGGTGGCTGCTCGCAACGGACCGCACCGCCACACCGCCGAAGGAGTCGCCCTTGTCCGTCTCCGTCGCGGACATCGGCTGCTATCTGAACACCCCCGGCTGTGGAGGCGCTCAAGCCCCTGGCGACTACGCTCTGCTCTTCGACGTCGGCCCGGGCCAGCCCGGCGTGATGGTCGGCATGGGCCAGGTGGAGTGGATCTACAACGGCATTCAGGACTTCATGGTGCGAAACCAGCGGAGCTACCAGAGCGGCGCCTGCGACGACTACTGGAACTGGTCATGGTGGGCCATGTACGCGCCCCTCGAGGCAAATTGAGCTACGCTGTGTGACGTGCGGACCGCCACTCTCGTGCTCGTGGCGCTTCCTACGGTCGGTGCGCTGGCCGTGGCGGTGTTCTCGGGCTGCAGCCAAGATGACTCCAAAAAGCCCTCGGACCAACCTCCGGCGGAGCTGACCTTCCCCTACACGCCCAAGGGTTGTGACTACCAGGTCGCGCTCCCGGACGCAGCGGAGGAAGCCAGCGGGGATCGTGACGTAGTAGGCGCCGATCCGGCACCCAAACACATCCACGTGAGCTGGGCCGGAGCCTCGTCGTCCACCGTCGCCGTGAATTGGGCCACGGACCTCGACACCCGACTCACCCGCGTCCTCTATGGAACGGACAAGGCCGGCGTCGAAGCGGCAGATGGTCCCAGCGGCGCGGTGCACGTGGCCGCAGGACACACGATGCTATTGGGCAGCCCGCTGTTCACCACCCAGAAGCTACGCGTGCACGAGGTGCACGTCTGCGGTCTGGAGCCGGACACCACCTACTTCTACAAGGTGGGCGGCGCCGGCCACTGGAGCCAAGTGTACGACACCGCCACGGCGCCGCCGGTGGGGCAGTCTGCCCCCTTCCGCTTCGCAGTGACTGGGGATTCTCGCGGCAGCGGCGAGATCTTCGCGCAGATGTCGGAGCAGATCACGAGCGGTGGCGCGGACTTCCAGGTCTTCACCGGAGACTTCATCGACAACACGGCAAACCAAAGTCATTGGGAGCAGTTCTTCGAAGGCAAGAGCGGAAGCTTCGCGACGCAAGATCTGATCGCCACGCGGCCGTTGATGCCCGTGAACGGCAATCACGACAACCTCTCCGTTTATTACGTCGGCCAGTTCGCGCTACCGCAAGATCCCTCGCCCGGTGAAGAAGCGCAGGGAGAGGAGTGGTACTCCTTCGACTACGCCAACGCGCACTTCGTGATGCTATCGAGCGAGGGCACCAACAAGGACCCGCAGACGAAGTTCTTGGAGGAAGATCTGGCCCAAGTCGATCGCGGCAAGACGCCCTGGGTCTTCGTGGCGTTCCATCGTGCGCCCTACACTTGTGGCAGCTCCCATCAAGGGGACAGCCTCGCGCCACGAGAGACGTGGCAACCCGTCTTCGACAAGTACGCCGTGGACATCGTGTTCACCGGCCACGTCCACAACTATCAGCGCTCCTTGCCCATCCGTGGTTTCCAGCCGGGAACGACGGACGGCCAAGTGGCGCAAGCGGGACCCAACGGTGAGCCGGTGAACGGCAGCGGCACGGTGTACGTAGTGTCCGGTGGTGCGGCGAAGGACTTGTACGGCACCGATCCTGCGTCCACTTGCTACTTCTCGAAGTATACCGAAGAGACTCATCACTACGTGATGGTGGACGTGGACGGGAACAAGCTGAGCTACAAGGCGATCCGCACCGACGGAAGCGAAATGGACGCCTTCTCGATCACGAAGTGATCTCCCCGCGCCACACGCGCGCGGGGGAACGCAGCTGCACCAGGTGCGGCGTCGCCAGCTCCGTGGGCACCGGCTCCGCTGTCGTGAAGCCCGTCCTCGCGAAGAAGCTCCGCACGTCCGCTTCGTCGCGAAAGTTCTCCGCGGCGCCGCGGCCTCGGGTCACCAGCCAGATGGCGCCCTTCAAGAGCTCCGAGGTGACCGCCAGCGTGCGCCCGCCCTCGTTGGAGCGCAGGTCGCACAGGAACGTACCGCCCCCGGCGAGGCCTTCGGCGATGGACCGCGCGATACGCTCGCGCTCGGGCATCTCGAAGTAGCCGAGCACGCCCTCCGCAATCACCACCGGCCGCTCGGCGCCCGCCAAGCGCTCGTGAAGCCACGCGCCGAAGTCGCTCGATAGCGCGTCCTTCTGTTCCTGGGTCAGCTTGCCGCTCACTCGCGAGAGCAGCCCGCGACGCGCGAGGACGTCGCGCTTGGCCGCCACCATGTGCGGCAGATCGACCTCCGTGTAGCGCACGCCATGGTCCAGCGCCCAGGTCACCCCCCGGCGGGAAAGGCCGGCTCCGATCTCCAGGATGTGGTCCGGCCCGATCTCCGACAGCGCGTGCTCGATCGCCCGGTGGCGGAGCTCCAGGTACTGCACCATGCTCGGCACCGTGCGGCTCGCCGCCGCCAGCCACTCCCCCACGGCGCGAAAGCTCCAAAATAGCGTTCGGCCGGTGGGCGTGGCGAAGTGCTCCGCGTAGGGCAGCCGCAAGCGGTGCCACACGTAGGCGGTGTAGTGGGCGGTGGGGCTGATGCGAGCATCGCGATCCGTCACCGTGCAGAGCATAGCGCCTCGCGTCCCGCCGCGTGGGCCGCTATCATTCCTCCCGCCGTGCGTACCCTGAACCTCGTCGTCAATGGTGATCGCCTGGAGCTGGCGGTGCCCGACCACTGGACGCTGCTCGAAGCCCTGCGCTACCAGCTGGGGCTCACCGGCACCAAGCAGGGGTGCGACAAGGGGGACTGCGGGGCCTGCACCGTGCTGTTGGACGGCGAACCGGTGTTGTCGTGCCTCACCCTGGCGCAGGTCGCCGAAGGTCGCGAAGTCGTCACCATCGAAGGGCTCACCCCGCTCCACAAGAAGGCCGGCGGCACCGGATTGGATCCCGTGCAGGACGCCTTCGATCGCTCCGGTGCGCTGCAGTGCGGGTTCTGTCAGCCGGGCATGATGCTGTCGGCCAAGGCGCTGCTGAACAAGAACCCGAACCCCTCCAGGCAGGAAATCCGCGAGGCCCTGTCCGGCAACCTGTGCCGCTGCACCGGTTACACGCAGATCTTCGAAGCCGTGGAGCTCGCCGCCACGGGCGTTCGCGAAACGCCGTACTGGGAACGCTTCCGCAAGGGCTAAGCGGCGCGGCGGCGGGCGAGGAGCTTCTCCGTGCTCAAGCCCAGGAGGCGCGCGGCGTTTCGATACAGGATCTTGTCGCGCAGCTCCGGCGCGCCCTCCGTCGCGATCAGCAGCTTCGAGAGCGGCATGCTCTGGTGATAGAAGGGCCAGTCGCTGCCGAACAAGATGCGATCGTGGTCCACGCGCTCGATGATCTTGCGAACTCCCGTGAGGGACTGACTGGCGATCTCCACGTACACGTTGTCGTAGCGGCGGGCGAGCTCGATGCCGGCGTCCACCTGGAGCGCGCCGCTGTGACCCAAGATGAACGTGGTGTCCGGCGTCTCTTCCAGCGGTTTCTTGTAGTGCCGCACCTGTGACAGGTAGCGCCCCAGGGGCGGCTCGATGGCCACCGGGCCGCAGTGGAACAGCACCGGCAAGTGCCGCTTTCCGCACTCGCGGTACAGCTTCATCGCGCGGCGGTCACTCGGGATCACGGTCTGCACCGCCGGATGCACCTTGATGCCCTTGGCGCCCATCGCCACCTGGCGGTCGAGCTCCGCGCGCATGCGCGGCTTGTAAGGGTGCACCGAGCCGAACACAACGAACTCGTCGCGCCCCTTGGCAGCCCGAAGCCAATCTCCGGCGTTGTCCGAGAGCACGGGGAAGTCGATGGCCAGCAGCACCGAGCCCACCACGCCGAGCTCGCTCATTTCCTTCGCCAAGTTCGGCAACGTGTGGGTGCGCCGCATGCCCCCCGCCGTGACCGCGCCCAGCGAGAGATCCCGCTTCATCTTCGTGAGATCTTCCGGCGTGAAGTTGACGTTCGCGTACACGTCCAGGTCCAGCGTGCCCGAAAGCGGCAGGTAGTGCTCGGTGCTGGGCCACTCGCGATTCAGATCCAGCTTCTGCGGCAGGACGTACGCGAGCGCCAAGTGCGTGTGCACGTCCACCGCCGGCGGCAGGTCCGCGTCGACCACCAATCGGCCGTCCACCACGTCGAACCAGGGCAGCTTCGCGAGATCGTAGGAAGTGTCGAAACGCGTCGGGTACTCCACGGCTTCGACGTCGCACGAAGCGCCGCCTGCGTCCAGAGGGCTACCCCGCGCGCTTCCGCCGCGCGCTCTTGGCCGGCCGCGCGCGCTTCACGCCGGGCAATGCCGGCCTGTCGAGGGGCTTCGGACACTCGTTCCTCAGCTTGCAAGCGCCGCAGCGCCGCCCACTCCAGATGGCGTCGAACTCCGCCTGCGCCTGGTCCAGGAGGTAGTCGTCCTCCGTGAGGATGCCGAGCTCGAAGTTCCGGCGTTCCGCCGCGCGGGCGCCGAGTCCCGCCCCGGTGAAGTTGGCACTGCCCAGGTACAAGAGCCGCCCGTCGATGGTGATGGTCTTCAGGTGCACCCGCGGGCACTCCCGTAGGGCCAGCTTCTTCTTCAACCGAGGGTGTTGGTTCAACGCGGAAACGAACGGTCGCGTCGGCGCGCTCCCGTGAAGCAAACGGATCTCCACGCCGGCGTCGCTCAGCGTCTGTAAGGAGTCGAGGATCGACACGTAGCGTCCGCGCGCGCGGGCTCGCGTGCCGATCGGAGCCTCGATGCGCAGCTCTTTCAAGTTGGCCGTCGCGATCCACACCGCCACGCGAGCGCGCGGCAGCTCCTTGCACACGAGCACGTCGTAGTGATCCGCGCCGGACAGCAATCGCACGTCCGCCCGCCGCGTCTCGGACCTGCTCTCGGCGATCGCTTGCCACGCGCTCTGGGCCACCTTGGACGAATACGTCGAGGCCGGCCGTCCGGGAAAGAAAGCCGCTCGAGCCCGCTTGCCAGCGCGCCGACACGGTGAGAGCTTCGCCCTCCGGAGGAATCGGACATGAAGAAGCTCTTGCTCTTGGCGTTGGTCGGTTCGGCGGCCTTGGCGGCGTGCGGCAGTGACGACAGCAGCGGCGGTGGCAGCACCAGCAGCTGCGCGTCGAACCCCAGCAGCTGCGCGTCCGGAGAGACGTGCTGGCCCAAGGACGCCGCGGGCCACTTCGGCTGCTTGGCCGCAACCGCGGCCAACGGCGAAGGCACCGGCTGCTCGCTGATCATCGGGCAACCGACCTGTGCCGCAGGGCTGTTCTGCTTCCCGAGTGCCAACGGCAGCTCCTCGGGAACGTGCTCGCCGTTCTGCTCTTCGGGGACCTGCAGCAGCGGCAACGCGTGCCTGCCGGTCACGACGACGGGTGGCAGTGGCGAGCAGGTGCCGGTGTGCGTGCCCGGCGGTGGCGGCGCGGGTGGCGCGGCGGGCAGCGGTGGCATGGCCGGCGCGGCGGGCAGTGGCGGCATGGCCGGCAGTGGCGGCATGGCCGGCAGTGGCGGCATGGCCGGCAGCAGTGGCGCGGCAGGTGCCGCCGGCGGCAACTGACGGGCATCGCGCCGCACAAACACCCAACCGACATGGCACCGTCCGTGTCCGGAGTCTCTGCGCTCGGGCTGCCTGACTCGCTACCCCGCACAACCGAGCTGATTCAGACAGGGAAACGCTTGGCGTCTCCTGACCGCGAGCTCACGGGCCCACGAGCACGGTGCCACCGTCGCCCACTGCGTAGACTTCACCGGACGGCGCAGCATAGACGTCGTAAAGACTATTCGTGCCCGCAGGGATCGGCTCCTGCGTCCATCCGAGGGAATCAAAGAACAGCACGCGACCTTGGGAGCTGGTGGCTAGCGCGGCGAACACGCGGTTCGGCGCAGTGCCGTGAAGCCCGAAGATCGTTCCTGTCGTCCCCAACGGAAAGACGTCCGTATTGGTACCGTCGAAACGACTCAGCGACTGGAAGGCCATGAAGACGGGAAGCGGCGCGAGGCCCCAGATCGCCGTCGACGCCGTGTCGATCTCGGACACCGCGCTGCCATCGTAGTGCAGCGTCTTGCCTGAAGAGAGCCAGACGTCATTTGGCGATGCTGCCCATAGGCTGCAGCGCCCTGCGGTAGCGACCATGTAGGTCGAGGTTCCCCCGACGAGGTTCACGTTGGTCCCCTGAACGCGATACAGCGCAGTGACGATGCCATTGCCGCTGATGTTGTCGCGCCCACCCACCCATAGGCTATCGTCACCATCGACGAAGAGACACGCGCTGGTCAGACCCGGCACCGTCAGCACGTAGCTCCACGTTGAGCCGTTGAACTTGTGGAGCTTGCCGTCGTGCTCGATGGCGAACACGTTGCTCGCCGTCGTTCCATGTACGTCCGTCAGGGAGAACGCTTGCGGCGCGCGCACCTGCCATTTGACGCCGTCGTAGTAGATGGCGGTAGGCCCTCCTGCCGCCCACACCGAGCTCTTGTTCGTTCCCCAGACCGCCTGCAAGGTGCTGGTGGTATTGGAGATCATCTTCGTCCAGCCGGAGGTCGTGCACTTCCCTCCCGAGCACCCGTTGGCGCAGCTAAGGTAGGTGACGGGATAGCTGCAGCTACCGGCAGAGCAGGCGCCGACAGTCTGGTACAGCTTGACGGTGTAGGCATCGGAACAGGTGCTGGGGGGTGGGGTGTTGCAGATCTTGGGTGCTCCGATGCATACGCCGGCGTTGCAGCTGTCTTGGTCGGTGCAGGCATTGCCGTCCGAGCACGACTTGCCGTCGTCAAACGCGTAACTGCAAACGCCCTGGGAGCAGGTTCCGGTGCTCTTGTGGCACGACGTCGGCGGCGAGTTGCAGACGACGCTGGCGCAGGGATCGTTCTGGCATGCCCCGTTGCTGCAGGCGCCGTTGCACGCGATCTGCTTGCTGGCGTAAGTACAAAGTCCGCCCTGGCAGCTTCCGCCCTCGAACACCTTGAGCGTGGAAGCATCGGAGCACACGGACGCGGGAGGCTGGTTGCACAGCATCGGCGTTCCTTCACAGACGCCGCCGCTGCACACGTCGGAGATGGTGCAGTCGTTGCCGTCGTTGCAGCTCGCGCCTTCCACGAATGGGTAGACGCAGGCGCCGTTCTCACAGCTGCCGGTTTTCGCGTAGCACTGGCTGGGCGGCGTATTGCAGCCCCCGGGGCAGGCCCCAGCCACACCCCCAGTGCCGCCACCTGCCACACCGCCACTGCCCGCAACACCGCCGGTGCCGCCCCCTGCGACACCACCACCGCCCGCCACGCCACCACTACCCGCCATGGCCCCGGTGCCGCTCCCGCCCGCGCCACTGCTTCCACTCCCTCCCCCGACGCCGCCCGAGCTGTTGCCAGCTCCGCCGTCGAGCCCCCCGCCTGCGCCTGTGGCGGCGGCGCCTCCACCTCCCTCGGAACGCGAGTCGCCTCCATTGCTCGAGCAAGCCACGACGCTCGCGAAACCGATCCCAACGGCCAGCCAAGTCCAGGTGAGGCGCATCATCTTGCGCCGCGGCAGCAACCTCCGTACCACACGAGGCGCAAGGACTTGTGTGATGGTGCTTGTGGCGTCAACGCCTCAAAGGTGTCGGCGTCTGGGGTGCCGGCGCCACAAGTGGTTCCGCGCCGCACAAACAAAATCAGGAAGCGGCCCTCACTGGAGAGCGCGCTTCCTGATCGCTATCGAGCTCAGGAACGCCTGAGCGTCGGGCTCACTTGCCCTTGAAGCCGCGAACGATCTTCACCAGCTCGTCCACCACCTTGGGCTTGCTCTTGAGCTGAGGGTTCGGCGGCATGGCCGCGCTCTTGCCGACCGCAGCGCCACCTTCGAGGATGGCCTTTCGGAGCTCTTCGTCCTTGACCTCCTCCTGCCATTTCACGTCGGTGTAGTTACGCGGCTTGGGGTTGAGCGCGGCCGCGCCGGGCCCGTCACCCTTGCCATCCTTGCCGTGGCAAACCACGCACGTCGTGTCGAAGTACTTCTTGGCTTCGGCAGCCGGATCGTCGGGCGTGGCAGCGGCGGTCGTCGTGGCGGCCGTGGAGCTGCTGCTCTCCGTCTTGTTCTCGGACTTGGAGCATCCGATCGCTAGCGCCGAGCAAGCGATGGCTCCGGCTACGAACGCGGTGACGAGCTTGGACATGAGACCTCCGGGAATGAGCTTGTTCCGGCCGTCGATTCGCCGGCTTCGGGGGGTGCGTTTAGCACGCGATCGCCGAGAGTCGTCTTCGAGAATCGACGGGGGCTGACCACTATCACCACGCGGAGGAAATTTCACTCGAGCTGGTGGTTCACACGCCACTTCGGGAGCCTTGCACAAGCAAGGGTGCGACAATTTGCCCGGTCCGCCGCACGGGTCGACCCTGCCACGGCCCGCCGCTATCATGACCTTCGGTCACGCGAAGGAGCCCGAGGCAATGTCAGCGCGAGACAACCACGGCACCGAGCCGCCGTATGGCGAGTTCTCCGTCGTGGGCAAACCCCACCGCAAGGTCGATGGTCACCAGAAGGCGACCGGTGCGGCGATCTACGCGGACGACATCCAACTGCCCGGCATGCTGCACGCCAAGCTGCTCCGGAGCACGGTGGCGCACGCGAAGATCAAGCGCATCGATACCTCGCGGGCCGCGGCCTTGCCCGGCGTGCACGCCGTGATCACCGGGCAAGATCTACCGGTGAAGTACGGCGTGATCCCCTGGACGCCGGACGAGAACGCGCTGGCCGTGGACAAGGTGCGTTTCATCGGCGACCCGGTGGCGGCCGTCGCCGCGGTGGACGAAGACACGGCCATCGATGCCCTGGATCTCATCGACGTGGAGTACGAGCCGCTGCACGCGTTCCTGGATCCAGAGGATTCCGCCAAGAACGCCGAGCCGCGCATTCACGAGGAGCGCAAGAGCAACGTCAGCAAGCACGTGCTCCTGGAGTTCGGCGACATCGAAGACTCCCTCTCGAGCGCCGACGTGGTGGTGGAGAACGAGTACTACTTCCAGGGCACGACTCACGCCGCCATCGAGCCCCACTGCGCCGTGGCACGCATGGATGGCGAAGGCGTGCTCACGCTGTGGAGCTCCACGCAGATCACGCATTACGTGCAGCGGGAGCTCTCCAAGGTGCTCGCCTGGCCGCAAGCGCGCATCCGCGTGATCCAACCGTGTCTCGGAGGCGCCTTCGGCGGCAAGAGCGACCCCTTCTCCCTCGAGTTCTGCGTCTCCAAGCTGGCGATGATCACCGGCCGCCCGGTGAAGATGCTGTGGACGCGGGAAGAAGTGTTCTACGCCCACCGCGGCCGCCACCCCATGCGCATGCGCTACCGCTCCGGCGCCAAGAAAGATGGGCGCATCACCGGCGTGGACGCGCGAATCCTGATCGACGGCGGCGCGTACAGCTCCTTCGGCCTGGTCACCACGTACTACTCGGGGCAGCTGCTCACGGGGCCGTACGACTTTCCATCGTATCGCTTCGATTCCACGCGCGTGTTCACCAACAAGCCGCCCTGCGGTCCCAAGCGCGGGCACGGCTCGGTGCAGCCGCGCTTCGCCTTCGAGGTGCAGCTGGACGAAATCGCCGAAGCCCTGGGCATGGATCCCATCGAGATCCGTCGCAAGAACTACCAGGGCGCCTTCACCACCACGGTGAACGGGCAGCGCATTACCTCAAGCGGCTTCGCGGAGTGCTTGGCTGCGGTGGAGAAGGCCAGCAACTGGAGAGAGCGCCGCGGTCGTCTTCCGTTCGGCCGCGGCCTGGGCGTGGCGGGCTCCATGTACATCACCGGAACCAACTACCCGGTGTACCCGAACGAGATGCCGCAAGCGGGCATCCAGCTCAAGGTGGATCGCTCCGGGCTGGTCATGGTCTTCACCGGGGGCAACGACATCGGCCAGGGCTCGAGCTCCGTGGTGCGCTACCTGGTGGCGGAAGAGCTCGGCCTGGTGCCGGAGGACGTTCGCGTGATCGCAGCGGACACGGATCTGTGCCCGGTGGATCTGGGCGCCTACTCGAGTCGCGTCACCTTCATGGTGGGCAACGCGACCATCGACGCCTGCCGCAAGCTGCGCCAGCAGATCGCCCAAGCCGTGGCGGAGAAGTGGCAGGTTCCGGCCGAGCGCATCGTGATGCGTCTGGGCGAGGTGACCGACGGCAGCGAGAGCATGACCACGCGTCAGGCCTTCGAGCTGGCGGAAGCGCGCTTCGACACGCTGGGCGCCACCGGCTCTTACAACACGCCCAAGCTCGGTGGCGACTACCGTGGCGGGACCATCGGCGCGTCACCCGCGTACTCCTTCACGGCACACGTGGCCGAGGTCACGGTGGATGTCGAGACCGGACGCATCATTCCCGAGCGCATCTGGGTGGCCCACGACTGCGGCCGCGCCATCAACCCCATGCTGGTCGCCGGGCAAATGGAGGGCAGCGCCTACATGGGCGCGGCGGAAGCCGTGCTCGAGCACCATCGGGTGGACGGCCGCGGGCTGCACGCCGGCCCCTCGCTCCTGGACTACCCCATTCCCACGTCTCTGGATGTGCCGGACCTCAGCGCCATCATCGTGGAGAGCGTGGATCCGGAAGGACCCTACGGCGCCAAGGAAGCCGGCGAAGGTCCGCTGCATCCCGCGATCCCCGCCATCGCCAACGCGGTGTTCGACGCCGTGGGCATTCGCCTGCGCGAGCTACCGCTCACGGCAGCCAAGGTGCTCCGGGCTCTGCGCGACAGCGCCCAACAGCGTGAGCTCGCCAAAGGAGCCGAGTAGTGCTGCGGTTGCCCAAGTTCCAGGTCGCCCTGCCCGAAAGCGTGGCGGACGCCGTAGCGCTGCTGTCCGCCCACGAGGGCGAAGCGATGATCGTCGCCGGTGGCACGGACTTGCTGCCCAACCTGAAGCATCGCCTGTTCGAGCCCAAGCTGCTGGTGAGCCTCGAACGCGTGGCAGGGCTCGGCGCCATCCAACGCGAAGCCGACGGCACGCTCCGCATCGGCGCCATGGCGCGGCTGGATCAGCTCGCAGCGCACGCCGACGTCATCGCCCACGCGCCCGCTTTGGCACAAGCCGCCGGCGTGGTGTCCGGGCCGCAACTCCGGCGCATGGGCACCGCGGGCGGCAACGTGATGCTCGACACCCGCTGCCGCTACTACAACCAGACGTACTTCTGGCGGAAGAGCCTCGGCTTCTGTCTCAAGAAGGACGGAACCGTGTGCCACGTGGTCGCCGGCGGTCGCAAGTGCGTCGCCGCGGCCAGCAACGATACGGCGCCCGCCTTGATGACGCTCGGGGCTCGCCTGATTTTCGAGGGCATGTCGGGGCGGCGCGAGCTCCTCGTGGACGACTTGTGGAAGAGCGACGGGGTGTGGAACAAGCACGCCGCGCCCAGCGAGCTCTTGACGGAGATCCGCATCCCGCCGCAGGCCGCGGGCCATCGCGGCGCGTACGGCAAGCTCCGGAATCGCGCGGCCATCGATTTTCCCGAGCTCGGCGTGGCCACGCGGGTCGACGTGGAACGCGGCAGCGTCCGCGACGCGGACGTCGTCATCGTGGCGCTCGCGGCGCGCCCGGTGCGCGTCAAAGGGGCGGCGGACACGCTGCGCGGCGCAAAGCCGGGAGAGCGGAGCTTCACGGAGGCGACGGCGCGCCTCGCGGAGCACGCGTTCAAGCAGTGTCACCCCATGCCGAACGTCCCCGGCGACGAAGACTACCGCCGCGAGATGGTGCCCGTGTTCGTGCGGCGCACGCTGAAGGCCGCGGTGAGCTGAGAGCCCGTCAGGCCGATCCCTTCGGCTGCAATCGCTCCGAGATTCGTCCGGCCAGGTGCAGGCTGTCGACGACGCTGGTCCATGCCTGCTCCGCTTCGGCGATGTCCGCTTCCCACCAGCACGCCGTGATGAGCACCTGAACCCAGCGGTTGGCGGCGATCAACCAGCGACCGCGCGCGGGCCTTTTCGCTGCTTCTGGGCGTTTCGTGTCTTTGGAAAGGAACGCGTACTCGCTCCACGAGATCGTCGTCTCGCCTCGCATAAACGTCACGATTGGAGACGCTTCCGCACGATGCTCGCTGCCGTCGATGAGGTCGCGGAGCCGCGCCGGGACGTCGGGAGCCTCCGGCGGCAACGGCGGAAGATGCAAGCAGGACATCTCGATCATCATTTCATCGTTCGCGTCGGCGATGCGCCAGTGGCCCTCCTGTCGCCACGACACGTTCCAGCCCTCGGGCACGCAGGCTTCGAACGCGTCTTCTTCGCCGAACGATCGGCGGCCGGGCGCGATGATGCGTGGACTCGACCGAGCGCGCCAGCGCCGCGCCGGCGCGCCGCCCAACGCTCGATCGAATATCGCGAGCAGGCGCTCCCTGTACTCGGACCACTTTTCCAGAAACTGAGCCCGCCGTCCGTCTTCGGACAGACGGAAGAATACTTCCGCGTGCAGTTCGCCCTGGTCGAAGAACAGCTTGAAGGCCGACCACGATGTGCCGATAGCGTCCTGCCCCGTGCCCAGTCGAACCCATGAACACGTGGTGACGGCGGTCGGGGTCGACTCGTCCCCCGTCTGCGCAGGGTCCGGCTCGTGATTCAGCCAGCCCGCGACGGCGTCGACGAAAGCACGAC
Organism: Polyangiaceae bacterium; assembly: GCA_020633235.1. Classification (NCBI taxonomy): domain Bacteria; kingdom Pseudomonadati; phylum Myxococcota; order Polyangiales; family Polyangiaceae; species Polyangiaceae bacterium. The sequence goes on along the minus strand of JACKEA010000004.1, from coordinate 578,917 downwards.
CGGAATCGGTGCTGGTGGAAACCAGGCGCGCTTTGCCATGGGCGAAAACGAAGAATCCTTCCTCCGCGCCGAGCTCGAGGATCGCGGAACCGCCGGTGTCCACCTCGAGCAAGAGCTTGTTGGCGTCACTCGCTTCGAGACGGGTGACCGTCAGATCGAGCCCTTCGCGGTCCGCCGCGACCAGCCCTGGCACCACGACCTCGAGCGACCTCTCATCGTCCATCACTCGATGCTACCGCTGCTTTGGTCCTTTGGCTGTTCGACGTGGAATTGAAGCGACCGCCGTCCGCCGCAAAAAGAGTGGAACCGGCTTGCGCGGCAAGCTTCTTGCGCGCTGGCAGGGTGGGCGAGGTGTCGGAGTGGAGAAGCGACCCGCATTTGTGGACGAAGTGCCGCCCGCAATTCGCACGCACGGTTGAGACCTTCGGAAAAGCCGAGTCGAAGACAAGATCTGCGCTCGCCAGCGAACCCTGCCCGCCGCCCGCGTGTTCATCTCGCGCGCGGTCGCGCGTCTTGTCAGGGCACGGGGTTGTCGCAGAGGTTGGGTCCGGAGATCCAGGAACGCACCATTGTAAGGCCCGATGTTTCGTCCACCCATAGGATCGCGGTTCCAAGATCTCCCCAAGCGGCAACTGGGACGCCAAAATCGATCCAACCAGGATTGTCGATGTCCGCGAGCTTTGCCTGCGAGCGCACTTGGCATTTCGCATCGAAGCTGACGGCGTGAACCGTAGCGTTCTGATTCGAGTTCTGCCCGTACACCACTAGCCTTGCCTCACCGCGCGAAGCCACCGCGCCAACTACTGCCGGCTTGTTGCTCGGAAGGGCGCTAGCAGTGCACGCCTTGGCGCCCGAAGCCAGAAGTTCGACGTAAGATATCGACTCCGCTGAGGTAGAGCTTTCGGTCCACGCCAAGGCCCAGCCTTGAGCTGTCGCACTAGCGGCGGGATGGATGCCCTGGGCAGCGTTGGGCAGCGGGTCTGCGGAGACTGCGGCATCCCCCACGGTTGCCAATGCGCTCGACAAGCGAAAAGCCTTGATGGAAGTCGAGAATTGCAGCGCGCCTCGCTCCCGCGCAACCAGCACGCCCGCAAACCCACTCGAGATGGCAGGCTCCCGATTGCTTCCTCCCGTGTCGCCGACTTCGTGGTCGAAATCTTGTGGGGTGCCCGTCGCCGAAATCGCTCGCACGCGAATCCTACCCCAGGGGTTGCTGGTGATATCAGACCACGCCACGATCCACCCGCTGGACGTACCCGCCAGGTCAGCCGAGGTGTCTGGTGCGGCACTGAAGGACTCGCTGACCACCTTCGCCACGTCAGGGAATGTCCCGTCTGGCAGGACACGACGGAACATCACCTGGCCGTTGTCAATCCACGAAACACCGAATTCTGTGCCACTCCACGCGATTCGGGGACGCGATGTCTGCTTCGTGACCTGTTTCCTGGACGACGTGTCGAGCTGGCCGTTTTGATCGATCCTTGCGTAGTTTATGCCGTCGCCAAACGGGTCTAGCCATACGACACCGTAGTGCTTGTCTGTCGGCGACCACGCGATCGCAGGAAACTGTCCTTCGACTAGATCGCTCACCCCGCCCAGCATCGGAGTGCCCTCTTCGAGCTCGTCCTTGCCGTTGCAGTCATTGTCAATGCCGTCACAGACTTCATCTGCGCCGGTGTAGACTTTGTCGTTCGTGTCGTCGCAGTCGTCGCCTGGCGTTGTTGCGGCCGTACACTTTGCGTCCAAGTGCTGATCACTATCTGCATCTAGGCCCTTGATGATGCAGTCACCCGTCGATGGTTCGCACGCCGCGCTGCAGTGCACGCCATCCGGATTCGTGCACTGCGGAGGGGTCCCGTTTTGGCACTTGCCGTTGTTGCAGGTCTCCTTGCCGTTGCACATGTCCTTGTCGTCACACTCGGTGTCGCCGGTGCAGTCCGCCGGCAGACCGCCAGTGCCGCCGCTGCCACTCACGCCACCGCTCGCGCCAGCGCCAGCTGCGCCCCCTGCGTCGCCGGTCTTGCCCCCCGCACCACCGTTCGCCGTGAACTCATCCGACGAGCAACTCGCCGTCCCAAACAACACCAAGCCCAACGCAAGCCACGAAGATCGCATGAACCCTCCTGAGCCGCGTAGTTCACCACGCGGCCAGACCCGCGTCGAGGCCCGCGCCCCAGCAGACTGTGGCGTTCGGGGAACTCCCGGGGAAAGTTAGGGGGAAGACTCGTTAACCCCAGTACTCACGTGAGTCGGTCCTCTGTAACAAGCTCGGCCCGGCGAAGATTCTTCCCACCGGGTATCCCGCGCGTGCTCGCCTATCGCGGAACGAGCAACGCCAGGGCACGACGCAGCAGCTCTTGTAGCGAGAGGGTGCGAGCTTCTCGAGCGAGCTTTTCCGTTGCCTTCTTGGCTTCGCCCTTCTTGAAGCCTTGGCTCGTGAGGGCCAGGAGGAGCTTGTCTTGCTTCTCCCGCGCCTCTGCATCCTCAGCGTCTTCGGAGTCTGAACGCCTTCGCTGACGAAGGCGAATCTTGTCTTCCACGTGCTCCCTGCCGAAGGTCTTCTTGGCCGCGTTCAAATTGTGGCTCCTGCAGAACACCCGACCATTGGAGGCGCCATCGCCACCACCGATGCCGGTGGCTTCGATGTGGTCGTACTGGAGATACGCCTTCGCCGTGCAGCGCACACCGGACTCCGACACGAAGCAGCACTGGGCGCCGTCGCGCTCGTACACCTCGCGCCGGGCCGCATGGCCGGGGTCGCCCGGCTTCGTCCCGCGCGAGCGGCGCGGCTTGTCCGTAACGCCCCAGCGCTTGTTCTCCAGCTGGCGAATCAGCGCGTCGAGCGCCCGTTCGATCACGACCTCCAGCTCCCGGCTCACGTGGCTCATCAGATTCTGGGCGTGCTCGAGCTTCGCTTTCAGGCTCTCGCCAGCGCTGAAATGCACCTCGAAGCGCCCTTCCGAGAGCGGCTCCACGCCGGGCGCCGGACCTTTTCCACCAGTGCGCAGCGGCTTCACCTGATCCGGGACGTCCGGCTTCGGGAACCAGCGCGCGAGCACCACGCGAATCCCCGCGCTCGTCTTGCCGGCGGCGTCTTCCAGAAGCGCAGTGTGATTCTCCCGAGTGAGCCGCGGAGCCAAGAGCGAAAGCCCGGAAAGGTGCAGGTTCCCGTCGGCGAGCAGCGAAAGCACCACCGGAAACGAGAGCGCGGCCCGCGCCCCGGCGATGCTCCGATACGCCGTGCCCTCACTCATCCCCAAGCCGCGCACGCAGAAGTCGTACATGGAGGAATAGCCCTCGTCATACACGAGCTCACGCCGGTCGATTTCAGCGAGATGCGCGACCAAGTGCGCGGTCGCCTTGCGACGACCGGCGTTGGCCACGACCGCGCTGGACCAGAGATCACGATTGGAGAGGTCTTGAAGTGCGGAGAGCGAAGTGCGCTCGGTGGCAGACAGTTCTACGGAAACGGTTTTGGACGATGACATGACAAACCCCCGTGGTTTCAGCCGATATACCACGGGAAATTTCGCCTTCTTCAGCACGCTGTGGCTGCGCTTTCAAGCACGCGGGCACCTCGAAGATCGATTTGGTTTCGAACGCGCCTCCATTGGGCGCACGTGCGCTTCGCAGACGCTGTCCGAATGAGATCGGCAAAATGAGAGCGCGGAGCGTCCAAAGTCTCGTCAACCGAAATCGTCTTCGCGGTGTCGAATTCTGTCGTCCGTTCGCACTCGTCTCGCGTCGCATCCATGGTTGCGATCTTCTGGCCGGTTGGCCCGCCCTCGACCGACACACCGCAACGGCGGCGCGGTCGTCAGTCGTTCTCGTCCGAGTGGCGTCGGTGATGGTCAACCCAGGTGAACAGTGGGACTACTGTCGTCGCTCGGTGTTTGGCTCGATGCCGAACTGCACCGAGCTGCCTGCGCTCGACGTGGCGACTGGCCAAAGCGTGGCGACGGCGCCGACCACCGCCGACATGGCGGCCGGTGACGCCGGCTTCGCGGTGGTGTGGCAATCCCTGTCCGGGTCGCACCGCGCCATCCGAGTGCGGACCTTCGGTCCGCACCTCTGCGACTGACGGCTACGTCGAAGGCGAGAGCCGCGTGAGCACGCTCTGGGGGAGCATGCCGACGTGGACCTCGACCACGCGGCCGCCGGACACCTCCAGGGTGCTGGGCGTGGCCATGACCTTGAGGGCGCGCGCCAGCTCCAGGTTCTTGGTCACGTCCACGGCGAAGACGTTCTTGTTCTTCTGAGCCGCCTTCTGGACGATGGGCGTCAGGGTGCGGCACGCCGCGCAGCTGGGGCTGAAGAAGTACACCAGGCCGTCCGTGGCCTTGGCGATGGACTTGCCGACCTTGCCGGGCAGATCCGGCAGCGGCTGGCCCTTCATGGCCTTGGCCTTGATGCGAACGAAGACGTTCATCCCGACCATCAAAGCGACAAACAGGCCGATACCCGCGAGCACGATTGTTCCGAAGGTGGACATATGCGCCCGGTAGGAGCCAGGTCGCCGCGGAAAGGGTTCGCGGATCTTGGCTCGGGCCGTTTGGCCCGGGATGATGGCGTCGGGAGGTCCGCGTGGGAAAGCGACGACTCGTGTGGATGGGCTCGGTGCTGCTGTTGGAGGCCCTGGGCATCGGGCTCTTGATCATCTACGGCGGAGGGCGACCGGAACACGCCGGGACACCGACGGCGGCCCGCGTGAGCGCCGTGGAAGTGGCGGAGCGCGCGGCGCGCCAGGCGGTTTCCGCGGCGGACCGACATGAATCGAAGAAGGACAAGCAGATCCTGTTCGGAGATCTGCACGTGCACTCCACGTTCTCCGGCGACGCATTCTTGCGCAGCTTGCCCATGCTGGGCGGCGAAGGGGCGCACCCTCCGGCGGACGCCTGCGACTTCGCGCGGCAGTGCTCGCGGCTCGACTTCTTTGCGATGACCGACCACGCCGAGGGCCTCACGCCGCGGCACTGGAAGGAGACCAAGGAGCTGGTACGCCAGTGCAACGCAGTGGCGGGGGATGAACGCGATCCGGACTTGGTCGCCTTCACGGGGTTCGAGTGGTCCCAGGTGGGGCCGACACCGGAGCAGCACTACGGGCACAAGAACGTGATCTTCCGCGACACGGACGAAGCGCACTTGCCGGCGCGGCCGATCGCGGCGCCCTGGCTCGGACGCGCTTTCCGCAGCATGCGCGCGGCGGGGGGCAGCGCCTTCGACCTGGTGAAGGTGCCGCTGCTCGAGTTTTCGCGGCGGCAGCGCTATCTCGACGTGGCCACGTACCTGCGGGAAAACCAGAGCGTCGTCGATTGCCCCAAGGACGTGCCGACTCGCGAGCTACCGCCGGACTGTCGCGAGTACGCCAACACGCCGCACGAGCTGTTCGACAAGCTCCAACAGTGGGGTTTCGCTTCCCTGGTGATCCCCCACGGCACCACCTGGGGCTTTTACACACCGCCGGGCTACACCTGGGACAAACAGCTGGCGAAGAGCGAGCAGGACGAACGCCAACGGCTGATCGAGGTGTACTCGGGCCACGGAAACTCCGAGGAGTACCGGAGCTTCCGGGCCGTCGAGAAGAAGCCCGACGGCACTCTGGGCTGCCCAGAGCCGACGGAGAAGTTCGAGCCCTGCTGTTGGCGCGCGGGAGAGATCATCCGCGAACGCTGTGACGATCCGAAGAGCGCGGAGTGCGAGCGGCGCGTGGACAAAGCTCGAGCCGACTTCGTGGCGGCGGGCAGCGCGGGGCATCTCTCGATACCCGGAGCGAGCGTGGCGGACTGGAAGGACTGCGACCAGTGCCGCGACTGCTTCAACCCCACCTACAACCAACGCCCCGGCGGCTCGGCGCAGTACCTGCTCGCTCGCGGCAACTTCGACGACCCGAAGCAACCGGAGTACGCCACCTTCGGCTTCATCGCTTCGAGCGACAACCACACCGCGCGCCCCGGCACCGGCTACAAGGAATTCGAACGGCGCAAGATGACGGAAGCGACGGGCGCGAAGAGCGCCGAGTGGCGGCAGCGGTTCTTTCCCGAGAAGAAGAAGACGCCCGCGTCCGTGAGCTTGGTGCGCGAAGAGATCATGGCGCTGCCGCCGTTCCAGGTGGCGTTCGTCGAGCGGCAAGCGTCGTTCTTCATGACCGGAGGTCTGGTGGCCGTGCACGCGACGGGGCGCGATCGCGGCGCCATCTGGGACGCGCTGCAGCGCCGCGAGGTGTATGGCACCAGCGGCGAGCGGATCCTGTTGTGGTTCGACCTGGTGGACGGAGACCAGCGCTTGCCGATGGGCTCGGTGGTGACGCGCTCCGCGGCGCCGCACTTCGAGGTGCGGGCGCTGGGTGCGTTCGTGCAACAGCCGGGCTGCCCGGATTCCGCCAAGGCGGCACTGGGAGAAGAACGCCTCGCGCGGCTGTGCCTGGGCCAGTGCTACCAGCCCGGCGACCGGCGCCGGCAGATCACGCGCATCGAGGTGGTGCGCATCCGACGGCAGCGAAACGACAGCGAGGCCGTGGAGAGCCTGATCGACGATCCGTGGAAGCGCTTCGAGTGCGCGCCGTCCGAGGCCGGCTGTAGTGTGAGCTTCGACGATCCGGAGCTGAAGCGCGACACGCTGTATTACGTGCGCGCGATCCAGGAGCCAACGGAAGCCGTCAACGCCGGCAACCTGCGCTGCACGCGCGACGCGAAGGGCGGCTGCGTGGAGGCGCACCCCTGCTACGGCGACTATCGCACTTCGTTCGACGACGACTGCCTGAGCAAGAACGAAGAGCGCGCCTGGTCGTCCCCCATCTTCGTGAGCTTCGGCAAGGAGCAACCATGAACCGGGAACGATTGGGCACGGTGCTGCTGAGCGTGGGTGCGTGCCTGGGCCTCTTGCTGGCGACCACCGGTATCGTGAAGAGCGATCCGGAAGTGCCCGAGGACGCCGTTGCGGTGGTGAACGGTCACGCGATTCCGAAGAGCGAGTACCGCCGCGCCCTGGACGCGCTCAGGGCGGAGCGCCCGAACGCGAGCGAGGCGGAGCTTCGAGCGCACGTGCTGGATCGTCTGATCGACGAGCAGCTCTTGATCGACAGCGCGCTGGAGCTCGGGCTGGCGGATCGCGATCCCAAGGTGCGCGCGGATCTGGGCAGCGCCGCCATTGGTGTGATCGTGGACGGCGCCGAGGTGGAGCCCAGCGACGCGGAGCTCCGCGCGTTTTTCCAGGCGAATCGCGACTACTTCCGGGGCGCGCCGCGGGTGCACGTGCGCCGCGCGGGGTTGCCGGACACGCCGCTGTCCCCCGACAAGCTCGAGCAGTACCTGGGCGCGCGCGTCACCCGCGAGGTCCTCGCGCTGGAGCCGGGCGCCACCCTCGAGACGCCGCAGGGGCGCGTGGAGCTCGTGGAGAAGATCCCCGGGCGGGAGCCGCGCTTCGACGAGAAGCTGGTCCGCGCGGAGTACTCCCGTCGCGCGGGAGAGCAGCGCCTCAGGGCCTTCTTTGCCGAACGGCGTGCTCGCGCGCGCATCGTGACGCCATGATGCGACGCGTCCTGCTCGTGCTCTTCGTGCTCACGCTTTCGGGCTCGGCGGCCGCCCACTCGCGCAGCGTTTCGTACTCGACCTGGTCCGTCGACGGCAGCACGGTGACGGTGACGGTGCGTCTCGGTCCTTTGGAGCAGAGCGCGCTGGACGCCGCCATCGCGCATGCGGGTCTCGAGCCGAGCGAGAGGACCCGCGCCTCGGCACTGATGGGAAGCCTGACGGCAGCGCATTGCCAACCCCTTCCTATGAGCTACGTCGGTGGTCGCTGGCAGCTCCGCTGTGCCGAAGCACCCAGCGCTCTCGAAATTCACAGTGACCTCTTGTTCGACGCCTTGCCCGGTCACGTGCACTTCCTGCGTTCCGGCTCGGTACAACGCGTGCTGACGGCGACGCAGCGCAGCACGAAAGTCCCGCTCACCGCGCCCGCCACCACCTTTGGGGCTGCGCGGGAGACGCTCGGTCTGGGCGTCCGTCACATCCTGTCCGGCTGGGATCATCTCGTCTTTCTGCTGGCATTGCTGCTCGCGGCGCGATCCTTTCGCAAGCTGGCGCTGGTCGTCAGTGGCTTCACGCTGGGGCATAGCGTCACGCTGAGCCTGGCCGCCCTCGGTGTCGTGCACGTGCGGAGCGACGTCGTCGAAGCCGCCATTGGGCTGTCCATCGTGGTCGTGGCCATCGAGAACGTGTGGCAGCGACGCTGGCACCTCCCCGCCCTCGTGGTCGTCGCGAGCGTTGTAGCCGCCGTGCTCACCGGCAGCGTCGCCTACGCCGGCCTGGGTCTGTTCGCCGCGTGCACCTTCGGCTTGCTGGCGCGCAGCGAACGACCCGAACGGCTGCGCAGTGGGCTCGCTGCGCTCTTCGGTCTGGTGCACGGCTTGGGTTTTGCGTCCGTGCTCGGCGAGCTCGAGCTTCCGAGACGCACTTTGGTCGGCAGCTTGTTCGGATTCAACGTCGGCGTGGAGCTCGGCCAGCTCGCGGTCATCGCCCTCGCTTGGACGGTTCTGGTGCTGCTCGGAGAACGACGGCGCCGACGCATTGCCGTGTTGGAGCTCGGCTCGGCCGTTGCCGCGATGCTCGGAAGCTACTGGTTCGTCGTGCGCGGGTTTTCCTGAACGCCGCAGGAGTTGCGCGTCATTTCAGCGAATTGGCCGGGATTTTCCCGCCGTTCCCGTGCTTGCACGAAACCTGCAAGCAGCCGGGCATGACGCAACGCAAGCTGACACGACGAGAGAGTCTCCAGCTCGCGTCCAGCGCGGTCGCGCTGGGAGCAGGGTTGGGAGTGGGGCTATTGGGCGGAAAGGCGACGGCGGCAACGCCTCAGGTTTCGATCAAGTGGGAGTTTTTCGCCGACGGCGTGAAGGAACCGTTGGCCGTGTACACGCTGCCCGCGGAAGCGCTGAAGACCATCAAGGAACAGGGCGCATCCGCCCTCACGGTGCGCCTCAGCGGGGAGAGTCCGCGGGGGTTGACGGCCCTGGGAGGCTTCAAGCTCCCAGCCGCCGTTCAGATCAAGATGGAGAAGCACCTCGGTCGCTGAGATGAGTCATGACGGCGTCCCTTCAAGCCCGCGTTCTGAGGGTGCTGGACAGCCGGCAGACGCCGTTCTCCTACAAGTGCAACGCCTGCAACCGCTGCTGTCACGACAAGCTGATCCCGGTCAATCCCTACGAGATTGCCCGGCTCGCGGCGCGTCTGGGCATCAGCACCACGGAGACCATCGCGCGCTACACCTCGAACGGCGGTAGCGCGCTGGACTTCCCCGACGGAAAGTGCGTGTTCCTGACGGAATCGGGGTGCAGTGTTCACGCCGATCGCCCGTTGGTCTGCCGCTTGTATCCTTTGGGAAGAGTGGCGCAGGCCGACGGAACCGAGACCATCGTGGAGCTGGCAGGGCACCCCGAAACCGCGGGGGAATACGGGACTGACGGCACCGTCGAGCAGTACTTCGAATCGCAGGGCGCAGCGCCATTGATGGCCGCCGCCCGGCGCTATCACCTGCTCCTCGGCCGGGTGATGGATCTCCTCGCAGCGCAGGGCGACTCGAGCCAACAAGAGAATGGCGATGGGCGCCAGGTCGTCAGCTTGGTGGACGTGGATCCAGCCGTTCAGGCGCACTGCCATGCCAGCAACTTCGAAGCGCCGGAGGATCCTTGGCTCAAGATGGAGATCCACCTCCAAGCCGTCGGCGATTGGCTCGAAGACTTCGAAGCCTGACGGCGCCGAGAAAGACGTGTAGGCTGACGCCGGACTCTTGCGGATCACGGGCATAGTGCTCGCAGCCGGTCGCTCCGAGCGAGCCGGCTTCCCCAAAGCGCTGGCCGTCCTGGATGGGCGTACTTTTGTCGAGCGCATCCGGGATGCTCTGCTCGAGGGTGGCGTCAGTGACGTGATCGTGGTGGTGGGCGCGCCTCACGGGGACCGCGTCGCTTCGGTCGCTGGTTGCGCCTGCGCGGAGAACCCGGATCCCGAGCGCGGCATGCTCTCCAGCGTGCAGGCGGGGATCGAAGCGGCCCGACGCCTCGCCCCGCCGCCGTCCGCCCTCGTCCTCGCTCTCGTGGATCATCCACGCATCGCCCCGCGCACCGTGCAGACGCTGCTCGAGACCTGGCGCTCGGGCGCCGCGGAAGTGGTTCGCCCTCGTCACCGCGGGCGCACCGGCCACCCCATCGTGGTGGGCGACGGCGCCATCGACGCCCTGGCGGAAGCGAGCCTGGATGTGACCCCGCGAGACGTGCTCAGCATGCGGCGACGCCTCGACGTGGAGGTGCCCGACAGCACCGTGCTCGACGATCTGGACACCGCCGAGGCCATCCGCCAGGCCGGCGGGCTTCCTCCGAGCTGATTTCGGCTTCTTTTGTTGGTCCGGTGCGATCCCCGTCGCGCACTTGATCCACGTCAATGCGGGCCTCTCACTGACGACTTATCACTGACTCGATGTCAGCGAACTCGAGTCACCGCAAACGACAGAAAGCGGAGACGCGCGCAGCCATCGTCGCCGCGGGACGCGAGTGCTTCCGCGAGAGCGGCTACCAAGCCACCGGCGTGGCGGACATCGCCAAGCGTGCGGGCGTCGCCCACGGCACGTTCTACGTTCACTTCGACGACAAGGGTCAGCTCCTCGACGAGATCCTGAATGACTTCAACGCGAGTCTGGTGCGACGCCTCGAGCGCACCTGGCCGGAGCGCGCGCCGGACCAACCCCAGGATCTGGCAAAGAAGCTGGCGCGAGTTTGCTTGGACGCCTGGCAAGCAGATCGCGAGCTGGTGCTTGCCTTCGCGGAGCGCGCCGGAGTGGACGGCGCCGTGACCGCCCTGCGCGACGGCATCAGCCCGCCCATCGCTCGCTTCCTCGCGGATCGATTGAGCGCCTTTGGTGGTGGGAACGCGGCAGAAGCCGAGCTCGTGGCCCAAGCCCTCCTCGGTCTGTGGACGCGCGTGGGCCTCCAGTACCTCTTTGGACAAGGTCCCAACAAGAAGCGCACCGTGGAGCTGTTGGCGCAGCTCTCCGTCGGCGCCGTGAGCAGTGTCTTCTCGACGCTGGAATCGAGGCCATCGCCATGAATCGAAGTCTTCCCGAGCTCACGCTCTCCAGCTCGCGACCCGGTCACCCGGACTGGGAGGCCGTTCGCAAAGATGCGTTGGAACGCGCGAACGCGATCGGCCCGACGTTGGAGGCTCCCATGAAGGGCGCGGCGGAGCTGTCCCGCCGGACTCGCAGCATGCGGCAAGCGGCCCGGAACTACTGGGACAACCGCGCGCTCCTGCGCCAGGGCCGCGGGGACCTGCGACCGCTGTATTTCATCTGGACCACGCTCCGCCCCTGCAACTTTCGCTGCAGCTACTGCGACGACCATCAGGGGCAGCGCTACCCCGAGCTCTCCGGACGCGGGGTGCTCGACACCAGCCAAGGGAAGGACCTCCTGCGCGTGATGCGGACGCGCACGCCGTCCGTGTACTTTGCCGGCGGCGAGCCCACCTTGCGCAAGGACCTTCCGGTGCTCACCCGCACGGCACGGGACCTCGACTACTACCCGATCGTCGTCAACACCAACGGCAGCTTGTTCCATCGCTTGCTCACCAAGCCGGAGTGGCGCGGCTTCTTGGCAGACGTGGACATCTTGGTGGTGAGCCTGGACGCCCTGGACCTCGGGCTGCTCGCCGACATGTGGCAAACGCCCAAGCCGGAGCACGTGATCCGCAACCTGCTCTTGCTGCGCGCTCTGGCGGAGGAGCAGCGCGTGAAGCTGATGGTGAACACCGTGATCCAGCCTGGGCTGATCCACGAGGCACGTGCGGTGTTGGACCTCGCGGACGACTTGGGCATCTGGTTCTGCCCGGTCCCGCGCAATCGCGGGCCGCGGATCGATCCCGAAGTGCTCGCGGATCCCCACTACGAGCCCTTCGTGAAGACCATCCTCGCGCGCAAGCGTGCGGGGCGCCGCGTGATCGGCACGGAGCGCATGAACGACCGCTTGCTGCACGCAAAGCCGTACACGTGCATGAACACGCTGAAGCCCCACATCGACCACGACGGACGTCTGGCCTGGCCGTGCAAGGCGAGCGTGGAAGAGAAGCCCACGTACGTGCCGGTGCTCGACTTCCCGGACGTGGATTCGCTCTACGAGCACGCTCGCCAGCTGATCGATCCTGCGGGCTTTTCCGACCGCTGCGGTGCCGCCTGCAACTGGGCGCAGAACTACAGCACCGACGAGTACGCCCACGGACTGCGCCATCCCTTGAGCCTGCTCGGCGCGGTCGGGGGGTTCCTCTCGGCATGACACGAGCGGGCGTGGGCGATCGCGCGTTCGCCCTGGACACCGCCGTCATCGGCGTGGTCAGCGTGGCCATCTGCCTTGCCGCGAGCCGGCTGTGGCTGATGACCGGCGTGGTCACCGTGGTGTGGATCGCCCGTCTCGCGCTCTGGGCGCGGCTCCCGCCATCCGAGCGCGGACATCCCTTGACGACGGAGCTCGGATTCCTGCTCTTGTGCACCGTCGTCGGGGCTTTCAACGACTGGAGCTCCGTGACGCGCCATCAAATCTACTCCTACACGGTGCCGCTGGATCTCCCGGCGCTGTCCGGCATTCCCACCTGGATGCTGGTGTACTGGGGCTTGATCCTGCGCTTCGTCACCACGCTCTTCTCGTGGCGGCGCCTCGGCCTGCCTGCACCGCGGGCGCGAGGCCGGGCGCTGCGTCTGGGATTCCTGCTCGCCATCGTGGTGGCGACACGGCAGCTCATCTACCGGACCTACGGAGATCCCGTATGGTCCTGGGTGCCCTTCGCCGTCGCCCTGGTGCTCGTGCTCACGCTGCTCTTCCCCGGCAGGAAGCGCGCGCTGCTCATGGGCGTGTTCCTGCTCGGCGGTCCGCTGGTGGAGATCGCCTACATTTCCATCGGCGGCCTGCACTCCTACGCGCTCGGCTGGTTCTTCGGCGTGCCGCTGTGGATCGTGCTGTGGTGGCCCATCGCCGCGCTGGTGTGGGACGAAGTCGGCTACAGCTTGACCCGTTGGAGCTGGCGCAGCTCGTCCAGCGGATAGCGGGTTCCCCTCCATACGATCCCGCGCTGCCGCAAGCACTTGTACCCGCTCCACGCCACCATGAAGGCGATCAGCACGATGCCCACGGGCGTGAACAGCCCCGGCGCCAGGCGCTGATGCAGGCGCCGCTGCATCGCAAACGAGATGATGGGCACGTTCAAGAGCACCAGCATGAACCACGGGGAAACGAACGCCCCTGCGAAGGGACCGAGCACCACGACCACGAAGCCCAACAGGCGCGCGGTGGCGAACGCGGGATTGAAGTGCCCCACGACGGCGTACATGTTCTTCTCGAGCCCGCGAACCATCGCCGGCAGTGACGGGTACCAGAGCACGCTGAGCTCCCGCGTCGCGAGCCACAGCTCCGCGCGGGCACCGGCGCGGTGCAGGGCCAGGCCGAGCCCCACGTCGTCAGCGACCTCCATCCGTAGCCAGGGAAAGCCCTCGCTCTGCTCGAAGCTCGCGCGCCGCACCAGGTTGAAGGCGCCAGCGCCCACGTAGGCATCGGACTCCGGATCGGCCAGTGCATGGGCACGCACGCTCTGGAAGAACATCAGCCCGAAGGCGTCGACCGCAACCTCGTGCCAAAACGATCCGGCGCGCAGCTCCGGAACCAGCGGCAGGTGATCCAGCTTGCGCTCGATCGCCAAGGCCATTGCCTTCTCGAGCAGCCCCGGCGCGAAGTGCACGTCCGCATCGGAGAACAAGAGCCATTCGCCGCTCGCGTGCTTGTACCCCTCGTCCAGAGCGTGCACCTTGCCCAGCCATCCGTCCGGAAGCTCGTGGACGTGCACCGCGGTGATGCGGGCGTCGCTCGCCGCGAGCTCGTCGATGAGCTGGCCCGTGTCGTCCGTCGACCGATCGTTCACGAGCACGATTTCCAGGTGCGGGTAGTCCTGAGCGATCAACGTCGCCAACGCTGCGCGCAGCGTGTTCGCTTCGTTGCACGCGGGAACCACGACACTGAGCGTGGGCCAGCGTTCGGGCTGCTTGGGGTTGACCTCCCACAGCGCGCGCAGCGTGAACAGGCCGCGAACCGCGCCCATGTACAGCACGGTCCAGAGCACGCAGGAGAGCACCGCCCACCCGACGATCAGCCAGTGTCCAACACCCATACCCGCTTCGGACACTACGCGAGGCGCGGCCGAATGGCAGCTTTATCCACGAGCTACGCGGTCATGACCCTCGTCATTTCCACGACTTCCGGCCCGTACGAACGTTCGGTCAGGAGGGTAGGATGGCCATCACCGCCGAAGCCTGGATGCTCCAAGAACCAGGCAAGCCGCTCGTCAAGCAGTCCCTCGAGATCCCGGATCCGTCAGCCACGGACGCCGTCGTCGAGGTCACGGCCTGCGGGCTCTGTCACACGGATCTGGGTTTCGCCGAAGGGGGTGTGGCGCCACGCCACGAGCTCCCCCTGGTGTTGGGACACGAAGTCACCGGCATCGTCCGCGCCGCGGGGGACGCGCATCGCGATCTCGTGGGCAAGACCGTGTTGGTGCCCGCGGTGATGCCCTGCGGCGACTGCGTGTTCTGTCGCGCCGGCCGCGGCAACGCATGTCAGCGGCAGAAGATGCCGGGCAACGACATCCACGGCGGCTTCGCCACGCACCTCACCGCGCCGGCCGCCGCCTTGGTGCTGCTGGACGACGCGCCGCCCTCAGTGAAGATCGACTCCCTGAGCGTGGTGGCGGACGCCGTGTCCACGGCGTATCAAGCCACGCGCCGCGCGAACCTCGAAGCTGGGGACGTCGCGTTCGTCGTGGGGGCCGGTGGCGTGGGCGGATACCTCGCCCAGATCGCCAAGGCCGTCGGCGCCAAGGTGGCCGTGTGCGACGTGGACGCGCAGAAGCTCGAGAGCATCGCCGCGCGGGTGGACCACGTGTGCAACGTGAAGGGGCGTGACGTCCGCGACGTCCGCAAGGAGCTGTTTGGCAAGGCCAAGGAGTGGGGCGTCCCCTCGCTGCGCTGGCGCACGTTCGAAACGAGTGGTACCGCGGCGGGCCAACAACAAGCGTTCACGCTGATTTCCCAGGCTTCCACCATGGTGGTGGTGGGCTTCACGCGGGATGCCGTGAACGTGCGGCTATCCAACTTGATGGCCTTCGACGCCACCGTGCACGGCACCTGGGGCTGCCCGGTGGAAGCCTACCCGGAGGTGCTCCGGCTCATCTACGACGGCAAGGTCGTGGTCGAGCCGTACATCGAACGCGCTCCCCTTTCGAAGATCAACGACCACCTTCGCGCGCTGGCCGAGCATCGCCTCGCGAAGCGACTGGTGATGGACCCGCGCGCCTGAGGCGCCAGCCTTTTTGGAGATGACCATGGACCTCGTCAATCACGACCTCCTCCCCGGCTACGAGTTTCGCCACATCCGCTACGAGACACGCCCCGTGAAGGACCGCGCGGGCAAGGACGTGGATGGCCTGCACCAGGTTTGGATCTACCTGGACAACGAGAAGCAGCTGAACTCCTACACCACGGCGGCGGTCAAGGAAGTGATCCTCGCCTTCCGGCGGGCCAGCACGGATCGCCGCGCGGTGGCGGTGGTGTTCACCGCGGTGGGGGACAAGGCCTTCTGCACCGGCGGCAACACGGAAGAGTACGCGACCTACTACGCGAACCGGCCGCTCGAATACCTGCAGTACATGCGGCTCTTCAACGACATGGTCACCAACATCCTTTTGTGTGACAAGCCGGTCGTGTGCCGCGTGAACGGCATGCGCATCGCGGGCGGGCAGGAGATTGGCATGGCCTGCGACTTCACGGTGGCGGGAGACCACGCGCGCTTCGGCCAGGCCGGGCCGGTGCACGGCTCGGCGCCGGATGGTGGCTCCACGGACTTCTTGGACGAATACGTGGGCTTCTCCCGCGCGGTGGAATCCCTGGTGTTCTGCGATCCCTGGAGTGCCCACAAGGCCCTGCGCATCGGGCTCATCAACGACGTCGCGCCCGTGTACAAGAACAAGGCCGGCGAGTTCATCGCCAACCCGTTGGTGATCACCGATCGCTACGTGGACGAGCTCGGCCGAGTGGTGCACGGCGAGATGAAAGAGGGTGCCGAGAAGGACGCCGCGAAGAAGGTGCTGGCCGAATGCACGGTGGACCTCTCCAAGCTGGACGCCATGGTCGACGCCTACGCGACCAAGCTCATGTACGCGTTCCCGGACTGCACCCGCAAGACGCTGGAGAGCGTGCGCAAGAAGAAGCTCGCCCACTGGTACCAGAACAGCGAAACGAACCGCTCTTGGCTGTCTCTCAACATGAACACCGAGGCCGGCGCCGGCTTCCCCGCGTTCCAGTTCGGCGATCGCGGTGAGCGTGAGATCGATTTCGTCACCTATCGCAAGCGCCTGGCCGAGGGGGCGCGCTTCGATGCGGCGTTGGTGAAGGAGATATTGCCGCCTTCCGCGCGGAAGAAGCTCGAGTCATGAGCCTGGTGCAGAGCGAGCTGGTCGAAGGCGGACGCGTTCTTCGCATCGTCATCGACAACCCCAAGGGCAACGTGCTCACGGGCGCGGTGATGCAAAGCCTGGGGGCCGCCCTCGCCGAGCACGAACACGACAAGAAGCTCGCCTTTGTCACCCTGCAGGGCGCCGGGAAGCACTTTTCCTTCGGCGCCTCGGTGGAAGAGCACCGCCAGGATCAGGTCACGGAAATGCTGACGGTGTTTCACGACCTGATTCGTCGCATCGCTCGCTACCCGGTGCCCATCGCGGCGCTGGTGAGCGGGCGCTGCCTCGGCGGCGCCTTCGAGGTGGCTCTCGCGTGCCACTTCGTGATCGCGGACGAGTCGGCGGTGTTCGCTTGCCCGGAGATCCAGCTCGGCGTGTTCCCTCCGGTGCTGGCGGTGTTGGGCCCTTTGCGGTTGGGCCAGGCGCTGAGCGAAAGGCTCTTGCTCACGGGCGGTGAGCTCGCGGCCAACAATGCCATGGGCTTCGTGTCGGAGCTCCTGCCCGGGGGGGGCGATCTGGAAGGCGTGAGCCTCGAGCTCTACAAGAAGCAGCTCGCGCCACTGTCCAGCTACTCCCTGCGGCAGGCTACGTTGGCGTCCCGCAAGGGTTCGGGGATCTGGGATGCCGTGGGTGAGCCGCTCACGTCCATCGAGATGCTGTACCTCGAACAGCTCGTCAGCAGCCACGACGGCAACGAGGGCATCGACGCGTTCCTCGAGAAGCGGAAGCCCGCGTGGACGCACCAGTGACGGAGGCACCATGACCTTGACGGTTTCGGAGCGCCACTCCGACGGAAAGCTCGAAATCCTGACCGCCGCAGCGCGCGCCTTCGCTGAGCACGGCTACCACGGCATGAGCATGCGAGACCTGGCGCGGGCCACGGGGCGCGCGCCGGCAACGCTGTACAACTACTTCGACTCCAAGGAGGAGCTGCTCTACACGCTGCAGCGCGAGAGCTTCGACGAGCTGATCGCGTCGGCGGAAAAGGCCCTCGAGGGCGTCGAAGATCCGGACGCCCGGCTGCGTGCCTTCGTCACCAGTCACGTGCGCTACTTCACGACCAATCCGGACGTGATGCGCGTGCTCGTTCACGAGGCTTCCGCGCTGCCCCCTCAGCACCGCGGCGACATCCGCGCGCGCAAGCAGCGTTACTTCGATCTGGGGCACGACACCGTGCGTGCCCTGGTCGCCAACGCGAACCTGGACGCCATCGAGGTGGAGCGTCGAACGTACTCTCTGTTCGGCATGCTCAACTGGATGTGGGGCTGGTACGAAGCGGACCGCCACGGCTCGCCGGAAACGGTGGCGGACACCATCGTGCGCATGGCTCGCGGCGGACTCCTGGCCCCCGCCTGATCGTCTGGATGTTGGTCCGGCGCGAGCCCCGCTCGATTACACGCCGCGCGGCTGCGCTGTCCGAAAAGCGGACACTTGGGACCGCTCACTCGCCTGGCCCCCCTTTGATGTCCGCTTTTCGGACATGCGGCCAGGCAGAAGGGCGCTCCAGCGTCACTTCCCGATTGCGCGCCAATGAAGCACGCGTCGAACGACGACTCCACACGCGACCCAGAGTGCCGTCGGGATCAGCGAGTGGACCAAGAGCCAACCGTACGTGCTCGCTGCCTCCCCGGTGAACAGCGGCAAGGCCGTCTTGGTCCAAGGTCCGATGACCCGGACGTACGCAGCGCCCGTTACCGCGAGCGCGACCACAAACCCGCTCAGCGCCAGCGCGCGCCGCTGCGCTCGCGCCACCGCCGGTGCAACCAGCAGCACGCTGACGAGCAACCCGATCCCGTTCAGCGCGAAGTAGATTGCGAGGAACCCTGCCTCCACGCCTCACCTCACTCCCGCGGCGACGCGCCGACCTTGGCGTCCGGGGCGCGGGGTTCCGCGGCGGACCGACAGGATCTTGCTGAGGGCGGGCATGATTCGGAGCATGGGGGCCGCGGGCGACTTCGGCTATGTTCCGTCGGATGAGCGAGGATCTCGTTTACGAAATGCTGTGGGATTGCCGCTACTGCGGCAGCGTGAAGCTCTTGGGCAAGACGCACCGGCATTGTCCGAGCTGCGGCGCACCGCAGGAGAACGCGCCCCGCTATTTCCCGCCGGAGGACGAGAAAGTCGCGGTGAAGGACCACGTGTTCGTCGGGGCGGACCGGGTGTGCCCGGCGTGCGGCAACACCACGAGCCGGGCAGCGAAGCACTGCGGCAATTGCGGCAGTCCGCTGGAGGGCGGCCAGGGCGTGAAGCTGCGCACGGACGTGGTGCATGCGGAGGGGGCGGCCTACGGCGGGGAGACCGCGGCGGACGCCAAGATGGACCTGAGCGGCGCCGTGCGGCCCGCACCACCGCCGCCGAAGAAGAGCCCGCTCAAGGCCCTGCTCCTGGGGGCGGTGGGGCTCGGAGTGCTCGGGGTGATCGCCTTCGTGCTGGTGTTCTTCTTGTGGAAACGTGAAGCCGGCTTCGAGGTAACGGGGCACCGTTGGACGCGCACCATCGAGGTCGAGCAAAAGCGCAAGGTCGAAGAGAGCGCTTGGTGCGACGAGCTGCCGGCGGGGGCCGAGAACGTCACACGCAAGAAAGAGAAACGCTCCACCAAGAAGGTCGAGGATGGCGAGGACTGCAACGTCCGCAAGGTGGACAACGGCGACGGCACCTACACCCAGAAGCGCGAGTGCACGCCGAAGTATCGCGACGAGCCCGTGATGGAAGATCGCTGCACCTTCACGGTGCAAGCGTGGCGCTCGGAGCGCACGGAGAAAGCCAGCGGCGGGCTCGGGGACGCACCGGCGTGGCCCGCGGTGAACCTCGCCAAGACCGGTGAGTGCCTGGGTTGCGAACGGGAAGGGAAACGGAGCGAGAGCTACGTCGTCACGCTGGCGGATCCCAAGAGTGGGGCGAGCAGTGAGTGCGACTTCGACGCCAGCCGCTGGAAGAGCATGGCGCCCAAATCCCGCTGGCTGGGCAAAGTGCGCGCGCTGGGCGGCGCGCTGGATTGTGACTCCCTGCGTCAGCAGTAATCGGAGGCGATATCCAATAGTTCCGAGAACATGACTCCACTCATTTCCTGAGTTTCCGACCCGTACGAACGTTCGTGCATAGGCGGCGAGCACCTCGCCGCGAGGAGGCCCAGGATGACCGAGGCACAGGTCGCCACAGAGCAGGATCCCGCCGGCGCGATCCTCGAACGTGCGCGTGAGCTGGTCGACGATCTCTCGTTCGGCGCAGTGAAGAGCTGGAAGGAGAAGAACCCCGGAGCGCTGGCGGTGGGCACGTTGCCCATCTACACGCCCCGACCGCTGTTCGAGGCCATGGGCGCGCTTCCCGTGGGCGTGTTCGGTGGCGGCGACCAGCTCGACATCATCCGCGGCGACTCCTACTTCCAGAGTTACATCTGCCACATCCCCCGCAGCGTGGTGGAGATGGCGCTGTCCGGCCGCTTGGACGTGATGGACGCGATGGTGTTCCCGTCCATCTGTGACGTGATCCGAAACCTGGGCGGCATGTGGGCGATGCTGTTTCCGGATCGCTACGCCGCGTATCTGGATCTGCCGCAGAACTTCGACCCCGAAGTGGGCGGTCGCTTCTATGCCCAGGACCTCAGGCGCATCGCCGGCGAGCTCGAGAAGCGCGGCGCGAAGCCGCTGGACGCGGATCGCCTGCGCACGGCCATCGCGGAAGAGAACGCTCGGCGCGCGGCGCTGGAGGAGCTGGACGCCCTCAGGCGCGAAGAGCCGTGGCGCGTGCGCGCATCGGAGGCGTATCTCATCGCTCGCGCCGGCAGCATGATGCTGGCGAAGGACCACGAGGCGCTCGTTCGCGAGTTCACCAGCGCGGTGAAGGATCGCCAGACGCGGGTGTACGACAACGTTCGCGTGGTGGTGCGCGGCTCCTTCTGCGAGCAGCCGCCGCTGGGTCTGATCAAGACGCTGGAGGCCGCCGGCTGCGACATCGTGGACGACGATTTCCAGCTCGGTTTGCGCTTCATCGAGGGTGCCATCGAGACGCCCGCTGAGCAGGACCCGCTGGAGAGCCTGGCGCTCGCGTACCTGCGCCGCGGCACCGCCACTGCTTCGCGCTACATCGGCGAAGAGGAAAAGGGCGCCGCGCTGATCGAGTGCGTGAAGCAGGCCAAGGCCGAAGGCGTGATCTTCGCGGCGGCTTCCTTCTGTGATCCCGCACTGCTCGACCAGCCCATGCTGGAGAGCGCCTTGGACCGCGCGAAGATCCCCCACACCAGTCTCAAGTTCAGTGAAAACACGGGCCAATTCCAGGTGATCCGCGAGCAGGCCGGGGCCTTCTCGGACGCGGTGAAGCTCTGGGGGAGCGCAGCATGACTCAATCACAGGTAGTGACCCGCACGCCGGCGGAAGACGAAGCCGCCAAGGACGACAGCCAGCTTCGCCAGAAGCAGATGATCGGCGATCACTTCGACAAGCTCGCGACGGCCAAGGCCGATGGCAAGAAGGTGGTGTACACCTTCGTGCCCGGTAACCTCACGGAGCTGATCCGCAGCCTGGATCTGCTGCCCGTGCTGCCGGAGATCAACGCGCTGCAGTCGGGCATGCGCAAGAAGAGCGGCGGTTTCATCGCGGACGCAGAGAAGGCCGGCCACTCCGAGGACGTGTGCACCTACGTGAAGTGCGACATCGGCATGATGAAGAACGGCAACATCGGGCCCACGGGCACCAAGCTGCCGGAGCCGGATCTGTTGCTGCTCAGCTACACCGGCTGCTTCACCTTCATGAAGTGGTTCGAGCTGCTGCGTGAAGAGTACAAATGCCCCGTGGTCATGCTCCACGTGCCGTACCAGCCGGACGGCGTGATCACCGACGAGATGCGGAAGTACGTGGTGGATCAGCTCGAGCGCGAGGTAATCCCCGCGCTCGAGAAGGTGGCCGGCAAGAAGCTGGATCGCGAAGAGCTGGCCCGCCGGCTCGCCCTCTCCAAGCAAGCGGAAGACGACCTGGTGGCGGTGTGGGAGAGCGCCAAGCACACGCCCTCGCCCATCGATGGGTACTTCGGCGGCGTGTACTACATCGGGCCCATCTTCAGCGCCTTCCGCGGCACGGAAGACGCAGTGGATTACTACAAGCTCCTCCGCTCCGAGGTGGAGGAGCGCATGAAGAAGAACCTCGGCCCCATCACGCCGGACGGCGAGGCGGGCGAAGAGAAGTTCCGCATCGTGGTGGAAGGTCCGCCGAACTGGACCAACTTCTTCGACTTCTGGCGCATGTTCAGCCGCGAGGGTGCCACGGTGGTGGCCAGCACCTACACGCGCGTGGGCGGCCTGTACGACACTGGCTTCCGCCACGATCCGGCAAACCCCTTGGAGAGCCTCGCGGACTACTGCCTGGGTTGCTACACGAACCTGGGCCTGCCCAGCCGCACCAAGCTGCTCGAGAAGTACATCACCGAGTACAAGGCCGACGGCTTCCTGATCAACAGCGTGAAGAGCTGCAACTCCTTCTCCGCAGGGCAGCTCCTGATCCTGCGCGAGCTGGAGAAGCGCACCGGCGTGCCCGGCGGCTTCATCGAGTCGGACTTGGTGGACCCGCGCTACTTCGGCAAGGCCAACATCGAGAACCGTCTGCAGAGCTACATGCAGATGTTGGACGCCCGCAAGGGGAGGGCTTCGGCATGAAGGTCGTAGTCGGCATCGACTTGGGCTCCACCACCACGAAGGCCGTGCTTCTGGACGAAGCCGGCGAGATCGTGGGCCGCGGCATCACCAACAGCCGCAGCAACTACGAGGTGGCCTGCGCCGTGGCGCGGGACGAAGGCCTCGTGAACGTGCGCTTCACCTTGCTGGAGCGCGCCCTGGCCAAGATGGCGGGGGACGCGAAGAAGCGCCGCGACGAGCTCTTGGACGCCTTTCGTCTGGAGCTGTACCTCGACCAGCTGGGCGAGCTGCACGAAGAGCTGAGTCGGGTGCTCCGCATGCTCACGTACATCGGCGATCGCGACGCGCTGGCGCCCGCGGTGGACGAGGTCGTCGACGCGATGAAGAAGGAAGCGCCCAGCCTGTTCGGTGGCGGTGGCCGTAAGAGCGACTTCTTCCGCGATCTCGCCGCGGCGGGCTTCATGGCTCAGGCGGAGCGCGTGGCCGCGGAGCGCGGCTTGTCCTACGAGCGCGTGACGGGTCTGTTCGATCGCGCCATCTTGGAGGTGGAAACGCGACGCGAAGCGCGGAGCTTCGGCGATCTGCTGCGGCGCGCCGCGAAGCGCGTGACCGGGAACGACAGCGCCCGCGAGGCGGTCCTGAGCGCGGTGGACGTCGCCGCCGACACCCGCATCGAGGAAGTGTCCTTCGTGGGCACCGGCTACGGGCGGCAAACGCTGCCGTTCCCCAAGCAAGCGGTGAAGAGCGAGATCTTGTGCCACGGCCGCGGCGCGCACAACGTGTTCCCCGGAACGCGCACGGTGCTCGACATCGGTGGCCAGGACACCAAGGCCATTCAGGTGGACGACAAGGGCGTCGTCACCTCCTTCCAGATGAACGATCGCTGCGCCGCCGGCTGCGGCCGTTACCTCGGCTACATCGCCGACGAGCTGAACCTGGGCCTGCACGAGCTCGGGCCCCTGGCTCTGGGCGCCCAGCGCGTGGTGAAGGTGAACAGCACCTGCACCGTGTTCGCGGGCGCGGAGCTCCGTGAGCGGCTGGGTCTGGGCGAGCGTCGCGAGGACATCCTGGCGGGCCTGCACCGCTCCATCATGCTGCGGGCGATGAGCCTGCTGGCGCGCTCCGGCGGCGTGTTCGAGGAGTTCACCTTCACCGGCGGCGTCTGCAAAAACCCCATGGCCACCCGCGTGCTGCGCGAGCTGGTGGACGAGAACTACGGCAACCATCTCACGCTGAACGCACATCCGGACTCCATCTACATGGGCGCGCTGGGTGCTGCCATGTTCGCGCTGGACGACGTGAATGCCGGGCGGCCCGCCGTGCTGCCCACCTTCGTGGAAGCTCAAGTACAGGGAGCCGTGTCATGAAGAACGGAGAGCACATCACCGCCGGCGTGGATCCCGGCGCCAGCGCCGTGAAGGTCGCCATCTTGGCGAGCAAAGCCGGCAAAGACGCGCGCCTGTTGGCGAGCTCCGTGCAGCGCATCCGCCGCCGCAAGGTGATGGACGTGGTGGACGCCGCCTTCGAAGCGGCCTGCCACGAGGCCGACGTGGACCCGAAGAGCTTCGACTACGTGGCCAGCACCGGAGATGGCGACAGCGTGCACTTCCGCACCGGCCACTTCTACAGCATGACCACGCACGCCCGCGGCGCGCTGTTCCTGTGCCCGGAAGCCCGTGCCGCGTTGGACATCGGCGGTCTGCACGCCCGCGGCCTGAAGATGAACGACGAAGGCCGCGTGCTCGGCCACCGCATGACCAGCCAGTGCGCCAGTGGCAGCGGCCAGTTCCTCGAGAACATCGCCCGCTACCTGGGCGTGCCCCTGGACGACGTCGGCCGCCTCTCCAAGGTGAGCGAAAGCCCCGAAAAGGTATCCAGCATTTGCGCCGTGCTCGCCGAAACCGACGTGATCAACATGGTGGCCCGCGGCATCTCGACCTCCGACATCCTACGCGGCATCCACCTGAGCATCGCCGGCCGCTTGGTGCAGCTGGTGCGCTCCGTAGGCGCCGAAGGCACCGTGCTGCTCACCGGCGGCCTCTCGCAAGACGAGGGCCTGGTGGCCGCCGTCGAGAAGATCCTCTCGGACGAGAAGAACAAGAAGCGCCCCGCCGGCAAGCGCCCCGCGGAGGTGAACGTGGCCACGCACCCGAGCGGCGTCCTCGCCGGCGCCATCGGCGCCGCGCTCCTCGGCGCCTATCGCCACGAGCAACTGAAGCGCCGCGGCAAGGATCTCGCCGCCCCCGTCGCCCAGCTCTGATCCGTTTGTTGGTTGGTCCGCCGCGGAACCACGCGTGGTGCGACGGATCTTGGCGCCTGCGCAGAACCCCAAATACGTTGTAGACTCGGCCTTGATGGCAAGGTTCATGAGTGGTGTGGTGGGGATCGTCTCGTGCTTTGCGCTGTCGGGTTGCGCGCACCCAACGCAGTCGTCGGTCGTCGATGCCAACGGCTTCAGCCAAACGTCCTATGGGGTCATGGCGTTGGCCACGGGGGGCCAGTTCGTCGGCGCGGATTGGCGCGTCGACGACTGGGTTGCCAAGGGAGGCAACTGGGAGCCAAAGGGGGGTGCAGAGTACGAGACGGTGCGCGACCTCGACTTGAACGGCGATGGGCAAATCGGCTCTGACGAGCACCTCCGTGAGCGCGTCTCGGATCTGAAGCTCTCGAACCTGAGGGACGGGTCCGTCATCTGGCTCAAGGTGCACCCCATGCTCCCGAGCGCTGCGCGGATGGATCTCTCCTCGCTGCTCGACAAGTTCGGGGAAGGCTTGGCTGGCGCAAAACCTCTGGCTCAAGCGTCTCTGTTCACGTCGGCTCCCCCTGCCGGGCGCGTCTACACGGCGTTCTTGGTGGAGCGAAAGCTCGCGGCAGTGGCCGGGTTTCCCGCAATCTCCGGCGACTACGAGATGGCCGACACTGCGCGGTTGGCGGCGGATCCGAAGCAGCGTTTGATTCGATCGCGCGTCGTGCTGGCGAAGATCGGACATCTCCAGCGCTACAAGTCCCACAACCCGCCGACTTTCCCTTGGCCGGCCACGGCGGTTCCGGGACAGAGTCTCAGCTACCTGGTGCACCGCACGGCTCTCGTGGTCATCGGCTACGCAGCGCGCGCAGAGAAGTTCGACGAACATCGGGACGAGTTTCAAGCGTTCGTCGACAAGGTTCGGTTTGCGCCGTTCGTCTACATTCCCGAGGATCCCGAGTCCGTGGCCGAGAGCGTAGAGCCCATTCCCGCGCCGACGCCGGCGCCGCCACCGCAGCCGCCCGTGACCCCGCCTGAGCCGAGCAGCTCCCCGGAGACTCTTGATGGCGGCGCGCCCCCCACCGACCCAGCTCCAGATGCCGGTGTGGCGGCGCCATCGGACGGCTAGAACGCCGCGCCCAGAGCGATTTCCAAGGCCGGTACGAAGCCGGCAAAGTCCGCTTCGTAGCCTTCGGATTCGGCTGTCGCGGCGGCGTAGTAGGCGCCGCCGCCCAGGCGTAGCGCGAAGCCCCAATTGAACTGATAGCCGAACAAGCAGCCCACTGCGACCAGCGATGCGTCGGCGTCCTTGGTCACCGTTTCACCCGCGGAATCAGTGGTCGTGATCTCCGTGGACACGCTCCAGTAGCGCAGACTCGGCATCATGAAAAATCCATGAAATGTGCGGCGTGGAGCAGGAAAGTACTGCACACCGACGCCGCCGCCACCGCCTGAAAAGTCACCCAGGAACACGGTTCCGGTACCGATCAGAGCGACCTTGTTGGAAACGGCGACGCCAACGTCGAACGTGAGCGTGTGGAGCAGTATCCCAGCGGGGTTCACCAACACTGCGACGCTGCTCGTGCGCTCGCCGCCCGCGCTAGCCGTACTTCCAACTTCGTAGGGTGGCGCCAGAGCCGCATTCGCCGTCGACGGCCCCCACGCCGCGGAGGTGTCGAAGGGCACGGGTTGCTCTTCCGCGGGGACAGGTGGTGGTGCCGCCGTGGGCTGTTCTTCCACGGGTTCTGGTGTCTCCGGGGCTTGGTCTGGCGGCGCTTCCGCCGGCGGCGCTTCTCTTGGCGCAGCGGTCGGCGGCGCTGGATCGGTCTCCGCCGGTGGCATCTGCCCGGCGCTTGCCAAGCTGATCAACCATGTTGCAACCCCAACCCCAACCCCGGCATGGCGCATGATCGCCCTCTACCCGAACAACGTGACGCTTGTCGACGACAAATCGCGGCGCGCGGCCCTCGCTCGCCCCATAGGGCGGTCCGCGGCCTGCTCGACAAGAACTGACGCTGGGTCCGATTCTTGTCGCTGCGCCGCGGAACCTCGCGGGCGCTCAGCGCATCCCTGGGCACGCCCACCCCATCTCGCGTGGTCGAACGTCCCGAACGGCGCTAAGCTGCTCATCACTCGGGGAGGTGATGGATGCGAAACAGCGTAGCGACCCACGCCATGGTGATTGCGAGTGCCACATTTTCCTTGGCTCTCGGTTGCGGTGGCATCACCAGCAGTGACGGGAACGGAGGCGGTGGCACCGCCGGCAGCAGTGGCACCGCCGGCAGCAGTGGCACCGCCGGCAGCAGTGGCACTGCCGGCAGCAGCGGCACCGCCGATGCCTCGACCTCGGGCTGCGCCGCTGCTTGCGCCCACATTGCTTCCGAACGAAAAGGACGAGGCCACGTGCACCTCGGACTGCGAGAGCGATTTCGCGGGTCTCACGTCATGTCAATCCGAGTTCGCCGCCCTGAAGCAGTGTGACAACTCCGGGACGGTTACCTGCGATCCGAGCGGCCACGCAGAGGTCGCCCTCTACGACTGCAGCTCGACGCTCCTGGCCTGGGGCGTGTGCTCTGCTTGCGAGCACTTCTCCGTCGATACCCCGTGCGACAGCTGCGAAAAGACGAACTGCTGCAGCGAGCTCAAAGCAATGGCATCGGACCCGGATGGTGGCCAAGCCCTCGCGTACTGCATCAAGGCCTGCACGGACCAAGACTGCGTGCAAGGCTGCTATGGCAACTACCCCAAAGGGTACGCAACGGCGGAGCCGTATCTGAGCTGCCGCTCTTCGTCGTGCGCGACCCAATGCCAGTAGCTCTGGCTGGCCGCACTTGCGTCACACATGCTCATGTGTAGACTTCTACACATGGCCACGAACCTGGCAATTGACGAAGGGCTCTTGGAAGAGGCTCTTCGCGTCGGCGGTCACGCGACCAAGAAGGCAACCGTCACGGAGGCACTCCGCGAGTACATTCAACGACGTCAGCAAGGGCGGATCGTCGAGCTGTTCGGCAAGGTGGATGTCGATGCCGGCTACGACTACAAGAAACAACGCCGGCGCAAGTGAACGTCCTGGTCGACACATCTGTTTGGTCGCTGGCGCTCCGGCGCAACAAGCCGCGCGGGACCGCGGAAGAACGTGAGTTAACCGAGCTCATCCGTGAAGGCCGGGTCGCAATCATCGGCCCGATCCGCCAGGAGCTGCTGTCAGGGGTAAAGACGCTCGCGCAGTTTCGCACTCTACGGGATCGCTTGCGCGCCTTTCCGGACATCGAGCTTGGCAGCGAGGACTTCGAAGAAGCGGCGAGCTACTTCAACATGTGTCGAGCACGCGGGGTTCAAGGCTCGAACACGGACTTTCTCATCTGCGCCACCGCAGTGCGCCGTGGGCTCACCGTGTTCAGCACGGATGCCGACTTCGCCCACTACGCTCGCGTACTTCGGGTCAAGCTCCACGAGGTGCGCAAAGGCGGGTGATCAGCTTGGCCCACGCCGTCACCCGTGGTCGAGCAGCGCGATCAGGCTCTCGGTGTCGAGCTCCGCGACTCGGTCGCTGCCATCGAGGAGGGCGGCCGCGAGCTCGCGCTTGCGAGCGTGCAGCTCGGTGACGCTCTCCTCGATGCTGTCGCGCACCAGCAGGCGGTACACCGTGACGGGGCGCTCTTGGCCGATGCGGTGGGCCCGATCCGTGGCCTGCGCTTCCACGGCCGGGTTCCACCACGGGTCGAGGTGGATCACGTAGTCCGCAGCCGTCAGGTTCAGGCCGAAGCCGCCGGCCTTGAGGCTGATCAGGAACAGCGGGCGATCCCCGGCTTGAAATGCGTCGACGCGTCGCTGGCGCTCGGCCTTCGGCACCGAGCCATCCAGGTACTCGTAGCCGATCTGACGTTCGTCCAGCTCCTCGCGGACCAGCGACAAGAAGTCGACGTACTGGCTGAAGACCAGCGCGCGATGGCGGTTTTCCGCGAGCTCCTCGGCCAGGTCCAAGAACGCCGTGACCTTGGCCGACTCCGGTTCCGCGTCAGGAAAGATCAGGCGTTGGTGACAGCAGAAGCGACGCAGACGCGTGATCTCGGCGAGCACCTCGAGCTTGTTCTCGCGCCGCCCGGGGCCGAACAGTTTTTCGTGGATTTGCTTGCGGAGCAGCGCGTAGCGGAGCTTCTCGTCGTCGGAGAAGCGCACCTCGTGGACGATCTCCGTGAGCGCCGGCAGCTCGGCCGCCACCGCGGTTTTCTCACGGCGAAGCACGTAGGGCTCGAGCCGCCTGCGAAGCTCCTCGCGCACGGTCTCGTCGCGATCTTGCTCGATGGGCCGCAAGAACTCGCGGCGGAAGCTCTTCCAGTCGCCCAAGAGCCCCGGATTCAGGAAGCGGAACAAGCTCCAGATGTCGCCAAGGTGATTTTCGAGCGGTGTGCCCGTAGCGACGATGCGTACCCGAGCGTTCAGACCGTAGGCGGCCTTGGCGCGCAGCGACGACGCATTCTTGATGAACTGTGCTTCGTCGAGCACCACGGCGTCCCACTCCGGCTGGGCGAGCTCGTGCGCGTCTTGTTGCAAGAGCGCGTAGCTCGTGATCACCACACCCGGGCCCGCGCCCAGAAAGTCGTCGAGCTCTGCAGACCGGCGCTTGCCGAGGTACTCGAGCACGCGCAGATCCGGCGCAAAGCGCGCGATCTCCCGCGCCCAATTGAGGCACACCGAGGTCGGCGCCACCACCAGCGCCCGGCCGGGGCGCGCGAGCAGGAGCGCGATGATCTGCAGCGTCTTGCCGAGGCCCATGTCGTCTGCCAGGCACGCTCCGAGGCCGAGCTCCGCCAAACGGCTCAGCCACTCGTAACCGGTGCGCTGATAGTCCCGCAGCTCTGCGTTCAGGTTCGCCGGGACGGGAAACTGCGCGTGCTGCAGCCTGCGCACGCGCTCGAGCCACGCCGTCGTCTCCCCGTCCACGTCGAAACCGCTCTCGGGCGCTGCGAGCTGAGACAGCGTGCTGAGCGCACCCCGATGCACCGAGAGGCCCGTACCGCGCGGTCGCGCCGCACCGCGGAGCGCCGCGAGGATACGACGCACCCGGCCTTCCACTTCGACGTACTCGCCCGCCTCGAGGCGAACGAAGCGCCCCAGCCCGATCGGCGCCGCGCGCGCGAGCTGCTCCAGACTGACCGCGTCGACGTCACTCAGCTTCACCTCGCCGCGCGCCAGGTACCACCCCTTGATGCAGCGCAGCTGCCCCTGCAGCTGATGCGAGCTAGCCGTGCCACGCAGCCGCACCAGGGGCGCCTCGGGCCACTCGACGCGGTGGACAAGCTCCGTCTTGCCCAGATCGCTGAACAGCGCGAGCAGCTCTTCTTCTCCGAGCATCCAGCTGTCGGGCGGGTCGAGCTCGCTCGGGGAGTCGTCGCTCACGGCGGGCAAGCTCGCGCAAGCGGCGATCAGCTCGTCGACGCTCTGGCGCTCTCGCCGCAGATCGCGCTGACAGCGCGCGCGCCGCCCGCGCTCTGCGCGCTGGATGCGCCGGCGTCCCTGCCCCGCCACGAAGAAGCGGCCCTCCGTACCGAAGGGACGAACCCCGAACTGCACCAAGAAGGCGCCGGCGTGCGGCGCGACGCGCGCGATGGGCGTGGAATCAGCCTCTACGTCGCGCTCGATGCCGAGCTCCGGGCTCACCACGTCCACGGCCAGGGACAGCTTGCCCAGCACTTCGAGCAACTCCGCCTCGTGGCTCTTCGGAATTGCGACGCCGTTGGGAAGCGCTTCCAGCACGCGCGCCAGCTCGTCCGAGACGCGGTACACGCGCAGTCGGTCTTCCGCCTCGACGCTGACGTTCACCCCGGCCCGCGCGCCCGCCGGCTCGACCACCACGCGGATCTGGCCGGCCGCTTCGCGAGCTTCCACGCGCGCCCGGCCGCGAAGCACCGTGACGGAGAGCAGCTGCCGCACCCCGTTGTACACCCGCGGGTGTCCGATCAGGGCCTCCACCGCCTCGGGCGTGGGCTCACGTTCGCCGCTGAGCGTCTCGGTGCTGCAGTCGAGCACGCGCACGTCTTCGATCGGCAGCTGATCGCGTACGGCGTACAGCGATCCCCAGCTCAGCCGTCGCCCCTGGGTCCACGCCCCTTGATCGGAGCGGTACTCCTGAAGCGCAGGGCGTGAAAGCTCACCGTCGGTCATGTCCACGAACCACGCCACGCGGAAGTGACGCTCGGCATCGTGCTCGAGCTGACGCGAGAGCTGCCCGAGGCGTAGGAGCGCCTTCTCCCATTCGGGCTTCGCTTCGAGGCCGGACCACAGCGTCTGCGCGGGCAGCTCCACGTTCACATCTTGGAGCGCGCGAGTGGCCGTGCGGCCATCGAAACGCTGCGCCAGCGCCGCGCCTTGCTGAGCGACGAAGAGATAGCCCGCGGCATGCCATTCCGCTGCGGCGCGACCGAGCTGCTCCGCCCAGACAGCACGCGTCACCTCGTCGTGAACGTGGAGCTCGACGGCAACGCCGGAAAGCAACAGCTCCCAAGCGCTGCCAGATCTCCCGATCTGGTGGGGATCGAGACGACGCGCGTGGCTCTGCGGATCGGTCAAATGGGCGACCAAGGCCTTGAAGCCCCGCGCGGCGGCCTTCTGATCGGAACGCCGCCCCTTGCCCATCAAGCGACGCGCGCGCGACAGGGCCGCGGGCGTACCGTCGGCCGCAATCAAGAGCGCCAGGATGGGCGCCAGGGCCCCGAGCTCGAGCTCGATCCGGGTCGAGGCCTGCGCCAACAGAGCCTGGGCACGACCGCGCTCGCCCTCGAGAAACGCCAAGCAGATCTCGCACGCACTGCGCAGCCCCGGGGAGAGCTGCAAGAGCTCGCTCCGAAGCGCGGCGGACTTCGCGCGCAGCACGCGGTGCTCCGCACTGACTCGCAGCCGCGTCTGCTTGCTCGGGCTGTCGTCCAGCTGGCGCACCCGCGCCGCGAACCACTCGTCCAAGCCGTCGACATCGGCGAAAGCCCACAGCGCGTCGGTGAGCACGATCTCGGCCATGTCGACCGCGTCTTCGCCGAAGGTTGCCTCGAGCCACGCGCCATCGAAGGGCTGACACAGGGTTTGCCGGAGCCACTCGGCGTCCGTCCGCAAGTGGCCGCGCAAGCGCACCGGCTGCGCGCTCCGCAGCTTGCGAAAGGTCGTCAGAGCTCCACGCTGCAAGGCGAGCTCCAGCGGCGCCTGAGAGCGCGACTCCAACAGCTGATGGCAGTCGCGAACCAGGTCTTCCAGCTCTGCATGCGCCGAAAGGTCGCGCAGCACGAGCTGGCGCCACGCAGGCGTCGCACGCAGACCCGGCTCGTTGCCCCACGCCGTCGCCGGCACCCGCGAGACGAGGCCTCGCGTCAGCAACACCTTGGACTGACGCTCGACCGCAGGCGCATCCGCCGCGAAGGCCAACAGCGCGCGTTCTTCGAGCGTGCCCTCCAAGCACACGGCCCCGAGCAACCGAAACGCCGGCGCGCCGAGCTCGCGACGCAGCGTAGCTACGCTGGGGCTCGCGCTCGGACGTTTCGCACGCGCTTCGGTCATGGCAGGCGACTGACGCAAGCACGAGGGCGCCCCGGCGTCGATCGCACGCCGTTCTGTCAGCAAAGCTCCCGCGAAACCACGCCGTCCATCACCACAGCCACCGCTCGTCCCCCGCTCGGATCGCTTTCATGTTGGTCCGCCGCGGAACCACACGTCGCGCCCTGCGCCCCCTGATCCATGAGCGGTTGCGCTTCCATCCTGTGCCAACCAGATGTCTACGGTTCAACGACAGTGGGCGTGAACCAGCGCTGTTCCGCGACGGTCTCGGCGATCTCCCGCTACCCGATCAGAACATGCACGAGGGGTCTCCGTCCTTCACGAAGCCGTGCGGAGGAACGCCACATCCCGCGGTCTTGTTGTGCGGCACGGTGATCGTTGCTGTCTGCTGTGTGGTGTTCCCCGAAGCATCCGTCGCCTCGAGCGTCACCGTGTACCGCCGGTCACCAGGCCCGTTTCGCTCCGAGCGCAGGCACATGCCATTTAGCCCGAGAGTGAAAGATGCTTTCCCGCCCGGCTCGCTGCTGACCACGCTGAAGATCTTGACCTGAGGACTCGGATCGCAGTTGTCGCTGACGCCAAATTGGATGTCGCTGCCAAGTTCGTACGAAACGAGCTTGTGGTTGGGCGGCCAGAGGCATGCCGGGACCACGGCAATGTTGCTCAAGACTGGTGCGACCCGGTCGCGCGCGCACGCCATATCGCTCACGTCGTGCGGCACACCCCCCTGGAGTATGAGCGACCCACTGTAGCGAGGCGGAGGGCTCTTTCGCGGAACGAACGCTGGCCGTGGGCCGGTAAGCACTGCCCCATAGAACGCGTCCTTGCGGGCTCCCTCGAATACGACGCTGTCGCTCACACCAATCGGCGAGGCATCGTCGACGCGCAGCGTGGCGAGCCAACCCGCGTTCTCGAGGGTTGCCGCCGGGTCCGTTTGCTGCACGGTCTGCCAAGACGCTCCAATCACTACCAGTCCGTTGCTGGTACCGCCCACGCTCCAGCCAAAACGGTTACCAGGAGAGAGAGGATTCTGACCCGGCGGAGAAGGCGTACCCGGCACGCCACCTTGACCCTGCCTCCAGAACGCCTGTCCTTGGGCGGTGACGCCCGCTGCACTCCCTCGCAGGATATGAGCGGCACCTTGCGCCGAATTCTCGTTCCAAGCGCCAATCACTAGATCATCGAAACGATCGACATCGGCTCGGGTCACTGCGAGGAATCCGCCGAACGCGTCGCCCTCCTCGCTCACGTCTGCGATCTTCGTTCCGCCGGCAGCGGCCCCACCTTGGACCAGGTGTTGACTGCCGATACCGGTCAGCCCATCTGCGCCACCGTACAGGATGTGGACTGCACCGTTCGAGATCGACCCGGTGCCTTCGCCGACGCCCACCGCCACGTCCACGCACGGCCGGCCCGCGAAGGAATCGCCATTGAAGTTGCCGGCGGCCAAACTTTGACCAAAGAACTCTGCCGGTTTCGGCTCGGTTTGGATGTCATCCACGCTTTCGTCGACTCGCTGCCGAAGCTCGCCATCCAGTCCTCCAGCGCTACCGAAAAGCACGATGACCGCACCGGCACCGGGCACTCCACCAACGTTCTCATCCGGCGCCCCGAGGACGAGATCCTCGAAACCATCGCAGTTCACGTCACCGGAAGTTGCCGCTGCGACAGGCGTGACCAGCCCCACGTCCGCGAGGCTGAGCTCAGTCTGTGGGCTCGATGCCGTCAAACCGGTGCCAGACTGCCCGCGGAGGATCAGCACGCCGTCCGCCGCCACGACGGCAAGATCATCGACGAAGTCTCCGTCAAAGTCCCCAGCTGCGAGCACGCGACCAAAGAACGCGTCCGTCGTCGCGGTTCCCTTGAGCACCTTGCGGTCGAGCTCTTCCACCGCGAATCCAGCGGCGGCCGTGTCGCTCCGAGAGAAAACTGTGATCAAGCCAGCGTTGGTGTGCCCATCCACCGTGACTCCCGGCGCGCCGACTACGAGGGCCTGACGTTGGGGATCTCCATCAAAGCTGCCCCACGCCAGCGCCTGTCCAAACCCGTCACCCGGCGCGGAGCTGTACGGCAGAGACGGCAGTTTCGTTTGTAGGCTCGAGAGACTCAGCTCCCACGCCTCCAACTCCGTGCCCGGGTTCGAGTGCAGGAACACTCGGCCCTCCACCGAATCGAAACTGTTGCCGGGATCTCCTGCACCGGCCGTGCCGCCGGCACCCGACGCACCGCCTGCACCGGCCGCGCCACCAGCGCCCGTTCCCGAGCTGCCGGCGGCTCCGCCGGCTCCGCCGCTGCCCGCAGCGCCCCCGGCCCCCCCCGGAACGGGTTTGACAATAAAGAAGCCCGGCTCGCCAGCGGCGAACGCTTCCTGGTCGCCCGCTCCCCACCAGTTGAACCCGCGCGGCACGAACTGCGCCGGAACCGTGAGGCCCACGCCTGGCTCGCCAATGAAGACGTCTTCGGTTCCATCGGCACGCACCGCCGCTAGGTCATCCGTACCGTCCTCGTCGTAGCGCCCCACCTCCATGAACGCGTAGGGCCCATTGGGCTGCCACGTCGACGGCGTCGTGAAGGAGAAGGAGCTAGCTCCAGCCCCGTTGAAGTAGAACGGAAGCGCACTCAGCGCGCTTCCAATAGTCGCAACTACGTCGCTATCGCCGTCCGCATCGAAGTCGCCGAGATAGGAGCCGGCGAACGGCGCAAGGCTCGTCGAAATCCCGGTATCCAGCGAGATTTCCGTCGCACCGTTGTTGTAGAACACCACGACCTCGATAGTGTCGAGGCTCGACGCTCGCACCTCGACACCATCGTCGGCGCTGCCATCCAAGTCCAGATCCGCGAAGACCCGCCCCGCCTGCACGCCAAGCGCGGAGCGGAGCCAATTTCGAAAGCCCTGGACGGCGGTGATGTCAGCGTACTTGGGAGTGTCTGCGCCCGCGACTTCTGGCGCCGCGTGGTCGATACCCATCAAGTCGCCCGCAACTCCCGCGGTGTGTTGGATGCACGGACCTCCCGAGTCGCCCCGCACCGTGATGGCCGCGAACCCACCTCCGGGATCATACACGTTTCCAGTGGGTGTCACTCCGCCGCCTCGACTGATGGTGAACATCGTGTCTGTCTCCCAGAGTGGAAGCACGGACGGATCGATGTTGGCTTTGACGATGTCGTGCGGGTACTTGAGAACCGTGAAGTCCGCCTTGTGCAACACACCGGTTGTGAAGGGCGCGACGGGCGCGCTGTCCGACATGCCGTAGCACGTGACCTTCTGGTTGTAGGGTGGGATGCTGTCTTTGCTGATGGGGCGCCTGTAGAACGAGCTGACTCCGTTCACGACCAGGCTGCCGCTCACGGTCAGTACAGCCGCATCCTGGCCTCGATTGTTCCCTTTGGTCGAGGTTTGATAGCCGGAATGAAACCTGGCTCCACACCCTTCCTTCGTGGTCCCCCCGCAGGAGATGACACGAACCTGCTCGCCGCCGGCAACGCTTGGATCGGGCATGGTCACGCGGAGCTTGGTGGGCACATAGCCGCCCTTGGCACACATGCTCTTGGCCAGCAGCCAATCGGCAACATGTCCGGCCGTCAGTATCGTGTCGTTGGTGAGGACGACGCCTGTGCCCACGTAGCAAACGAAATTCGCCTGGTCGAGGTACTCGAGCCACACGACACCCACGGATGCCGCGTCGTCCACGACCGTGCCGGCGATCAGCGGTGAGCCCTTTTTCGCGACGACGTCGTCGCGTTGCCCGCCGCAGCCTGCCGCAGGCAGCGACGCGATTGCCAATCCCAAGGTTGCGAAGGCGATAGCAGCGACACGATTCCCCATGAGAGCATGGTCATCTTTTTTTTTTTCTTGGTGTCAAGCTACGCTTGCGGGCCATGCCCGGGATGAGCGCCAGAACTGACCACTGTCAAATGCGGTCCTTGCTCCCCGCACTGGCCGCAGCCCTGCTGCTGTCCGACTGTTCTCCCCCCCCCCAGTCGCGCGTTGTTACTGCTCCGGCGCCCACGCGACCATCTCCGGCGCCAGCGGCTTCGTCATCGCCGGCGCGCGAGCCGGCTCCCCCCAAAGTCGAGCTGCCCAAGCCGCTGCCCTACCCAACTCTTCGGCCAACGCGCGCGTTTCGTCATATCGCGCTGCCCAAGGGCGTCGCCTTTACTGACATGGCTGGCGCCGGCAACGTCGTCTACTTGCTTGCGGGCAAGACGGTCTATGTCCACGACGGAAAGCGGGTGGTCCACCAAGCGGAGCTCTGTCCGGGGGCGAAGCCAGACGGATACTGGCTCAGGAGCACCCACCACGGGGTAGTCGCGCTCGGCTTCGGCAGAGATGAATCCTACATCGTGGCCCGACTCGAAGCGAACGGCGCGGTGCGCTGCGCCACCTACTCACGCACGCCGGATACCAGCCTGTTGCTCGGGCTGACGCTGCTCGCTAGCCGGTCCGGGTTCACCTTGCCCGCGGACACGCGCCCGCTATTCGGCATCCCTCTTCCGCCAACTGACAACCCGCGCGGGGGAATGCTCTTCGCTCCCCGGAGAGACTCGATGTGGATCATGGTCTTTCCACCGTATGGGGACGGTGTCGACGAGCGTGCATATCACTACTTCCACTTCGACGGAATGCGCTGGGGACCGACGACGTTGCCTTCCAGCATTCAGTCGCTCTCCCCCTTCTGGGACATGTGGGCAGACCCCGAAGGCACCGTCTGGACTGTCATCAATCCTTACATGTTCGGCGTCATTGGCGGTCCGCGCCAAGAGACGCATCGGTCGCTAGCGAAGCTTAGTGGCTCCAAGTGGACGCTCATCGCGGTACCGGAGTACTTCCAGCCAGACCGGTTGACGGGAACCGCCGCGGACGACGTCTGGTTCATCTCGAGTTCGGATGTCTTCCAGTGGGACGGCGCCCGGTGGCGCGTAGAGAGCTTCGTCCCACGCAAACCCACCGACCCCTACGCGAACTTCCACGGCACGCCGTTCATGGACTCCACGGGCTCGCTCTGGCTCTTGGCAGACACCGAAAAGGGCTGGCAGCTCTTCCGGACGGCGTCGAAAGATCCAGCCAAAAGGGGCCCCCCAGCGGCTCCGCCCGAGCACACGCGCTGAGTTGGTCGCTGGCGTCACGAGCGGGTCGGAAGTCAGCCTGACGCGAGTAGCTCCAGCCAGACCGGTTGACGGGAAGCGCCGCTGACGGCGCGCGAACGACGCCGGGGCGCCCCCGTACCGCGAAAGCTCGCCGTCCATCGCGCCCGTCGCCCAGCCCTGATCCGTTTGGTTGTTGGTCCGCCGCGGAACCACACGTTGCGCCCTCCAACCTTCGTCAGTGAAGCGCACCCTGAGCTTCCGCCCGGCGGATTGAAGTGAGATCCTGCGCGCGTAGCCGACGACCCCGAGCCTCCGCTCGCGCCCGCGCTATTCGCAAAATGGCGTTCGCCCAGCCTGGGAGGCTCGAACCCCGAGCTCATGAGCAATCCCGTGTGGGAGTGGCTGGTGAGATCCGAGCTCAGCGCGTACCAAGCCAACGAGCGCTTCGCTGGGCCGTCGGCGTTCGCGGCGGGGCCGGGCTGGTGTTTCTCGCGCTTCGGGCAGAGCACGACGGAGCTCGAGGACGGCCGCGTCGTGCTCGTCGCGGGGGAGCACGAAGACCACTACGACCCCGATTTCTTCATCTACAACGACGTCGTGGTGCGGCATCCCGATGGGCGCATCGACATCTACGGCTACCCGCGGGAGGTATTCCCCCCGACAGACTTCCACTCGGCCACGCGGGTCGGTGGGCGCTTGGTGATCATCGGTTGTCTCGGCTACCCGGCGGACCGCAGGCCCGAGACCACGCCCGTGTTCGTGCTCGATCTCGAAACGTTCTCGATGGCGTCGGTGCAATGCCATGGCACCGCACCGGGTTGGATCCACAGCCACCAAGCCCGTCTGAGCGAGGACGGCGCCTCGATCGTGGTCGAGCGTGGCAAGCTCGCTCGCGGTCACGGTGCTTCCCTCGTGGAGAACATCGACGACTGGCGCCTCGAGCTGGCGACTTGGGAATGGGTGCGGCTCACCGAGCGTGATTGGCCGCGCTGGGAGGTTCGGCGCAGCGATGGCAGGCCCAATCAGCTCTGGGAGCTCGAACAGGCCCTCTGGGCTCGAAAATACCCGGACGACGAAGTGTTCCAACGCGCCGAGAAGGGCGAGTCGGTCGGCGATTTGGACGTCTACGAACGACGCTACGCTCCGCCGCTGACGCACGAGGCGCTGCCCGAGGTCGAGGAAGAGTTCGGCGTCCATCGCATCCAAGTTCAAGGCGTGGTGGTCCGCTACGTGGAGGACAGTTACTCGGTCCAGATGACGGTGGAAGGCAGCTTGCCGCGCGACGCGCTGGACGCGCTGGCGCAGGATCTGTTCGAGAAGCTGTCGGCGCTCGAAGGCACGGCCTGCGAGCTGATTGTCCTGTAGAGCCCGCGGGCACGGCGTCGGGGCTCACCTCCAGCCCACCTGGGCCCTCTGCGTGCAGGGTGCTACCCTCGGATCGTTGCTCATGTCCCTGCCCGGTCCGATCCATAGCTACGCATACACGGAGTACGTGCTGCTCGAAGAGCACAGCCCGGTCCGCCACGAGTTCATCGCCGGGGAGATCTACGCGATGGCGGGAGGTACGCCAGAGCACGCCGCGCTTGCGGCTTCGGTGCTCCGACTTCTGGGCAACCAGCTGCCCTCGGGGTGCAGGGCCTACACGTCGGATCTTCGCGTACGCGTGGCGACGGCCGACGTCACGACGTACCCGGATGGGGCAATCATCTGCGGGAAGGTCGTGCGCGCCGCTGACGATCCGCTGGCAGCCACGAATCCCATCGTGGTCATCGAAGTCACCAGCCCATCGACTGAAACCTATGACAAGGGCGCCAAGCTCGACATCTACAAGACCTTGCCGAGCCTCAAAGAGATCGTCATCGTGTCGCATCGAGAGCCCCACATCTCCGTCCACCGCCGCAAGCCGGATGGCACGTGGGAAACCCTCGAGGCGCGGGAGCCGGCCGCGCCGCTCGAGGTGCAATCCATCGGTGCGCAGCTCACGCTCGGCGATGTGTATCGGGACTTCGAGCCCGCGTGACGCCCTCCGGCGAACGCCGCGCGCTCACTTGCGCACGACGACGATCGTCTTCTTTTCCGCCGGCTGCGTCACGCCGTGCCAGCCTTCGGGCACCGCGGGGTCGACCCAGCTCCACACGCGGAGCGCGTCCGCCGGAGACATCTGGACGTTGCCCAGGCCGTGCTCGATGCCGAAGCGGTTGTGCCACAGCGCCGCGTGCAAGAGCTGCCCGCTGGATAGCTCGATGGCCCAGGGCGGGTCGTACACGTCGAAGTAGTCGGCGATGTTCTTGGGATCCACCTTGGGCGCGGTGATGTGCTTGCCCACCACGTCGAACACGCCCTGGGCGGTGCTCGCAGAGCTCTGCGGATCACCCAGACGATCCCGGCCAACGCTCACCAGCGTGACGAACAACGGCTTGCGACCTTCGTACAGCACCATGGTGCCCGTCACGATGCTCACGTCGATCCACTTCTGATCGCCGGTCGCAAAGTCCGGCCACACGTTGCGCTTGCGGACGACGGTCACGTCGCGGTGGCGCACGTACTTGTTGTCGGCGGTGGCCCAATACTTCATCGGGCCCACGGTGCGGAAGCGACCGGTGAGCTGCAGAACGGCGTGGTAGTCGACCTTGCCCAGCTTGTCGGCGTCGCCCTTTTCCACGTCCCAGAAGCGGATGCCCCGCTTGACCACGAAACCGAGGGGCAAGTCGGCCTTGCCGTCGATCTCCACGCCCTTGAAGTCGCTGCCCTTGATGGGCTCGAGATCCGCGGCGCGAACGAAGCGACCGCTCGTCGTCAGCCCCAGTCGCTGCATCTTGCCGTCGGGATCCAGAGCCGACCAGGAGCCCACCACCGCGAGCACGCTGCGGTCGCGCAGCTTGCCCACCTCGCGAACGGCGTTGTCCTTGTCGGGGTCCCGCTCGTACAGCGGCGTATCCTTACGCGCTCGCGCGTAGGTGTACGGCAGCGTTTGATCCAGCTTCGGCTGGAGGGACATCGCCACCAGCGTGGGATGCTTCAGATCCGTGGTCGCGGTCTCTCCCGCACACACGAAGCCCTTGGGCCGAATTGGATACCAACCGCCTTCGCAGCCGTCCTTCGAGTACGGCTCCTCGGCGCGAGCCACCAAGGCTCCCGCGTGCAAGTAGCCGAGCTGCCGTCCGGTCTGCGCCGGACGCTCGAGCACGGGAACGATCTCGCCGATGGCGCCGAGCTTCGGGCCATTGGCGGGCGGGACCGGGACGCTCGGGATCTCTCCCTCGTCCGAAGGTTTATTCAGAGCGGGCGCGTCCTCGCCCTTGCCGGTGCAACCCAACATGAGCAAGGCCGCGAGCGGGGCCAGGGCCCAGATTCTTTTCGTACGCGCGCGTCGTGCCATGGCCACGGGGTGGCATGGGGCTCGCGGTTTGGCCCAATTTTCGGGGCCTCCGGCAGCTGAACACGCGCTCAGCTGATGGCCCTCCTTCCCGCGCACCCCGAGCCTCGATAAGCGAGCCGTTCATGGCCTCGTTCCGCGATCTGCTGAGGCTCCACGGCGTGCTCGAGGACCTGTTCCTTTTGCACCAAGAGGCGCTCCTGCTCCTCGACGTGAACGCCGCTCGCGAGCTCCTCGCGATCTATCGCGAGCTCCTCGCGATCCACATGCACCACGAAGAGACGCGGGTGCTGCCGCTGCTGCCGCCCGTGAAGAAATGGCCGAAGGTGCTGTACACCGGACAGCACGAGAAGATGCGCGCGCACCTCGACGCCATCGAGCAGCGACTGACGGCGCTCTCCACGGCCGCACCGGACCGCCGCGCCGTGCTCGCCCTGCTGGACGCCGAGGCGACCTACAAGCACTTGGAAGAGCACCACGATGGCGCCGAGCGCGAGGGCCTGTTTCCGATCACCGACGAGGTCACACCCGCACTGGAACGCGAGCGCGTGGTGGGAGGGATCTTGGCGGAGTGGCAGGCCCTCGAGCAGCGCCATGCGCCGCGCATCGACGCGTTGCGAAACGCCGTGGCCCAGCGCGCCCAGCGCTTGTTCGACTGACGGCGATCACGCCGGGCCTGGGCTCCGCAAATCCGCGGAGTAGCAACCGTGTAGAGTCTGCCGAGGGAGAGAAGCGATGGAAATGGAACGCGAACCGGGGACGCTGGAGACCGATCACGTCGAGGTGCGGAGCCTACGCAGCGACGATCTGGATTGGATCGTGCGCATCGACGAAAAGCACGCCGGGCGCAATCGCCGCGAGTACTACAAGGTCAAGCTCGCGGAGTCGGAGAAGGACACCGGCGTGCGCATTTCGCTGGCGGCCCTCGTCGACGGCGAGCCCGCCGGCTTCATGATGGGCCGCCTGTACTATGGCGAGTTCGGCGTGCCGGAGCCCGTCGCCATTCTCGACTCCGTGGGCGTGGCGCCGGCCTACGTCAATCAGCACGTGGCCCGCGCGCTGCTCCGCCAGCTCGAGATGAACTTGGCCGCCCTGGGCATCGAGCGACTGGAAACGCAGGTGTCCTGGGATCAGCTGGAGCTGATCCGCTTCTTCCAGCGCTCCGGGTTCAAGCCCGCGGCGCGCCTGTCCTTGGAGAAGCCGGTCGCGCATCCGTGACGCGAGGTTCCGCGGCGAACCAACATCCAGATGCAAATGTATGTTGGTGCGGCGCGAATCCCGTCGCGTCAGCGAATCGCTTCCAGGATGTCGACCGTCGCGTGCGAGCGGTTCAGCGTGTAGAAGTGGATGCCCTGCGCGCCCCCTTCGAGCAGCGCTCGGCACTGCTTCGTGGCGTGCTCGATACCGATGCGGCGCACTTGCTCTGCGTCGCCGCCGGTGGCCTCCAGACGCGCGAGTAGATCTTCCGGAATGTGCGCGCCACACATGGCGGTGAAGCGCTTGACCTGCTTCAAGTTCGTGATCGGCATGATACCGGCCAAGATGGGCCGTTCGATGCCCGCGGCCCGGGCGCGCTTCACGAACGAAAAGAAGTCCTTCTCGTCGAAGAACAGCTGAGAAACCAGAAACTCCGCGCCGGCGTCCACCTTGCGCTTGAGGTTTTGCAGATCCGTGTCCGCATCCGACGCTTCCGGGTGCTTTTCCGGATAGCAGGCGCCGGCGAGGCAAAAGTCCCAATCCGCCCGGATGAACTGGATGAGCTCCGACGCGTGGGAGAAGCCGTCTGCCACCGGGACGAACGCCGTGTCCCCCTTGGGCGGATCCCCGCGCAGGGCCAGCACGTTGTCGATCTTGCTGTCTCTCAGCTGATCGAGCACATGAGCGATCTCCTCACGCGAAGCGCCCACGCAGGTGAGGTGCGCCATGCTCTCCAGGTTGGCTTCCGCCTGGATGCGGCACACCAGCTCCAAGGTGAGCTTGCGGGTGCTGCCGCCGGCTCCGTAAGTCACGGAAACGAAGGTCGGATCGTAATCCTTGAGGTGGGCGATGGTAGCGAACAGGCGGTCTTTGCCTTCTTCGTCCTTGGGCGGAAAGAACTCGAAGGAGAACGAAGGACCGTTGGCGGTGATCTTTTCTGCAAGGCGCATACGGAAGGAGAGAGCACTAGCAGCCGAGCGCGGCGCTTGCCAACCCACCCTCCCCAAATGCTTGACATCGTGGGGAGTGTCGCCGATTGGCTGTTGGCGAGCATGCGCGTTCATATCGTCGCCGTTGCGGGCACCGGCATGGGATCATTGGCGGGGCTCTTGAAGGAGCTGGGCCACGACGTCAGCGGGAGCGACGTGGCGTTCGACCCGCCGATGGGTCCCGCTCTCGAGTCTTGGGGTGTCCGGTGTCTCTCGGGCTTCG
Source organism: Polyangiaceae bacterium (assembly GCA_020633235.1). NCBI lineage: Bacteria > Pseudomonadati > Myxococcota > Polyangiales > Polyangiaceae > Polyangiaceae bacterium. The sequence goes on along the minus strand of JACKEA010000004.1, from coordinate 536,105 downwards.
ATGCGGCGCATCTCGATCCGGCACCGGACTTGGTGGTGGTGGGCAACGTGTGCCGCAAGAACAACCCGGAGGCCGTGGCGGCCTTCGAGCGCGGGTTGGACGTCACCCACATCGCCGGGGCGCTCCGGCGCTTCGCGCTCGGGGGAACGGCGCCGTTGGTGGTGGCCGGCACCCACGGCAAGACCACCACCAGCGCCATGGCCGCGTGGCTGTTGGACGCCGTGGGGCTCGCTCCCGGCTTCATGATCGGCGGCCTGCCCAAGAACTTCTCGCAGAGCTTCCGCGCGGCCAAGACGGAGCCGCGGCGCCTGAGCCAGATGCGGGCGGTGCCCTTCGTGCTGGAAGGCGACGAGTACGACACGGCGTACTTCGAGAAGACCGCGAAGTTCCTCCACTACGGCGCCGAGGTCGCCATCATCACCAGCATCGAGCACGACCACATCGACATCTACCCCACGGAGGAGAGCTACCTGGAAGCGTTCCGCCGCTTCGTGGCGACGGTGCCCGAGAGCGGCGTCATCGTGGCCAACGCGGGAGATGCACGGGTGGTCGAGATCGTGAACGCGCACGCCAAGGCACCCGTGGGTTGGTACGCCCTCGAAGGCGAGAGCACGCACGGCATGCCGCCCCACTGGCTGGCGGCTCCGGCGGAGAATCGACCCGAGGGCACGACCTTCGATCTGTTCGCCGGCGGTGTGGCCGCGGGGCGCTTCGTGCTGCCCTCACCCGGACGCCACAACCTCAAGAACGCGCTGGCGGCCATCGCTGCGGCGGCGCAGGGCTACGGCGCGCGCCTCGGTGATCTGGCGACCGCGCTGGCACGCTTCGAGGGCGTGCGGCGGCGGCAAGATCTGATCGGCGAGCCGGGCGGCATCTTCGTGTACGACGACTTCGCGCACCACCCGACGGCGGTGCGCGAGACGCTCATGGCGCTGCGCCAGCGGCATCCCGAGGGCCGGCTGTTCGCGGTATTCGAGCCCCGCAGCGCCACGGCCTGCCGCAACCTTCACCAGCAGGCGTACGCCGAGAGCTTCGGCGATGCCGACGAGGTCCACCTGGCCCCCCTCGGCCGCGCCGGCCTGGCGGACGACGAGCGCCTCGACACCGCGCGGCTGGCCCGTGAGCTGGGCGCAAAGGGCACACCCACGCAAAACCACGAGAGCTTGGATGCCATCTTGGCGCTGCTCACCGCGCGCGCTCGTCCCGGAGACGTCATCGCCCTATTGTCGAACGGCGCATTTGGTGGCATCCACGCCAAGCTGCTTTCGGCTCTCGGCTGAAGGCTCTTGTCAGGAGGAACAGCGTGCCCTGCGTCTGCGGAATCGGCGAGTCGACGGAAACCCACTGCCTGCCTTTCATCAAAGGGGAGAAATCCCCGGAGACGGCCGAAGCGCTGATGCGCTCGCGCTACTCGGCCTACGTGCTCGGCGAGATCGACTACGTGCTCGACACCCACACGCCGGAAGCGGCGGCGGACGTGGACCGCAAGAGCACGGAGCTGTGGAGCAAGCAGAGCAAATGGCTGGGCCTGGAGGTCACCTCCACGGACAAGGGCGGCCCGGAGGACACGGAAGGCACCGTGGAGTTCGTCGCCAAGTACAAGCTCCGCAACGTGACGGTGGAACACCGCGAGCGCGCCCATTTCGAGAAGCGCGACGGCAAGTGGAAGTTCGCCGACGCCGAGCAGCTGGCGGGCCCGCCCATCAAGAACGAGGGGCCCAAGGTCGGGCGTAACGATCCATGTCCCTGCGGTAGCGGTAAGAAATACAAGAAGTGCTGCGGCAAGGCCGCGTGACCCTCGAAGAGCTCACCGGGGTCGCGCTCGACGCGGCCAGCCAGGCCGGCTCCCTGGCGCTGTCCGGCTTTCGCAAGTCCATGCGGGTGAGCGAGAAGGGCGAGTCGGATCTGGTCACGGAGTTCGACCTGGCCTCGGAACGCCTCTTGCGCCAGCTGCTCGCCGAGCGCACGCCGAGCATCCCCGTCTTCGGAGAAGAAGAAGGCGGCAGCCGCACGGCGGAGCGCGTCTGGTACTGCGACCCCATCGACGGCACCAACAACTACGCCCACGGGCACCCCTTCTGGGCGGTGAGCGTGGGGTTGATGGCGGGCACGGAGCCGGTCGCAGGGGCGGTGGTCGCTCCGGCGCTGGGCATCACCTGGACCGGCTATCGCGGCGGGCCGGCGCTGCGCAACGGTGAGCCCTGCCACGTGAGCCCGACGCGAGAGCTGGGTCGCGCCCTGGTCGCCACGGGATTTCCGCGCGATCTCAGCCGCTCTCCGGACGACAACTTCGGCAGCTTCGTTCACGTGAAGCGAAACGTTCAGGGGGTGCGGCGCTGTGGCTCGGCGGCGATCGACGTGTGCCTGGTGGCGGACGGGACCTACGACGCGTTCTGGGAACGGCGCCTCAGCACCTGGGACCTCGCGGCGGGCGTGGCCATCGCGCTTTCGGCGGGTGGGACGCTATCTCACCTGGACGGCGGACCAGCGGTGCTCGATGGCGGCCACGTGCTGCTCGACAACGGTTTTGTGCACGACGACATGCTGAGGCTGCTCCGGGAGTCCGTCGCCATCTGGCCCGCAGCCGAAACCTGAGCGATGATGCGTACATGGGTACCGGTGACGAGCGGCCCAGCGGCGTGCTGCCCCCGCCGCCGCTGCCGCGAACTGAGCGTCCGCTAGGACGTGCCCCGGGACCACCCCGCATACCCGGCGCCCGCGCGCCCATGCACACCCACGTCGGCGGCTTCCGGGCCAGCGAGTTCCCCTCCCACGAGCAGCCCACTCGCCCCGCGATGAACTCGCGACCGACCGTTCGTCCGCTGCACGCAGACGACAAACCGCTGAACACGCAGGTCGAGCCCACGGTGCTGGTCGTGGGCGCTTCGGAAGCGTTCTTGGCGGCCCTCGAGCCCGCCATGGGACGGCACCACGTGTACGTGGAGCGGTCTCGCGCCGACGACGTGCTCGACAACGTGGTGGCCACCGCGCCGGATCTGGTGCTGCTGGTGGGTGACGCCGCTTCGGACGCAGGCACGCGCGTGCTGGAACGTCTCGCGTCGTCGCCCCACAGCTCCGTCGTGCCGGTGGCGCTGCTGGGCGACGACACGGCGCTCGAAGAACGCTTGCGCGCGTTTCGCCACGGCGCTGCGGCGGTGATTCCGAAGACCGCGAGCATCGACGCCATCGCCGAGCGCATCGCGTCTCTGGCCCGCGAGATACCGGATCGTGACGCCGGCACCCTGGGGGACGTCGGCGAAGCGACGCTTCACGAGTTCGTCACGGCGCTGTCGAAGGAGCTCCGAACCGGCATCCTCACGGTGCAAACCGGGGACGACAAGGACCCGGTGCGGTTGGTGCTGGGCGCCGGGCGGCCGCTCTCGGACGCCATCGAGGACTTCGTCTCTCGGGTGCGCCACCACGTGCTGATGGCGGAGCCGCTGCGCTACGAATTCGACGAACGCGCGGGCGGAACGGTGCAGCTTCTGGGCGCGGATGCCTCGATCGCGCCCGGGCCAACCAGCGAGGTGGACGGCCTGCGCATCCTGCTAGCGGACGACGACGCCGCCCGAGCCGACGCCGTGGCACAAGAGCTGCGAGATCGCGGCATCACGGTGGTGGTGACGGATCTGGAGCCGACGGAGCTGCGCTTCCAACGGCTGCGGCAGCTGGACCCGGCGATCTTGCTCATCGGCGAGCAGCAAGCTCAGGGCGACGGCTACGAGCTCATGCGCGCCATGCGCCGGGACACGCGCCTGCGCTGGTCGTCGCTCTTGGTCGTGCGCTGGGGCGAAGTGTGGACGGAAGAGAGCGACGTGCCGGCGGTGGATCGCATCATCGGTACCTTGGCCGCGCTGGCGGAGCCGGAGCACTCCGCCCGGGACCGCGCGGGCTCCGCCGTGGCCTTCGACACGCGGCTCGAGATCATGGGCCCCGCGCGCTTGCTGCGAGCGCTCTCCGCGTCGTCGCGCTCGGTGCGCATGAGCGTGAACAACCCGCGCATCGTGATCCAGGTGGACATCAGCGACGGCCTGGTGGTGGGCGCCGTCGCGCACACCATAGAAGAGTCCCCCGTCGTGCTGGAAGGCTCCACTGCGCTGGCGGCGCTGTTGGTGCTGTCGTCCGGGCGCGTGCACGTGGAGCCGGTGGAGCAGCCCGCCACGGCGAACTTGATGAGCACGGTGGACGTGGCGCTGAACCTGGCGGACGCAGAACCGCCCCCCATCGCGCCGTCCATGCCGGTGCCGCCGCGGCAGGTGGGCGAGACGCAGCGCCCGCCGCCGCCCGCCCATCTCGAGGCGGCGGCGACGCACCCCGCTCGCAAGAAGAAATCCCAGTGGCTGTGGCTGGGCGGCGCGCTGGCCGCAGCCACGGTGATGATCATCGCCGCCGTGGTGCTGCTGACCCGCGACAAGACGCCCGCGAAGGCGGCTCAGCCGGCGCCCTCGGTAGCCCCGCCCGCGACCTCCGCCGCCCCGAAGCCCGCGCCGACCGCGAGCGTCGCCAAGCCGACGCCTTCCGCCAAACCGGCGAAGACCGCCGCTCCCGCCAAGACGGCCAAGGTGTTCGACCACGAGCCGCGCGAGGTGGCGCCAACCTGCGGAGCGCTCCTCGGTGGCGAGCCGGCCCCCGCCGGGGTGTACCCGGGCGCCGCCTACGCGCAGCTGCGCGCGGGTCGCAAAGGCCTGGTGCGTGGGGATCTCGAGGAAGCCGAGCGGAGCTACTGCCGCGCCGTGTCCTTCGATCCGCGAAACCTGGCGGCCAACGTGGAGCTGGCCCGCGTGCTCGTGATGCGACGCGACGGCCGCGCCGCGGCGGACGCGGCCCGCGCTGCGCTGCGCATCGCGCCGGAAGATCGCGGCGCCCTGCTGGCGCTCGGCGACGGCCTGGCGCTGGACGGCAAGCTCTCCGATGCGCGCGAGCCCTTGATGCGCGGCTCCGGCGTGGACCCCAACGACGAGCCCGCCCGCGCGAGCCTCACCAAGGCGCAGATGCAGCTGGCGGAGCGCGCCGCACGGCGCCGCGAGTACCTGCGCGAAGAACGCCACTACCGCCGCGCCTTCGCGCTATCGCCCACCAGCGCGAGCGCCGCAGTGGGTGTCGCCGGCGCCTTGGTGAAACAGGAGAAGTTCGACGCAGCGCTGGTCTGGGCGCGCCGCGCCGCCAAGATCGACCCTTCCGCCACCCGTCAGGTGTACGTCGGCGACGTGCTCTCCAAGTCCGGCGACAAGGCCGGCGCCACCGCGGCCTACAAGAAGGCCGTGGAGCTCGATCCCTCGAATCCCGAAGCCCGCGCCCGCGCCATGACGCACGGGAACTGAAGAGCTCGCCTTGCCAAGGCGCCGGGCGCCACGCCGCTCGCTGAGCTACGGTCCGCCGTGCCAGGTGTGTGTGTTTCCTGGATAAGTGGGGCTGTCCAGTCCCGAAGTGTACGGGCAGCTCGGGCAGCTCTCGAGGTCAGCGAGCGCGTCGTAGTCGGAGCAGTTCGGGTCCTCCGCCATCTCGTCGATCCCCTGGCGGTAGTTCGTCGCCGCTTCGTCTGCCACGCCCACCCAGTTGATGCTGTCGCATTCCTCCTGCGTCGGCGTGTAGTTGGCCTCCGACATCTCCATCACACCTCCAGACCCGCTTTCGGAGGCCTTGAGCAGCTCTCCCATCAGGAACGCCAACACCCCGTTGCGGCCCGTGTCCCAGCTCAGACAGGCGGCCTCCATTGGCAGGCCGGAAACAGGCTTGTACAGCGAGAAGCCCGGCTTTCCGCAGTCCGCCATGATCATCACCACGGGCAGGTCGCTGTACAGGTTCTGACGCACGTAGGTGTAGTTCGCTGCGACCTGCGCGGACGCCTCCTCCGCATTAGGCCGAGAGATTCGCCCCGGACCGAGCACGCGGTCGAACGACACCATGCGGAACTGAACGCCGCAGTCAAACCATGCGTCGTCAGGAAGCAGCACTCCCTTGTGGAACGTCTTGAACTGGCCGTTGATCTCATGCGCCCCCTGCCAGATCCCCCACTCCCGTGATTGCTCACTGGATTCCACGTCTGCATTCAGCAGACTTCCTTCCAACATCGTCGGGACGCGATCGAACAGCATCGCAGCGTCGGGCAGCGTTACGCCAGTGTACGAGCCGGCGTAGTCGTCGAACACCACGACACGCACCGGAACCAGCCGCGTACTCGGCTCCAGCTCGAGCTTCGTGATGCCGGCTGACGCAGTTTGCCCACCAGGAAGCGCAACCCTCACTACGTTCAACTCCAATGCGTGTGCGCTGCTCTGCCCATCGCCGTACCCCAACATCACGCCAGAGGCGAATCCGGCGACCGCGCCGGAGTAGCCGCCTTCCCACCACGGCCATGGCATGAGCCGTCGCTTCCAGCTTCCCTTGTTCTCGTATGGCTGCCCGCCGGGCAAGATATTCTCGACCTCACCGACCGAGATCCATTGTCCATACGAGACGTCGAGTTGCTCCGCCGAGTAACTGACATTCAGCATCGGGTTGTCCGCGCGGGAGTAGATCACGCCACCCGGACCGGATTGCCCACCACTGACGCAAATTGGACCAGAACAGAATGGGTCCGGCGCTTCTGGATCCTGGGCTGGGTCGAGCGTGAGGCTACCCCCGGTCCCTTCTGGTGGTTGCGCTACTTCCGGATCCTCCCACCCAGGCGTCTGGTACATCGAGATCGGAGCGACCGGCGCGACCAGCCCCACCTCGCTTCCGTGGTAGATGGTTGACTCACCTGCCGCATCCGTAACCAGCAAGTCATCGTATCCGTCGTCGTCGAAGTCGTGTCCGAGCAACGACTCGTAGTTCCCCGACGGAAGCGTGAACGCGCTCGTGGTGAATTCTTCGAAGCCTGTCTGCCCACCGTTCCAGTATGTGGTCAGGGTACTGGCAGCGTCGGCAATCAGTCCGAAGAAGTCCGTTACGCCATCGCCGTTGAAGTCCCCCCCGGCAACAAGGGTCTGGGTTGGAACGAAGGCCAACGGTATGACCGGCCAGGGAAGCGTGATGGAGTTCGCATCGTAGGGATTCGCCAGATACGTGGCGTACACCCAATTGCCACCTATGCCCGGCGCGACGTAGAACCCGAGCGTACCGCGCTGCATCGTCGGTCCTCCCCAAGGAGTCACGTTCACCGACGCTATCGTGTTCATCACGAAATCCGCCCAAGCACGGTACCCACTCACAGAACTCACTTCCGTCCACTGTGGGTTGCTGCCATCCTCACGAGCCTTGATCGTGCCGTACAGCATCTGGCTAAACAGGTCGACACATGGCCCCCCAGAATCTCCCTCAATGGGGAGCTGGTCAGCACCGTTCTTGAACACCCTAAAGAAGTCGGACTGAGGCGGCGCAGCGTCTTGAATCGTGAAGTTCCCGTAGTGAAGAACTCCTGCGGTGCTGGACTGACCCAGAACAGTGTCGCCATAGCCGTAACATCTAGTGCCAACGCCAAGTAGCTGAGCGGTGGTGGATGTTGCCACTGGGCGGGCGTACCCACTGAAGCTCCCGTCCAATAGGTAGGGGTCGGTACGAATCAGAGCAACGTCGTGACCGTCGTCCTGATTCTTGTTCAAATGCTCGACAAAATCCGGATGTAGGACAATTCGTTTGGCTGCGCGCGATGCGCTGCTGCCCATCTTCACAAGGTGAGACGCGACCGGCTCGACATGCTTGACCCCGAACCGCCGCGTGGAATGACCAGCGGTTAGTATCCACTCGTTCGTCAATAGCGCGCCTGATCCGTTGCTTATGCTCGGTATAGTCACCCTGGCCACTCGGACACCTTCGGCGTCGGTCTCAAGGGTCCCATTCATGATCGGTCGGCTTGATGCTCGAAGCGGACGATCGGCCGCTGGATTCGAGTTGCACGCGGCCAGGACCGCAGCAGCGAACAACCACGATGGTGACGACAAGCTTGCCCCAAACCAACCAGCCATCACTGCTCTCCTTCCAGTACACATAGCTCTGGCGCGAGGATTTCAAAAGCGCCGCCACCACTGGGATGCACGAGCTCTCCCGTGACGACGATGGGCTGTCCGTCCTGGACGTCGATACCAGCACAGCGCCCTGTCACGTCGCCTATCCAGGCAAAGGCGTCTGGATACTGATCGTTCCAAGGAAAGGCACGTTGATCCACGCTGGAAACCAAGTTTGCGTTGTCCGCGAAGAAGAACTTGCCGACCAACACGGTGCAGCACGCCTCTGCCACGCAACCTGCAAGCGTCTTCTCGGTCGGTGGCTCGAACCAGATCCGAGTCGACACCGTTATCGACGTGCTCGCAGGAACGAAAACGTCAATGGCTTCTTGGAGCGGGGTAGTCTTGGTATTCGCCGGACACAGGGGAAGTGGCGCCGGCTTGAACGGACAGCCAACTGCCTTGAGGCATTTTCCCGTCCTCGGAAGATTCTTGTACGTCGAGTCCGCCGCCGAAAGCCAACCGTGGGGCCGATCGCTCGCCGCTGCATCCACTGCGCCGGCATCAATGCCAGGCGGCGAAGGTGGCGGCTCGAGCACTTTCGTGCGGGATCCGCATGCGGCGAGCGCTCCCGCCAGGATGGCGCCGAGCAACTTCATGATCCTCCCCGTTAACCCCACGCTCTACCACTACCACCCTGGCTCTGTGCGGGCAACGCCTCGTTGGCCAACCCGTAGCGCCTGCATGATTCGGAGCAGCGCTCACCAGGCGATGCGCTCAGCCGCGCGCCACGATCCGACTCCGCGTCGGACAAAATCCGACGCGCACACCTTCTTGTCATGCAGCGGACCGCAAAAGCCATACACTGGCGCCCTCGGCGAAGCCGACCGCCGCGCCGGCCAAGACGGCCAAGGTGTTCGACCACGAGCCCCGCGAGGTGGCGCCCACCTGCGGCGCGCTGCTGGGCGGAGAGCCGGCTCCCGCCGGGGTGTACCCGGGCGCGGCCTATGCGCAGCTCCGCGCGGGTCGCAAAGGCTTGGTGCGGGGAGATCTCGACGAGGCCGAGCGGGGCTACTGCCGCGCCGTCGCCTTCGATCCGCGAAACCTCGCGGCCAACGTGGAGCTCGCGCGCGTGCTGGTGATGCGCCGCGACGGCCGCGCCGCGGCGGACGCCGCCCGCGCGGCGCTGCGCATCGCGCCGGAAGATCGCGGCGCCCTCTTGGCGCTGGGCGACGCCCTCGCGATGAACGGCGACCTCTCCGATGCCCGAGAGCCCTTGATGCGTGGCTCCGGCGTGGACCCCAACGACGAGCCTGCGCGGGCGAGCCTCACCAAAGCGCAGATGCAGCTGGCGGAGCGCGCTGCGCGGCGCCGCGAGTACCTGACGGAAGAGCGCTTCTACCGTCGCGCCTTCGCGCTATCGCCCACCAACGCGAACGCCGCCCAAGGCGTGGCCGGCGCCCTGGTGAAACAGGACAAGTTCGACGCCGCGCTGGTGTGGGCCCGCCGCGCCGCAAAGGTCGACCCATCCGCCACCCGTCAGGTGTACGTCGGTGACGTGCTCTCGAGATCCGGTGACAAGGCTGGCGCTACCGCGGCCTACAAGAAAGCCGTGGAGCTCGATCCCTCGAATCCCGAGGCCCGCGCCCGCGCCATGACGCACGGGAACTGAAGAGCTCAGCCGACAATCAGCACTCGGGTCGGCGCCAGCCGAAAGCCCTGCGCTGAGCCTTGGAGCTCGCTGCCGAGGGCAAGCTGCCGAAGGCGCGACACCAAGACGCGCAGGCGGTTGTCGCGTGACGAGCGGCTGATGCGCTCCTTGCCCCACAGGGCGTCTGCGAGCTCGTCGTACGAGAGCCAAGCCGCCGGTGCTTCCAGCCGCTGCTGACAGAGCGCCGCGAGCAGCGCGCGCAGCTTCGGGCCGTTGATGGTCGCGGTGTTCCCGTCCATGCACACGGAGCCGAAGTCTTGGGCCACCCGCAGCAAACTGGCCGCCACGGCCCGGTTGGGGCGGGCGACGACCAGATTGCTGGCAAAGCGAAAGCTTGCCGAGGATCGAGCCAAGGGACGACCTTCCGGTCCGAGCCACTGCGCCGCCGTCTCGCCGAGCTCCGCGATCTCGCGCCCGGCCTCGAGCAGCTCGAGCTGGGCCTTGCGCAGCCGGAGCACGCCCAAGGTGGGGAGCGACGCAGTCGCGGGTGGAAGCGCGGCGCGCATCAGCGCTGACGCCCCTTCGGCATCGCCATCGAGCTGATCCCCGATGGCCGCAGCGGCCCGAGCCAAGGCGGCGAGCTCGAAATCGCCGAGCTCGGCAGCCAAGCGAGCTGCACGACGAAAGCATACGCTCGCCTGGCCGTAGCGAAGCTCCGCAAGGCGAAGCTCGCCTTCCCAATAGCTGATGTGGGCGTGCAGGTAGCTGTCCGCTGCGGCCTGTGCCAGTGCGGCGCTGGTGGTCAGGGTGGTGCTGGCGTCGTCCCATCGGGCGCGCGCCATGTGAACGCGCGCAGCTCCGAAGACGCCGTAAGCACGGGTGCGCACCTCGCTCTCGGGAAGCTCCGCCAGCAGCTGCTCCAGCCAGAGATCTGCCTGGTCCAGAGCGTCGAGCTCCACGTACGCCAAGCTCACGCCGCACAGCACAGCGGCGGCCTCCGCCACCGCGCCGATGGCTTCGTACTCCACGAGGGCTTGCTTGGCCGCTCGAAGGGTCGCCAAGGGGCGTTGCTGGTGGCAGTAGATTTCCGCCTCGCAGTCCCGCACCAGCGCGATGAGTCGGCGATCGCCCAGCTCGCTCGCTTCTCGCGACGCCCGGCCCAATCCGTGGATTGGCAAGCTCAACTGGGCCCGCTTGGTCTCAGCGCGAACGTCCGCGTGCACCGCGAGAGCCGCCAGGCCTTCGCTACGCGCAACGGTCGCTGCACGCTGGTAACAAGCGAGCGCGCTTGCGGCTCGCCCTCGCCCTGCCAGAAGCCGCGCCAGCTCGAGCAAGCCCCGCGCGCGTCGGGCGTCGTCCTTGGTGGCACTCAGGACCTGTTCGAGCTGCGCCTCCGAAATGGGCAGACCTGCGGCCTTTGCCTCGAGCAAGTCATCGAGCGTGCGGTCCGCTCCACAGCACGATACCCACTCTGGCGTGACCGGCGCGTGATTGACACGCACGACGGGCGTGGCAGTCGGAGTCATTCGTCGCAGAGGCGCGCCACCGGCTCCTGCCATGCGATCAGAAGTGACATTGCCCGCTTCGAACCGCAAGCAAATGCCGGCCCTACGCGAAGATCTACGGACATTCCAGGGCTGCCGACCGCGCCGGCAACCCTGGACATCTTCTCACTGCACGCCGCTCCAGGACACCCTGCAACGGCACTGCCCGCCGTAGCCATACTGCTTCACGATGGGAATGATGCCGTCAGCGACCGCTGGACATTTGGTCCACGTGTGGGAGCACGACGGCCACCCTCGATACCAACAGTAGTCGTTGCACACCTTCTTGAACGCCGTCAGCGATCCCGGCTGTCCGCCGTTGCACTTGATGGTCTGGAGCGTCTGACAAGAGCTCAGCTCTTCCGCGCTTTCGCCGAGCTGACCATCACCGTCGTCGGCGGCGTTCACGTCGTCGCTCGTGGCCGGGTCTCCCGTCGCGACGGGATCTTGGAAGCCTCCATCGGGGTCGGCCGAGGCACAGCCCGCGGCGCAAATGAAAGCGATGGTCGAAATGATTGCGGTAGCGAAAATTCTCATGATCCTCCTCCGGCTCGGGGAGGCATCGGTGTAATTCGCACCGGATTATTTGGGCTTATTTGTGCCGCCGGCCGGGAATCGAGGTTCCGCGGCGGACCAACAAGAGCAGCCGGGCAATCTTGTTGGTTCGGCGCGAGCTACGGAATGATGCGATCCGGATCGCCGAGGAACTCGAAGTGCATGGTGTCTTGTAGCGAGTCCTTGCCGAGCCAGTAGAAGCCGTAGCGCTCGAAGGCGTCCACCCAGCACTGGGTGAGCTCCGCCTTCTCGATCACGCGCTTCGTGTCCTTCTTGCACGCGGGGTGCGTGGGCCACGGATCCACGCAACCGCAGCACGGATTGCGATTGGGATCGATGTCCACGGCAATGCCGAAGAGATGGTTGGAGACCTCGCCGCCGCGGTACGTGTTGGCCTGACGAAAGCCGCCGATGGCGCGTGGCACGTACTTGCGGCCCTTCTTGTTGCAGGTCTTCTTGATTCGCTTTTCCACGCACGCGAGGGCCGGCGCGATGTCCTCGTGGATCTGAATGGGCAAGCCCATGAAGCGCACTTGCTTGGCGTGGGAGAAGGCCGACGTGGGGTTCAGCTTCTCGAAGGGCACTCCGGGAATGCGACCGTAGTGCTCGATGCGCCACTTGAGCGCCTTTTGATGCCGGAGCGGTTGCAGCTGCCCGTGGCGCACGAAGTGATCGCGCTCGAGGAACGTCTTGGCGCGCTGCAAGCGACACACGCCGCGGAACTTCTTCTTCTTCGCGGGCTCCTCGGAGCGCTCGCGCTTCGGCTTGGCGGTGCTCTTGGCGCTCTTCTTGTGGTGCTTCTTATCGTGCGACTTCTTGGCCGCATCGGCGGCCTCCGGCGAGCTCAACAGAGCCACACCCACGAACACCGCGAGGACCACGGCCAGCCAGCGAGACAAGCGCATGGGGCCCAGGGCTAGCGCGGACGCCCGAGCTTTGCCAGAAAAGTAGGAAATTTCGGGCGAGGGCGGGGGTTGAGACTAAGTTTCCGGCGAATGAGCGAGGAGAGCCTGTTCTCGGAGCTCGGCGGAGAGCCAGCGCTCCGCCGCGTCATCGATCGCTTCGTCGACCGCATTTTCGACGACATGATGATCGGCTTCTTCTTCCGAAATGCCAGCCGCGAGCGCATCAAGGAGAAGGAATACGAATTCGCCGCGAAGCATTTGGGAGCGGGCGTGGCCTACACCGGCAAGCCCATCCGCGAGGCCCACGCGCCACATCCGATCATGGGCGGACAGTTCATGCGTCGCTTGAAGATCTTGGACGACACCCTGCGAGAGATGGGCGTTCCCGAGCGAGTGCGCGAGCATTGGATCCGTCACACGGAGAGCCTCCGACCCTTGGTGACGCGAGATTCCGGAGGCCGCTGCGACCCGGATCAGGCGCGCCAGCGGGTGCGGGATCTTGCCCAGAACGGCGAGACGGGTGAGCCTCCGGCGGAGGACGCATGAAGTCACCGCTGTTCAGAGTGCTCGCCCTCGCGCTGCTCGCCTCTGCCTCTGGCTGCGCCACCGCCGGCTCGGCGTGGATGGCGGAGCCGCTGCCAGGGGAGGACACCGACGGCGACGAAGAGTGGGATCGCGCCTTCGCCGAGCCTACCGGCGCCCAGCGCACGAGCGTTCCCAAGCCCGGCTCCGCGGCGCCCCGCACGCAGACGCTGTCCGAGCGGCCTCCCCTCGGCAAGGTGCCGCCGTCCCAGAAGAAGATCGTGGGCAAGGTGCTCGGCACCTTCCGCAACACCTATTACGACTTCCCCGGGGAGTCGGAGTTCAAGGGTGCCAGGGTGTCGCTCAAGAACCCGCGCTGCAAGACCATCGCCGAAGTGCCGCGGGGCTTCTTCGAAGCGGTATGCGTGCAGGGCAGCGGGACGCTCTCGAGCGGCTCCACCGTGAGCTTCGCCAAGCGCGACTGCGAGTGCGCCGAGGTGTGCCCGCGCACGGGGCAGAAGATCTGTTTCGACGAGCTCGACAAGACCCAGTTCCCCTGGGGCCGCGGTGCCACCGGCAAGGCCATCACGCCGCTGCTCAGCGTGGCGGTGGACACCAGCGTGATCCCGCTGGGAACGGCCATCTACATCCCGGAGTTCGACGGAGTGCCGCGGGATCCGGAGCAGTCGTCCTTCCACGACGGCTGCTTCATCGCGCAGGACCGCGGCATGAAGGTGAAGGGCAAGCACGTGGATGTGTTCACGGGCCAAACCGCGGTCACCAAGCTTTGGAACCGCCTGGTGCCCAGCAACAAAGGCGTCACCGTCGTGCTCGACAACCCGCGCTGCGCCCGCGCGGAGGGCGTGAGCCTCGCCGCGCCCCGCTCCGACGACGAGTGAGCGTCAGTCCTTGCCGTAGGTGACCGCCTGCCGCGCGCTCACCTTCTCGAAGTGCTTGGCCAGATCGGCGTTCGGCTCGGCCATCTCCACGGCCACCTTGGAGCGCCACAGGCTGTTCTCTTCCGGCCCCAGCGGCTCCTGCCGCACCACCTTGCCGCGCACCACGGTGGGCTTTCCCTCACCCAAAAAGCAGTTGATGGTCACTTCCTGCCCCACCTCGAGCCGCGCCCGGGTCAGCAGCAAGAGACCGGAAGCGCTGCCGTCGTGGGTGATGGCGCTGCGCACCGGACCGTCCCCCAAATCGATCTCCGCACCCACGTAGGCGTGATGTCGAGGAGCTTGTCGCCGTTCGTCACTCATTGCCTGAACCTTCGAGCGCGGGAGCCTTGCTCAAACCCGCCGCCGCGTAAAGCCGTCCCCGGACTCCGCGAAAGCTCCTTTGATTTTGTCGGGCCGGCGCGGAAACAGCGCGCGTCCGCCGTCGCGGGACGAGCGACGCGACGGAAACTCGAGCGCAGCTCCGTTCGCGCCGCCGCGCCGGTTCCGCGGCGGACCGACATGATCGAAGAAGGAGCGCTGGGGCGTGATCAGCGACGGGTGAGGCCCAGCTCGTCGAGCAGCCGACCGATGCGACGGAATTTGTCGGCGCGACCCAGCTGCAGCAAGTGTCCGCCATGCCACGCCTCGATGGGCGCATTGAAATGGTGCGCCAAGCGGCGAGCGTGCTCCACCGGGGTGATGCGATCCGCGCGGGCGCCGATCACCAACACGCGCTCCGGCGGGAGCACGGGGGCGCGCGCGAGGGGGCTCACCACGCGGTGCGCGGCCGAAAGCGCGCGGTGCTGCGCGTCCGTCTCCCGAGCGGAGCGGCCCAGGCGACCTTGGTCCCGCGCGAAGTCCGCCAAGGACGCGAGGGGGATGATGGGCACGGCGAAGGCGAGCTCGGAGTCCAGGGTGGCGGAGAGCGCCGTGGAGTAACCGCCCAGGCTCATGCCCATCACGCCCACGGCGGGGTGACCGCGCCGGCGAAGCCAGTGGCTGAGGTCGCCGAGATCGTGCATCGCCTGCCGAAAGCCCTCGTTGGTGAAGCGCGGGTCGCTGCTGGGAAACGGAGGCACCCCCGAGCGGCTCGGGTCGGCGCGCACGCCGTGAAACGGCAGCACGAACAGCGCCACGTCCAGACCGATGCGGGAGAGCCAGTCGATGGGCCAAACCCGCTGCTCGAAGGCGTAGGCGCCGCCCAAATAGCCGTGGATGAGGATGCACAGCGGGCGCGGCTCGGGCGCGAGGAACAGACGCGCGGCGGCGACGCGGTTTTCCCGGAAGCCCGCGTAGCGATCGGAGAGCTCCGGCAAGTACGTGGGCTCCTCGCTGGGCCATGCGACATCCACGACACGGCGGCCGCCGGCGGACCACTCGTGCAGGCGCTCCACGGGCTCGATGACGCGAGGCGCACGATAGAAGTCCGCGGCGTCGCGATAGAGATCCGCGATCTGCGAGAGCGCCTCCAGCCGCTGGCCGTGGCCGAGACGCTCGGAACGACTGGGCTTGCGCCGTCGCGCCGAGCCCGCTGCGAGGGTCGCCGCGCGATCCACCACGGCGGCTGCGGTGCCCAGCAAGCGACGAGCTCCACGTTGGATCACGCGAGCAACTTAGCACCGCATTGTGCGAGACCACCGAAGCGAAAGCGCTGCAAATGGCGGGCAGTGCAGTTCCATGATCCGCGAGGAACGTGCGGCCGGCGTGATGGCCCAGCGTGTGCACGGGCGAGCGGCCATGTCGAAGAAGACCCCGCAGCCGGCTCCTGAACAAGAAAAGCTCTCGAGCCCGCTGGTTCCCCTGCTCTGGCTGCTCTTGCCGTTGCTCGGTTTGATCCTCTACGGCGCCCTCAGCGGCGGTTCCTAGATCCGCGAATTTGCCGGGGGGGAGGCGCGTCTTCGGCGTCCGATTCCGCCAGTCCCTTCTTGAAGTTGCGGATTGCGTCCCCCAACCCCTGGCCGGCCTCGCCCAGGCGTTTGGGGCCAAAAACCAGCAGACAGACCACGATCACGACCAGCCAGTGAACGGCGCTGAAGCTTCCCATCGGGCCCACGCCTAGCAAGCCGCTTGCCAGCGCCGAGGGAGGGGAGCATCTTTCCCCTCGCCCTTGTCTCACCGTCCGGTTCTGAGCTGGGTCGTGCTCGTCACGATGCTCACCGCGCTGCTTGGCGCGGTGTGGGGCGAGTCTGCGCCGCCGCCGGTGATGCCGCACGAAGCCAAGGCTGCGGTGGCATCCGCCAGCGTCGGACCGCTCACGCTCATCACACCGGAAGAGCGCGAGTGCCTCGACACGTTGCTGGATACGCTGGCGGCACCGACCAGCGAGCTGTGGCTGCCCCGCACGCCACTGGTTCAGCACCTGCGTATTGCAGAGCGCGGCACGGTTGCACCGCGCACTCTCGAGCTGGGTCCCGCGCAGGCGCGGGCGCCCCCAGCGGCCTGAGTAGAAACGACGAATCCGCCCGCAGCTTGCGGGTGTGACCGCGCTCCCGCGCGGCCGTTCGCGTTTTGGGCCGACTTTCGTTGGCCTCTCCTCATTCCGCTGTCGCCCTGGGCGACCTCCCAAGACTCAGAGAATCCAAATGACCGACTCCACTTCAGTTCCGCTTCCGCGCCCAATGGCGCTCCTCGTCGACGTCGATGCCGACGAACAAGAGAATCTCGAACAGAACTTCCCGACCATCTCCTTCACTGCTGCCCACGGCGTCGCCCGCGCGGCGGCGTTGGCCGAGACCCACGCGCCTTCCCTGGCCCTGGTGAACCTGGGCGTGGAGGACCCCGAGCCCGGCTTGGGCCTGGTGCACAAGCTGACCAGCGCCGGTTGGCGCGTGCTCGTGCTCCTCTCGGAGCGCGACACCGACCTCGCGTTCCGCGCAGGCCAGCGCGGCGCGCGTGATTGTCTGTCGGTGCCGCTCACGCCCGCGGGCATGGGCAAGATCAAGAACCACGGCGCCGCCGCGGCGCAGGTGGAGCAGCAGGTGGAGGCGGCGGCGATGCTCGAGTCCGCGTCGCCCAGCATGCGCTCCGCCGTGGACGTGGTGCTGAAGAGCGCCAAGAGCGACGCGCCGGTGTTGATCCGCGGCGAAAGCGGGACCGGCAAGAGCCTGCTGGCCGCGGAGCTGCATCGCTTGAGCCCCCGCGCCGCGGGTCCCTTCGTGGAGGTGAGCTGCCCCGCGTTGCCGGAGCACCTGCTCGCGGCGGAGCTCTTCGGTCACGCTCGCGGCGCCTTCACCGGCGCGGTGAGGGATCGCGTGGGCCGCGTGGAGACCGCCGATGGCGGCACGCTGTTCCTCGACGAGATCGGCGATCTTTCCCCGGGCCTCCAGGTGCAGCTCCTGCGCTTCCTGCAGGATCACTCCTTCGAGCGCCTGGGGGAGAGCCGCACGCGGCGCTCCAACGTGCGCATCGTGGCGGCCACCAACCGCGATCTGGAAGCCGACGTGGCCGCGGGGCGCTTCCGCCTGGACCTCTATTACCGCCTGGGCGTAGTGGACGTGCGCATCCCCTCGCTGCGCGAGCGGTCCGAGGACATCTTGCGCTTGGCCGAGCACATCTTGGTGCAGAAGGCCCGCGCGGAGGGCAGCGAGCCCCGCAAGCTCGGGGAGAGCGCCAAGAGCGCGCTGCTCGCCCATCGCTGGCCGGGCAATGTGCGCGAGCTCGAGAACGAGCTCTCCCGGGCGTTGGTGCTGTGCTCCGGTCAGGTGCTCGAGGCGAGCGACCTCTCCGAGCGCATCGTGACGCCCGAGCGCAAGGTGCCGTTCTTGGGCGGCCACTTCTCGCTGGACGAGATCGAGCGGGAGCACATCGAGCGCGTGCTGTCTCGCTCGCGTAGCTTCGAGGCGGCCGCCGCGGAGCTCGGCATCGACGACTCCACCCTGTGGCGCAAGCGCAAGCGCATGCGGCTCAGCGTGCGGAAGGTGAACGGCAACGGCTCTTCCACACGCCTCGCCGGTGCTCGCGTCAATTCGCCTGCGCCAAACGCTCCTGCGCCATCGTATCGGCGATGACGTAAGTGGGCTTCATGGCCTTCTGCGCACGGTCGGCGATCTCGAAAATGGTGTCGTAGATCTTCATGACCTTGGCGCGGGATTTCTCCGCGTCGTAGCCGTCGATCTCCGTCGCCACGTTGATGAGACCACCGGCATTGATGGCGTAGTCGGGCGCATACAAGACCCCACGCTGCATCAGATCATCCCCGTGGCGGGGCTCCGCGAGCTGGTTGTTCGCGGCCCCCGCCACGATCTTGCAGGCGAGCTTGGGGATGGTGTCGTCGTTGAGCGCGCTGCCCAGCGCGCAGGGGGCCAGCACGTCGCACTCCACGGAGAAGATGCGATCCAACGGCACCACCTCCGCCCCCAGCTCGCGCTCGGCGCGCTCCGCCTTCAGTGGGTCCACGTCCGCGACGGTGAGCTTGGCGCCGAGCTCGTGAAGCTCCTTGCACAAGTGGTAACCGACGTGCCCGACGCCCTGCACGGCCACGTGCAGGCCTTCGATGGACTTGCGATTCATGGTGAACGCCACGCACGCCTCGATGCCGCGCCGAACGCCGAGCGCGGTGAACGGGCTCGGATCCCCGCTGCCGCCGTGCTCCGGCTTCGCACCCGTCACGTGCTGGGTCATGGTGCGGATGATCTCCATGTCCTCGATGCTGGTGCCGCTGTCCTCGGCGGTGATGTAGTGCCCCCCGAGGTCGTCGACGAACTTGCCGAAGGCGCGGAACAGCGCCGAGCGATCGAACTCCGCTTTGGGGCGCATGATCACGGACTTGCCGCCGCCCAGAGAGAGGCCGGTGATGGCCGCCTTGAAGGTCATGCCGCGAGCGAGACGCAGCGCATCGACGATGGCGCTCTCTTCGTCGTCGTAGTGAATGAAACGGCAACCGCCGAGGGAGGGCCCCAGGCGCGTGTCGTGGATGGCGATGATGGCGCGCAGACCGCTGGCGGCGTCGCGCTCGAGATGAAGCTCGCCGTAGTCGTACTTCGCGAGCAGATCGAAGACTCCCATGTTTCGGCTCCTCGATTGGGGTGGGATGGGGCGCGGAGATTAGCGAAAACCGCTGGTCTTCGAAACCGAAGCCGAAGCGTAGCCCGAAGGTGCCGCACGTGTGCCGTGCGTTCACGGTGGTTCCGCGGCGCAGCAACAATCAATCGGAAGCGAGCAGTTTGGTGAGCTCCGGTTTGACCACTTTGCCGACGGGGTTGCGCGGGAAGTCGTCGAGCACCACGACGCGCTTGGGCACCTTGTAAGCGGCGATGCGTTCCTTGGCCCAGCTGCGCACGGCTTCTTCTTCGACGCGCTGACCGGGTCGCAGGAGCACGGCGGCTACCGCGATTTCGCCCCAGGTTTCGTCGGGCAAGCCGACGACGGCGACGTCCGCGATGGCCTCGTGCT
This sequence comes from Polyangiaceae bacterium, assembly GCA_020633235.1. Taxonomy (NCBI): domain Bacteria; kingdom Pseudomonadati; phylum Myxococcota; order Polyangiales; family Polyangiaceae; species Polyangiaceae bacterium. The sequence goes on along the minus strand of JACKEA010000004.1, from coordinate 516,674 downwards.
GGCGCAGCACTTCCTCGATCTCGAGGGCGGACAGCTTGTAGCCACCGCTCTTCAGGATGTCGACGGACGTGCGTCCGAGGATCTTGACGTAGCCGCCTTCGACGAAGGTGGCGGTATCGCCGCTCAGAAACCAGCCGTCCACGAAGGCGGCGCGCGTGGCCTCGGGGTTTTCGTCGTAGCCGGCGAACACCGAAGGCCCGCGGATCCAGATCTCTCCGGGCTCACCGGGCGCCACGTCCTTGCCGTCTTCCCCCACGATGCGAATGTCCATGCCCGGCAACGGCGGGCCGCAGCTTCCCGGCACGCGCGGACCGTCGATGGGATTGGAGCAGCCGACGCCGATCTCGGTCATGCCGAAGCGCTCCAGCGGGTAGTGACCGGTGAGCTCCCGCCAGCGCTCCCCCACGGTGACGGGCAACGCGGCGGACCCACTGGTGACGAGGCGCAGGTGGCCGGCACCGGTGCGCCAGCGCGTGGCCTGCTCTTCCGGAGCGGAATCCAGAGCGTCGAGCAGCTTCTTGTGCATGGTGGGCACGCCCATCAGCACGGTGGCGCGAGGCATCTCGTCCCACAGCCGCGGCGCGTCGAACTTTTCGATCATGCGCGTGGTACCGCCGGCCAGCAGCGACACGAACAGCGCGATGCCGAGGCCGTGGAGATGATGCAGCGGCAAGCAGTGCAAGAGCACGTCGTCTTCGCTCCAGCGCCAGGCGCTGCCGACGAGATCCGCCAGCTGGGCGAGGTTTGCGTGGGTGATGAGGGCGCCCTTGGGCTTGCCGGTCGTGCCGCTGGTGTAGAGGATGACGGCGACGTCGTCGTCCCCATGCTCCCGGCGCGGCCCGCTGGCGTGTGTCCGGAGCTGCTCCACGTCGAGCACCGGGAGTCCCTGGCAGTACGGCTCCACGCGGGGGGCGAGCTCGTGACTGACGATGATCGCGCGGCTCTTGGAAGCCTCCACGAACCAACGCTGCTCCGTCTCCGGATGGAGGGGGGAGAGGGGCACGGCGCTGCCGCCCGCCAGGACGATGCCGAAGAAGGCCTCCAGCCAGCGGGACCCCTGGGTCACCAACATCGCTACCCGAGCACCGGCCAGGCCTTGGGCCGCCAGGGCCCCGGCCACGCGCTCGGCTCGCCGGCCGAGCTCCGCGAAGGAGACGGCCTCGACGTCGTCTTCGATGGCGAGGCGGGAGCCGCCTCCTTCCGTGACCTGGACAAAGCGTTCAGCCAGCATTCCGCGCCTCTGCTTCTCACATGCGCCGGGCGCGCGAAAGGGTTGCGTTCCATGCGGGAATTTCCCGCGAAATTTCGCGGATGCGTCATCTGTTGGATGGCAAAATCACGCTGCGTCACTCAAACACCGCGGGGCATGTGGATTGCTGGCAACACGGGCATGGCCCGTCTTCTCTTGGCGCTGGCGGTGGTGATGGTCGCGTCCACCGCCGGGGCGGAGCCCGTGCGCGTGACCTTGGCGGACGCCATGCGCCGTGCGGAACGGCATGCTCCGACCCTGGGGCCGAAGCGCGCCGCGGTGGCTGGGGCTCGGGGAGTCCGGTCGGCGGCGGACACCGCCCTCGCCACCCCGCCCCGCCTGGAAGTGGACGTAGGACCGCGCTGGCATGGCCAACCCAAGGAGGTCGGCGTCGATGCCAGCGTGGGGCTCTGGCAAGACCTGTCCCTCGGGGGCTACGGCGGTGCCCGCAAGAGCTACGCGCAGGCTCTGGAAATGGAAGCGCGGGCTCAGCTCGCCGTGGGGCAGCGGGACGCGAAGACACAGGCAGCGCTGGCCTGGGTCGACGCGCGGCTGGCCCGAGAGCTAGTGCGTATCCGTAAGGAGTCGCTGACCGACGCTCAGGAAATCGCGCGCATCGCCGCGGCGCGCGTGCGCGCCGGCAGCGTCCCGCCTTCGGAGCAGAGCATGGCGCAGGCGCTCGTGGGGCGCGCCAAGGCCGACATGCTCGACGCCCGCGGACGGGGCTTCGTGGCAGACGCGGATCTGCGCACGTTGATCGGCGTTTCCGCGGAGCCCGTCGGCCCCCTGGACGCACGGGATGGCGCCCTCGATCGCACGCGGGTCCTCAGCTGGGTGCGCCGCGGTCAGCCCGACGTGGCCGCAGCGGAGGCTCGGGCCGTGCGCTCGGCCCGCGCTGCGGATCTCACCGAGGCCGGCGGCAAGCCGTTCATCGCCATCGGGCCGCAGGTCACGCGGGAGGCCACGGGAGACTGGCTCTTGCTCGGACGCGTGTCGTTCCCCCTGCCGGTGGTGAACCCCGCCGCCGTGGAGACGGCGCGCGCCCGCTCCGAAGCAATGATGGCCCACGCGGAGGTCAAAGCGGCGCGCGCGCTGCTGGAGCGCGACGTGCGTCTGGCGCTGGAAGAGCGCGAGCATTCGCGAGAGCTCCGCAATGCGCTGCGCGACGGCGCCATCGCGCCCGCACGAGAAGCACTGCGCCAGACCAAGAGCCAATACCAAGCCGGCAGCGTGGATCTCAGCGCGGTGCTGGCCGCGCGCCGCGAGCTCTTGCTGTCCGAAGAACGTTGGGCGGAGGCCGCCGCGGACGTGCGGCGTGCCGACATTCACCTGGCCCGCATCGTGGGCCGCGATCCCTGGCAGCTCCAAGGAGCGAAGCAATGAGATGGATGATCATCGTGCTGGCCCTGACCGCGTGCTCCCGCGGCGAGCCGGCCCCAGAAGCCAATGCTCCCGCTGCGGAGGCAACCCGCGTGGTCCGCGTGGACTCGTCGCTCATCACGTCCGGTCGCATCGCAACGGACAAGGCGGCGCTTCGCCCCGTGCGAGACGTACTGATGGCAACGGGACAGGTGGAAGCGCCGCCGGACGCCATGGCGGAGGTGACTTCGCCGATCACCGCTCGCATCAAGAGTTTGTCGGTCCGCCGCGGTGACGTCGTGAAGAAGGGCGACACTCTCGCGGTACTGGAGGCCGGCGAGGTCGCCCGCGTGGCATCGGATCTGGCACGAGCACGGGCGCGACGCGTCCACGCCGAGCGCGTGCTCGCGCAGGAAAAGGCGCTGATCGCGGAGAAGGCCACGAGCGAGCGCGCGCTGTCCGATGCCCAGAGCGCCGTGAGCACGGCCAAGGCGGACGAGAGCGCCGCGCGCACGCTGCTTTCGAGCTACGGGGCGGCGCACGGGGCGCGGCTGGTGCTGAAGGCGCCGATCGCCGGCAGCGTCGTGATGGTGGACGGCGCCGTGGGGGCCCCCGTGGAAGCGACGGCCGCGATGTTTCGCGTGGTGGACACCACTCGCCTCGAGGTCCGCGCAGACGTCGCCGAGGCGGACGCCAGCGCGGTGCGCGAAGGCGTGAGCGCGACGCTGACCCCGGCGACCGGCGGCGGCGCCTGCAGCGGCGTGGTGGGCGCCCACGCGCCGAGCGTGAATCCGTCCACGCGCACGGTCCCGTTTCGGATCAAGCCGGGTGAGTGCCCGGAGCTGATCGAGGGCGCGTTCGTGGACGTGGCCATCGAGCGAGACGGCGCCGACGACAAGAAGCTGGTCAGCGTGCCACGAGACGCCGTGGTGAGCGTCGACGACGTCCCGACGGTATTCGTGAAGGAGGGCGATGGGTTCCGAGCGCACGCCGTGCGGGTCGCTCGCTACGCGGGGCCTCGGGTGTACCTGGACGACGGAGTGAAGCCGGACGCCACCGTGGTGATCCGAGGCGCGCTGCTGCTCAAGGGAGAGCTCCTGCGCGCGGAGCTCGAGTGATGATCGGCAATCTCGCTCGCCTCGTCATCAAGTACCCGCTGCTCACGGTGCTGGGCACGCTGGCCCTCGTGATCGTGGGCGTGCGCAGCTACCGCGACCTGCCCATAGACGCCGTGCCGGATCTGACCAACGTGCAGGTCCAGGTGCTCACCAGCGCGCCCGGGCTCTCACCGGTGGAGGTGGAGCGCTTGGTGACGCAGCCGGTGGAGCTGGCGATGACCGGCATTCCTCACGTGTCGCGGATTCGCTCGGTGTCCCGCTCCGGCGTGAGCGCCGTGACACTGGTGTTCGAAGACAGCATGGACCTGGCGCACGCGCGCCAGCTCGTCGCCCAGCGGTTGCCGACGGCGCGGGAAGCCATCCCGCCGAGCGCCGGGCGGCCTCAGCTCGGCCCCCTGACCACCAGCTTGGGCGAGGTGTATCACTTCACGCTGCGTTGGCCGGGGCACACGCTCCGCGAAGCGCGCACACTGCTCGACTGGGACGTGGCCTATCGCCTGCGCTCGGTCCCCGGCGTGGTGGAGGTGAACTCCTGGGGCGGCGACACGCGGCAGGTGGAAGTGCGCCTGCGGGAGAAGGAGCTCCTGAGCGCAGGCGTCACGCCGGTGATGGTGGAAGAGGCCGTGCTGGGTGCCGGCGAGAACGTGAGCGCGGGGTTCATCGAGCGGAGCGAAGAGGGCACCTTCGTGCGCGCGCAGGCCGCGTACCACGAACCCGAAGACGTCGGGCAACAGGTCGTGACCACGCGCAGCGGCCAAGGGGTGACGCGAGTGGTGCTGGTGAAGGACGTGGCGGACGTGGTGGACGGTTCCGCGCCGCGCTTCGCCGCTGCCACCGCGGACGGCCAGGGCGAGACGGTCTACACCATGGTGCAGATGATCGCCGGCGGGAACGCCCACGACGTGGTCAGCCGAGTGAAGGAGCGCCTGGCGGAGATCGAGAAGAGCTTGCCCGAAGGCGTCGTGATCGAGCCGTTCTACGATCGCGCGTCGTTCGTCGACGAGGTGCTCCACACCGTACGCAAGAACCTGCTCGAAGGCGGCGTGATCGTGGCCATCGTGCTCTTGCTCATGCTCGGCAATCTACGGGCGGGGCTGCTCGTGGCGTCGGTGATCCCGCTCAGCATGCTGGGCGCGTTCACGCTGATGAACTGGTTCGGCGTGAGCGGGAACTTGCTCAGTCTGGGCGCCATCGACTTCGGCTTGGTGGTGGATGGCTCCGTAGTGGTGGTGGAAGGAGCACTGGCGGCCATGGCCGCCCGGGAGCTCACGGGCAAACAGGCCATGGGACGCGTGGCCGGAGAGATGGGACGCGCCGTCACGATGGCCGTGTTGATCATCGCCATCGTGTACGTCCCCGTGCTGTTGCTCGAGGGCATGGAGGGCAAGATGTTCCGCCCCATGGCCCTCACGGTGCTGTTTGCCTTGGGCACGGCCCTGGTGCTCACCTTCACCTGGGTGCCGGCGGTGGGAGGCCTGGTGCTGACCAAGGCGAGCCACGAAGAGCCTCGCTTGGTGCGTTGGATGCAACGAGCCTACGCCCCCGTGCTCCACGCGCTGGTGAATCGCTGGAAGCTAGCGGCCGGCGGCGTCACCGCCCTGGTGACGGCGGGCGCGTTGGTCGCCGTCACCAGCGGCGCGGAGTTCGTGCCACGACTGGAAGAAGGCGACGTCGCAATTCAGGTGACGCGGCCCCCCAGCGTATCCATCAACGAGGCGGCTCGGGGGACGACGGCGGTCGAGAAGGCTCTCGAGAAGTTCCCCGAGGTGGTACGCGTCGTGTCCCGCACGGGCAGCCCGGACGTGGCGACGGACGTGATGGGGCCGGAGCAGAGCGACGTGTTCGTGATCCTGAAGCCTCGCTCGGAGTGGACCACCGCGAAGGACGCTTCCGGCTTCGCCGCGGCGTTCGAACCGGAGCTCTCGAAGGCCCTGCCCGGGTCCGCCTTCGGGTTCACACAGCCCATCGAGATGCGCGTGCAGGAGCTGATCGGCGGCGTGAAGGCGGACGTCGGTGTGAAGATCTTCGGCGACGACCTGCCCACGCTGAAACGCCTGGCGCAGCAGGTGTCGCGGGTGATCTCCTCCACCCCCGGCGCCGCGGACGTGCGCATCGAACCGATGAGTGGCCTCTCCATGCTCACCCTGCAGCCGGACACACAGGCCCTGGGACGGCTCGGCGTCCGCTCTCCGGAGCTTCTCGAGTGGGTGCAGGCGCTCCGAGTGGGGCGCCCCGTGGGGCGGCTCATCGACGGACAGCGGCGCTTCGACGTGATGCTGCGAATGTCCCAGCCCCCGGTCGCGGACGACGGCCCGATTCAGGCTGCGCGCATCCCGCTGTCGGACGGGCGATGGGTGCGGCTGGGCGACGTGGTGCGGGTGTCCACGAGCGACGGACCAGCGCAGGTGAGCCGAGAGCAAGGACGCCGGCGCGTGCTGCTGGAAGCCAACGTTCGCGGCCGCGACCTGGCGAGCTTCGTCCACGAGCTCCAAGCCCGCATCGCCCAGGTAAAGATGCCACCGGGCTACTACGTCGAGTACGGCGGCGAGTACGAGAACCTGGCGCGCGCTGGCGCCCGGCTGGCCATCGTGGTGCCGCTCACCTTGGCGGTGATCCTGGTGCTGCTGTACTTGGCGTTCGGCTCGATTCGCCCGGCGCTGCTCATCTTCGTGAACGTCCCGGCGGCGGCCACCGGCGGCTTCTTCGCGCTGTCGCTCCGTGGGCTCGATCTCTCCATCAGCGCCGCGGTCGGATTCTTGGCGCTGTTCGGCGTGGCCACCCTGAACGGCGTGGTGCTCTTGGCGTCGGTCCAAAATCGCCAACAACAAGGAGAAGAGACGCGAGCGGCGGTGCTGAACGCCGCCAAGGACCGCGTCCGTCCGGTCATGGCAACGGCCCTCGTCGCCGCCCTCGGCTTCGTCCCCATGGCGCTGGCCACGGGCACTGGCGCAGAGGTCCAGCGCCCCCTGGCAACGGTCGTGATCGGCGGCCTGGTGACGGCGTCCCTGGTGACGCTGCTGGCGCTCCCCGCGCTCTACGTCCGCTTCGGCGGGCGGGTGGAAACCTAACGGAGCTGCCGCGCGTGCCACAGGAGCATGTCGAGCGTGCCGACCTCGCGCAGCCACGGCTGATTATGGGGGCCGGGTAGCACGCTGAGCACGTGCGGCACCTGGAGCTCCGTCAGGCGCTGGGACAGCGCTTCGTTCGCGCGGCGGTACGGATCCTCCGTGGAACTTCCCACGCGAACCGCCCGCGGGCCCACGCGACGGATGGCCTGCGCCATGCGCTCGGCGTACTGCAGTGCCATCGGCACGCCGAACGCCGACTGCACGCCACCGAAGGAGCCGAACAGCTGCGGCTTGCGCAGAAACACCTCGACGCCCACGTAGCCGCCGAGGGAACAGCCGTCGAGGCCGGTCCTGCGCGGTTCCGCGGTGATGGGCCCGAGCTTGCGAACCGCAGGCAAGAGCGCGTGCTCGAGCCATTCCGCGTACTCATCCAAGGTCCGCGCCGCCGGCTGCAGCTTGTAGGGGTTCGGCGTCACCGGGCAGGCGACGGCCACGTCCTGGAACGGCCGCTTGGACAGGGATGCGTTCAGCCGCGCGAGATGCTCGTCGGTGAGGTAGGAGCGCTTGGGCAGGGTCTTGGAGATGGGTGGATGTACGAGGCGCCCATACGCGGACTTCAAGCCGTAGAGCTCTCCCCAGGCGCGGATCCCGAGCTGCTCATTGCCGGTCTCGCCCAGGCCGTGAAGCAGCACGAGCAGCGGCCAAGTGCCGGTCTTCGCCGGCCGCCGCGGCAGGTACACGCGCGCCCGGCGCGCGTACTTCCCGTCGAGCACGAGGTCGTGCTCGACGAGCGGTTCGTCGTCTCCCCGCGCCGGCGCGGCAGCGGTGGACAGCGCAACCCCCAGCAGGAAATCTCGACGCAGCACCCCCATAGACTGATGTAGTTTCCCGACCGTGGGGACGAAAAAGACCCTGGGAGTTGCGGCGCGGGCCGCCGTGGTGGCGATCGGATATGCCGTGGCGAGCGGCGCGTACATCGTGCTCAGCAGTGCCTGGGCCGGCGATGTCGCGCCCAATCCCGAGACTCAGACGGCGACCGAGATCACAAAGGGCCTCGGCTTCGTCCTGGTCACGGCGCTGCTGCTGTTCGTCGCCATGCGCCATCACCTGCGGCGCCTGGTGAGCATCGAGCGAGAGCTCGCGGCGGTCGAGGGGGAGACGGCGCGAGCGCACTATGCGACCAACGTGGCCGAGATCGCGTCGGCGCTGGCTCACGAAATGAAGAACATGGTGGGCGCGATGCGTTTGAACGTCGATCTGCTGCTAACCACGACGACCTCCAATGAGCAACGCGAGTCCCTCGAGGACCTCTCGCACGCGATACAGCGTCTCGACACGCTCAGCCGTGACTTGATGCAGCGAGCCACCCGGACGGACAGTCCTCGAGATGAAACCTGGTTCGCCTTGGACGAGCTCGCTCGCGACTGCGTCCAGCTCGTTGGGCTCGTGCGAAGGAGGCACCAGTGCAAGATCGAGTTGCGCGCAGAACCCGTGGAAGCCCTGGCTGACCGCCGCGATCTGGAGCAGGTCATCCTGAATCTGCTCACCAATGCAGTCGACGCCACGGACGCCCGAGGGCACGTGCGGCTCCAGGTGCACGGCGCCGACAGCCCCATCGCCCTGAGCGTGGAAGACGACGGCCCGGGTGTGCCTCGAGACCTCACTGAGCGCGTATTCGAGCCGCTATTCAGCACCAAGGCGAGCCGTGGCAGCGGAGTAGGGCTCGCGGTATCGCGGCGCCTGCTGGACCGAAGCGACGGCAACCTGACCCTCGCAAGGCCAGAAGACGGCCGCGGCGCGCGCTTCGAAGTGGCACTCCGCACGCGGCACGCCAGACGCAAAGCCGACTAGATGCTCCGCACGCTCGTTGCGTTGCTCGTCATCCTTTGGTCGAGCACAGCCTTGGGGCACCAGCTCGGCAGGAGCTATTGCACCGTGCGCACGGTCCCCGGCGGCGTGGACGTCACGGTGGAGACCACGGCGGCGCACCTGGTGCCGAGCCTGGGCCTTTCGTCGCGCACGCCCAGCGCAGAGGAGCTCCGAATGGCGCGGCCGCGGCTGTTCCAGCAGCTGGAGGATCGCGTGCAGGCTCGCACCCCCGGCGGTGCGTGCCAGGTCGAGCCCGGCAGTTACCAGATCGTCAGCCGCGAGGGCGAGCCCGCGGTCGCCGCCGAGCTTCACTTCGCGTGCCCAGCGGGGCCGGTCACGCTGCGCAACAGCTGGCGCCTCGACGTGGATCCGGCGAGCGAGAGCGTGTGCGCCATCGACGGCGCCGCCTGGGTCTTTCGCATCGGTGCCGAGGAGCGCGCCATCGGCACGCCCCCACGCATGACCTCCGTGCTCGGCTCCTTCGTGAAGCTCGGCATGCTCCACGTATTCTCCGGAGTCGACCACGTGCTGTTCGTGATCGCCCTGCTGGTGGCCGCGGCGCTGGTGTGCCGGCAGCGCTCCGTCGCCCGCGGCTATCGCAGCATGGCCGGCATCGTCACCGGCTTCACCCTGGGGCATTCCGTCACGCTCATCGCCGCCGGCCTCGGCTGGGTGCGCATGGACCCGCGCATCACCGAGAGCATCATCGCCCTGTCCATCGTCGTGGTGGGCATCGAGAACCTCGTCCGGCGCGACGCCCGCTTCCGCACCCTCACGGCCGCACTGTTCGGTCTTGTCCACGGCTTCGGCTTCGCGACCGTGCTCGCCGAAACGGAGCTCCCACGGCGAGGCGCCGTGTGGGCGCTGCTCTCCTTCAACGTCGGCATCGAGCTCGCCCAGCTCTGTATCGTCACCGTCGTGTTCCCGCTGCTCGCCCTGGCCGCGCGCCGCAAATGGTACGAGCGCGCGGTATTGGTACCAATATCAGCGGCCGTGGCCATCGTCGCCGCCATCTGGTTCGTGAAGCGCGCGACGGGAGCCAGCTTCTTACCCTGGCTCGGCAGCTGACGCGCGACGCTGGCGCAGGAGAACGGTCAATCCCAGACCGAACAGCACGAGGCCGAACAACACGGGCAAAGGCTCGATCTGACGATCCACGACCACGTCCGCGTAGCGCAGCGCCACCAGCACGGCTCCGTTGTAGATGCCGTGGGCCAGCATGCTGGTGATCAGGGAGCCCGTGCACAGACGAGCCAGCGCAAACCCCACACCCAGCAGCACGGTCCCCGCAGCCTGCGTCGGCTCCAAATGGAAGATGCCGAACAGCACGCTGGGAACGAGCACTGCGACCCAGAAGCGCTTTTCGAAGGCGGAGGTCAAAAAGCCACGAAACAGGATCTCCTCCGCGATCGCCGGCAACAGCGCGAGGCACACCAAGATCAATGCGAACTGTCCGGGCGTGGACCCCCGCGCCGCGGCGATGACGACCTTGGAAGCCGTGATGTCGTTCTGCACCACGCGATGCACGAGCTCACCCGCGACCTCCGCCAAGGGCGCGAGGCCGAACACCACCAGGAGCGCGCCCAAGAGCCCACCCGCGCTCGGCGTAGAAAGCGGCAGCACCGCGCGGCGCGGGGGCCGGAGCCACAGCCACCAGATCCCGACCGCCGTCAGGGTCGCCAGCTCGTTGGCGAGGGTGCCGAGAGCAATCCACAGCGGCTCGGCGACCAGCGGCGAGCGCTGCGGGTCGCCCAGCACCTTCACGGGATCGCCACCTCGAGCCGCCACCGAGGCCGCTGCCGCCGCTGCCATCGACAAGCTGGCAACCACCAACGCGAAGGCCGCCGTGAGCCACGCCAGGAAAGCGTGCAGCGGGGACGGAATCCGCCCACGCGTGGGGAGAACGCTCGGTGAGCTCACGGTGCTTTCACGAGCGTACCATCACGGTAGGTTTGTCGCCGAATAGGGTGGCCTGAGCTATCGTCCAACGTCGAAGCCATGGCCTTGATCCATCGAACCCTGCCCTTCCTCCTGCTTTTTGCCGCCGCCACCGCCTGCTCCAGCAAGAAGTCCGGCACCGCAGCAAAGGACCCCTACGCGACGGAAGCCGAGTTCTGCACGCTGTGGGCCAAAGCCGCCTGCAACAAGACCGTTGTTGGCCAGTGCTCCGGGGGCGGAACGGACACCGCCGCTTGTGTGGACGCGCAGTCGGCCTTTTGCCTCTCGGCGCTGCCGGCCAACTACACGTCGGACGGGGACAACGCCAAGGCCTGCGTGGAAGCCGTCAAGAAGGCTTACTCGGACGCCAAGCTCACGGCGGCAGAGGTCTTGGTGGTCCGCAACTTCGCGGCGCCCTGCAACGTGCTCAGCAACGGACCTTCTGGCGAAGGCGAAACCTGCTCCCAGCGCTCGGATTGCGACACCCTCTCGGGCTACGACTGCATCATCCGCCCCGGAGAAACCCAGGGCAGCTGCCAAATCCCAGTCATGGCCAGCGGCGGCGACCCCTGCTCCGACGCCAATGTGGTGTGTCCCGACACGCACTATTGCGACGGCAACAACTGTCTGACGCGGGCCGCCGTGGGCGCCTCCTGCGGTGCCGACAAGCCCTGCGCGCAAGATCTGCAGTGCCTCGGCCTCAGCGGCACCGAAACCTGCCAGACAAAGGCCGGAAACTCGGAATCCTGTACCGATAGTAGCGGCTGTCAGAGCGGTCTGTGCTCCATCGCCCAGGGCGCAAGCTCCGGTATTTGTGTGAACGACCTACCGCTCGGCCCCACCGAGCCCCTCTGCAACGACCTGCGCTAACACTTGACCCCTCGGGCGCGCGCCGCTTGAAATCCTCGCGATGCGCCTTTCCATCCCGGTCCTCGTCGGTGTGGCTCTCGTAGCCTTCGGCTGCGACGACAAGCCGCAAAAGAATCCCTTCGATCCACCACCCAAGGAAACGAAGGAGCCGCCGCCCATCACCGAGGTTCCGAAGCCCAAGGGTCCCCCGGAGCTGGCCATCGACGACATGGGTCCCAAGGTCGGCTTCACGCGCATCTTGCTCGACAAGCCGGAGGGCAAGAGCAAGCTCGAGAAAGAGCTCCAGGACAACAAGGCCGCCTACGACGGCAAGGAGGCCACGCTCTCCATCGTGCGCAAGGCGAAGATGTCCTGGGTCGTGACCATGGTGCAGGAGCTCGCGGACATCGGTGCCACCAAGATCCTCATCAAGACCGACACCCGCGAGGAGTATCCGAAGGAGTTGCCCTTTACGCCTCAACGCTCGGTTCCGGAAGCTGCGCCCTGCTCCGTCGTCGGCATGGTGCTCGACGATCGCGGCACCGCCATCTGGAAGCTGTCCGGGGGCACCGCCAGCAAGCGCGCCAAGGGCTTCGCCGGTCCCGATCTGACCATGACGGGCGAGACCATCGAGCGCTACGCGAAGGCGTGCAAGCAATCGAGCATCTTCTTCGTTTCCGCCGCGGATGGCATCGAGTGGGGTCTGGCCTACGATCTCGCGGCGTCCACGCAGAAGCTCGAAGGCAAGCCGCTGACCAGCATCGTGCTCCTCACGGAGACGCCCACCGCTGGCCGCCCCGTGAAGCTTCAGTGATTTCTTGTCGGTCCGGCGCGATTCCCGTCGCGCCCCGACACCCCTGACGGATGCGGGATGCGCTTTTTCCGCAGCGCGTTATAGTCGCGCCCCGTGAAGTTCCGAACCCTGCTCCTGGGCCATCACGACGACCACGCCAGAGCGCGCATCAGCGAAACGCTGGACCGCATGGATCCACAGAGCCGGCTGTGGACGGTGATGAGCATCAAGCCGGAAGAGCAACGCTTGCTGTGGGAGATGTTCGCCGAAGACGCCGTCGACGCCGGTCACTTCGTTCCCTCGGGCACGGAGCCGCTGCTGGAGGTCATCCATCACGGCAAGAACTCGCTGCCCGCGCACAACTTCTTCCAGAAGCGGTTCTGTCTGTCGGACGACGAGTCCGGGGACCTCTACGGCTACAACCACCAGTCCCTCGATTGGGCCACCGGGCCCGGCTACTACGTGGCTCACGGCACGGACGACGAGAAGGACCCGCCCACGGGGTACGTCATCGACTACACCCGCACCCCGCCGAAGAAGCCCGACAGCTGGCCCGAGATCATTCCCAACGAGGCCAAGCTCGGTCGCTTCGTGTATGCCCACATGAAGGACTACATGCGCAAGGTCAGCGAGCACATGAGCATCGGGCGGGCCTACAAGCACGGCAAACCGATGAACGCCTGGTTCGTGCTCTGCCGCGAGGATCGACAAGACGGGTGAAAGCCGACGTAGCCGGGAATTTCCGACAAAGCGCGGGAGCCGCCGGCGCAAAGTGAGCCAAAATCCGGGATTCGGAGTATCGTGGAGCCAATGGCTTTGGGGTCCGGTTCCGGCGGTTCACGCACACTAGGCCGCTACGAGCTCATCGCCGAGGTGGCCAAGGGTCAGCTCGGCGCACTTTGGGCTGCGCACAGTCCTGAATCCGAGGATTCGAGCGTGGTCATGATTCGCCGGGTGCCGACGTCTGCACCGGTCACACCCGACGAAATCGACCATCTGTCCGAAGGAGCGTGGTGGTCGCTGGAGGTACAGCACCCGACGCTGGCGAGAGCTGCGGACGTGGTGATGACCGACGGCGAGCTGGGCATCGTGATGCCCTACGCCGAGGGCGAGGTGCTGCGGTCGCTGCTCCGGCTCTCGAGCTTCAAGCGCAAGGCGATCCCGGTGCCGGTGGCGTTGAAGATCGCTCTGGAAGTGCTGGATGCCGTGCATCAGGCGGACACCCAGGCGATGCCGCACACGGGCGGCGGCTCCAGCTACGGTCTCGGCGGTCTGGTGCCGGACAGCGTCCTCGTGTGTCGCAACGGTTCCGTGCGCCTGCTGGACTTTGGCGTCGCCGGACCCGCCACCAAGGTGGGACCGCTTTCGCGCCACCCCGAGATGGCCGCCTACGCGTCTCCCGAGCAGCTCGACGGCGAAACGCTGGACCTGCGCGCCAACCTCTACGCCGTGGGGGTGATGCTCTGGGAGATGCTCGCGGGCAAGCGCCTGTACGTGGGCTCGACCCACTCGGCGGTGTCCGACAAGGTGAAAGCCGGCACGACACAACGCGTGGACGCGACCAAGCCCGTCGGCGGCGACGACATCCCGTCGAGCGTGGCCGATGTCGTCGAAAAAGCGATAAGCCCCTCCCGAGACGAGCGCTACCAGTCCGTGGAAGAGATGGTCGAAGCGCTGCGGGGCGCCGCGGACGTCGCCACGGTAGAAGACGTCGCGAAGCTGGTCGAGGACCTGGCCGGGAACACGCTGTCCACCCGCCAGAAGGTCATCGATCGCGCGACCGGCGCGGCCAAGAGCGCGTCGCGTCCGGAACGCAAGTCGATCGCAGATCGCGCTCCGCCAGCGCGGCCCAAGCCGCCGGCTCCGGCAGCGGCCCCGCCGCCTCCCCAAGGCGGCCGCAAGGCCACGCTCCTCGGCATCGCTCCCGTGGGCGGTGGAGCACCGGTTCCGCCACCACCGCCTCCACGGCAGAAGATGGAGTCCCTCGATTCCGAGCTGCTCGAGATCGTAGCCCCCTCGGATCCGCCCCCCGGTGGAGAAGAGGATATCGAGGTGAAGAGCCTGATGCCGGAGGACCTGGTGTCGGTACGCTCGCCCAGTGTCCCGGAGGTTTTGGAGCCGCCGAAGGCCGTCGAACCGCCGCCCAAGCCACCCGAGGCGTCTCCCAAGCCACCCGAGGCGTCTCCCAAGCCACCCGAGGCGTCTCCCAAGCCACCCGAGGCGTCTCCCAAGCCACCTGAGGCGTCTCCCAAGCCACCCGAGGCGTCTCCCAAGCCGCCGGAAGCCAAGGACGAGACCCGCGAGCACTTGAAGACCCAGATGTTGGGCTCTCCGACGCCCACGGCGGAGGCAGTGGAAGAGCCGGCCGCCAGCGAAGACGAGCCCGCGCCGATCTCGCTTCAGATTGCGATCGAGAGCGACGAGCCGGAAGTCGCGGACGAGCCCCCGAAGCTCATGGACGTCCTCAAGGCGTCCCCTGCGCCGGAGCCTGAAGCCAAGAAGGAAACGGAAAAGGCAACCGCAAGCGAGAGCGCCAAGGAGCCTGAAAAGAAGCCGGCGCAAAAGGACGAGGCGAAGGAGTCCGAAGAGAAGGACGAAAAGAGCTCCGCCGTCGCCTGGATCGCGCCGCCGGGTGCATCCCTCGACGACGCTCCCCCCCGCAAGGACAAGGACGCGGAAGACAAGGCCGAAGCACGCGAGGACGACGACGAGGACGAGGAGCCCATGCCTCCTTCCATCGTCGACGAGCGGACGCAGAAGGCCCGCAGGTACGTGTTCGGCATCGTGGGAGGCGCAGCCGCTCTGTTGCTCATCGCCGTGGTGGCGTCCGCGTTGAAGGGCGGAGACGAAAAGCCGAAGGGCGAAGAGAAGCCGGCGACGAGCGCGGCGGCCACCACCAAGCCCGAACCGAGCGCGGCACCCGCCCCATCTCCTGCGCCCACGCCTTCGGCAACGGTAGAAGAAGAGAAGACCGAGCCGGAAGAAGACGCTGGCGCAGTGGAAGAAGAAAAGACCGAGCCGGAAGAAGAGAAGCCGGTGGCAGAGACTCCGAAACCGAAGCCGGTCTATAATCCCAAGCCCCGGCCTCGTCCCAAGCCCAAGCCCAAGCCGTTCGTCCCGAAAGGCATCTGAGCAGGAACCCAGCCATGCGCGAATCCAACCGATCTCACAAGCTCTCCGCCTTGATCCTCGGCGCCTCGCTGTGCCTGGGCGCCGTCTCGTTCACGGGCAGCGCCTTCGCCCAGGGCGCGAACCTGGAAAGCGCCACGGCAGAACAGAAGAGCACGGCGCAGAAGGCATTCATCGCCGGCGCCAAGGCCGCGGAGAAGGGTGACCACGAGGCAGCCCTCGCGTCCTTTCGCGAATCCTACGGCGCCGTTGCCAGCCCCAACTCCCACCTCATGGTCGCGCGCGAGCTGGTGGCGTTGAACCGCCTCGAAGAAGCCTACGTCGAGTTCGACAACACCATCCCGGAGGCCGAAGCCGCCGCCAAGGTCGACGCGAAGTACGAGCAAGCGGCGACGGCAGCGCAGAAGGAGCGCGACGACCTCGCTGCCAAGCTGGCGCTGCTCACGCTCAACGTCAGCGGGACCGCTCCTGGAGACGTGGTCAAGGTCCGAGGCAAGGAGATCCCCCAAAGCGACTGGAGCAAACCGTTGCCCGTAATGCCGGGCATGGTGCGCGTGGAGCTGGTGCAAGCGTCTGGCAAGGAGACGGTCAAGGAGATCAACGCGGAAGCGGGAAGCGCCCCGACGATCGATTTGGCCCCGGAGGTGGCCGCGCCGCCTCCCCCGCCCAAGGACGAGGGCACGAAGGTGTCCACGGACTCCAGCAAGTGGGACATGCGCACGTGGTCCTACGTGGCCGGCGGCGTGGGTGCCGCAGGCATCGTCACCTTCGGTGTGTTCGGGCTCCTGAACAACTCCAAGCACAGCAAGCTGGAGGACGAGTGCAAGAACGGCGTGTGTCCCTCGTCCCTCGAGAGCGACAAGAACACCGGGCAGACGTACCAAACGGTCGCCAACGTCGGCTTGGTCGTCGGCATCGTGGGCCTCGGCACCGGTACGGCGCTGTATCTCCTCAGCGACAAGAAAAAGGAGAAGTCCGCTCTGTCCACCGTACCGCGCGTGGACATCGGCCCGCGCTCCGTGAGCGTGTCCGGCACGTTCTGACGCCGCGACAATCCCGCTTCCCCACGCGCTGCGCTTGACGCCGCGGCAGCTGAGACACACCCTCAGGGGCCTTCGAGCGCGCGGAGATCCTGAGTGGCCGCCAAGAAAAAGCCGAAAACACGTTCGAAATCCAAGCGAGTGACCCGTGACTCGGAGCCCCCGGAGACGCGTTTGGACGCCGACGGCGAGGACTCGGACGAAGAATCGGAAGAATCGGAGGATCTGTCGGACGACGCTTTGGCGGACGAGGCCGTCATCGACACCACCGCAGAGGTGATTGACGACACCAGCGTTCCGGCCAAGGCGCAGAAGGGCAAGACCTCCGGGTCGCTCGCGCGGCTCGATCCAATGGCCGCGTACATGCGCGAGGTCCAGCGCCACTCGCTGCTGACACCAGATGAAGAGCACACCCTGGCCGTGCGCTACGCCGAGACCGAGGACGTGGATGCAGCGGCGAGGTTGGTGACCGCGAACCTGCGTCTGGTCGTCAAGATCGCGTACGAGTACCGGCGCGCCTACCGCAACATGATGGACCTGGTGCAGGAGGGGAACATCGGGTTGATGCAAGCGGTCAAGCGCTACGACCCCTACCGTGGCGTCAAGCTCTCCAGTTACGCCGCGTGGTGGATCCGCGCCTACATCCTGCGCTTCATCCTCAACAACTGGCGCATGGTGAAGATCGGCACCACCCAGGCGCAGAGAAAGCTGTTCTTCAATCTCAGCAAGGAGAAGGCGAAGCTCACGGCCATGGGCATCGAGCCCTCGCACGCGGAGATCGCCAAGCGGCTCAACGTGGAGGAGAAGGAAGTGCGGGAGATGGATCGCCGCCTCTCCCGCGCGGACGCTTCGCTGGACGCGCCGGTGGGCGAGTCGGACGGCCGTCAAACCAGCCGCGTGGAGCTTCTGCCGGCATCCTCCGCCAGCCCGGACCAGCTCGCCGAGAGCCACGAGATCCAGGACATCGTGCGCCAGCGGCTGGAGGAGTTCCGCAAGACGCTCAGCGGCAAGGACATCGCCATTTTCGACAAGCGACTTGCCGCGGAGGACGACCCAATGACGCTGCAGGAGCTCGGTAACGAGTTCGGCGTGTCGCGCGAGCGGGTCCGTCAGCTGGAAGCGCGCTTGGCCGGGCGGCTCCGGGAGTACCTGCGCGAGACGCTGGGTGATGCCGTGGGCGTCAGCGGCTAGTCCGAATCGCCGTTGGCCACGCTCTTCATCGTCGGCACGCCGATCGGCAATCTGTCGGACGTCACGCTGCGCGCCATCGAGACGCTGAAGAGCGTCCCTCGCGTGTACGCCGAAGACACGCGTCGAACCCGGGCGTTGCTCTCCCACCTGGGGATCACCAAGAAGACGTTGGTGGCACTGGACGCCCATGCTTCGACGCGCGCCATCGAGGGCGCGCTCCAGCTGCTCCTCGAAGGTGAGAGCGCCGCGTTGGTCACGGACGCCGGCATGCCGAGCGTGAGCGATCCGGGCGCCGCCTTGGTTCGTGAAGCAACGGCCCGCGGCATCGCCGTCAGTGTCATCCCCGGCCCAAGCGCCGTGACCACCGCCGCGGCTCTTTCGGGGTTGGTGGAGAGCAGCTTCTGGTTCGTGGGGTTTCTGCCGCGACGCGGCGGCAAGCGCAGAGAGCTGCTCGAGCGCATCGCGCACTGTCCGGACCCCGTGCTGCTGTTCGAAGCGCCGAACCGCACCGCTGCGACGCTCGAGGATCTCGCCGCGCTGTGCCCAGAGCGCAGCGCGGTCGTGTGCCGCGAGCTCACCAAGCTCCACGAAGAGGCGCGCCGCGGCACCGTGGCGGAGCTGTCCAAGGAGCCGACGTGGCGCGGTGAGATCACGCTGGTGCTGGGCGTCGGCGGAGACGCACCGGTGCGCGTATCGGAGACGGACATCGACGCGCGCATCGACGAGCTATTGACGAGCGGTTCGTCCGCGAAGGATGCAGCCCGGGAGCTGGCGCGCGAGACCGGTTTGTCGCGCCGGGAGCTCTACGAACGCGTCGTCGCGCGCAAGCCGTGATTGTGGGCGTCGCGCTCGGTTCCGCGGCGGACCGACAAGACCTCGGCTATGGTGAAGCCATGGACGTTCGCGCGAAAGCCCTGCTGTTGGCGCTCTCCCTCGCGCTAGCGGGCTGCCCCAAGAGCTCGCCACCGGCGCCCGCCGTTTCCGTGCCCGATGCGCCGCCTTCGGCGACGATTGCGGATGCCGTTCCCGATGCGTCCACGCCAACGGATTCCGGAGCCGCTCGTTCGGAGCTGCCGGAACCCTTCACGCTGCTCGCTGGCGCGTGCCCCGCTCCGGATGCAGGGCGCCGAGGAAGCACCGTGTTTTGCGATGCCAGCGGGCGCGTCACCGGCGTGTGGGCGATGGTCGACACGGTTCAGGGCATTCCTCCCGCGAGCGCCGAGGTGATTCACGAAAGCGCGAGCGACGGCGGAATGCCGGGACGAAGCCTGGTGCTCGCGCTGGAAGGCGAGCGGCTGTGGTTCTCGTTGGTGAGCTGCGGCAGGTGTCGGCGGGTGCTCGGTTGGTCTTTCGGCGGCGACTTGCCCAAGCTGACGGACGAGCAACTGCACGTGGTGCAGCAGCGCCTGGGCCTGCCGAGCGACCCTCCGCTCAGAACCGCCGCGGCATGGCGCACGGCGATGGCACAGGGCACGACCCTGGTGAAGAAGCCGCTGTCGGCGCCGCCGGGCGTTCCTGGAGCGTGCATCAACGCGCGACCCGACAAGCCGTTGCCGGCGATCTGCAACGACCTGTGAGTGCTACTTCTTGGCGAGCCGAACCCACACCACGCCCCGCAGGCTGCCCAGCTCGAACCCCGTCGCCTGATCCGTGGGGTATCGCTGCTCGAGGGCCGTCCGCACCGCGGGCGTGAGCTCTTCCATCTTGCCATGACAGGTCACGCACAGCCCTTCGGTTGCGATGGGCAGGACCACGCCAACGTCATCCTTCAAGTCGTAGGCAGCCGGCGCCAGGTCTCGGACCATCTTGCCCGCCGCGCCATCGAGGTAGTCCTTGACCCATGGGCTCGGGGCGTTCCTCGGATTGCGCAAGCGGGTGCTGCTACGTCCGATCTTCACGCCGTGGCGAGCCCCCACCTCCGCGCTGAGCTTCTCCGCTTCCTTGGCGCACACGTCGATGGCGCTGTCCGGCCCGTCCTTCATGGCGGCCGTGAGACGGCCCCCGAGGGTCTTCTTGAGATCGGCGGCGGCGGCCCGTGCCACGGCGAGGCGCCCCTTCAGGGCCTCGGGCACCGGGTCGAGGCGGTTGGGCTCGTCACGACACGCCGTCAAGGTGGCAAACAGGGCCAGAAGGGGGATCCACCGGCGGGGGCTCATGGGGCGAGATGTAGCGCGGTGGGGCCAAACCGCCCGATTGTCCATGACCCCCGGCAGTTGTGGTAATACCCGCAGCCTGTCGTGTTCGAGGCGCTGACCAAAGGATTTCGCGAGGCGCAAAACCGTCTCGCGGGGCTCACCGAGCTCAACGAAAACAACATCAAGCCCGCACTGCGCGAGGTTCGGCTGTCGCTATTGGAGGCGGACGTCGAGCTGGGTGTGGTGAAGCGGTTTCTGGCCCGCGTGGAGCAGAAGGCTCTGGGCCAGACCGTACAGACCCGCGTGAAGGCGGGCGGCGAGACCCACAAGGTGGCCGCCGGCGATCAGTTCGTGAAGATCTGTCACGACGAGCTGGTCGACATGATGCGCACCGACGGCGAGCCCGTCGCCTTCGCGGACAAGGGCCAGCGCACCGGCGTCATGATGGTCGGCCTTCAAGGCTCCGGTAAGACCACCACGTCGGCCAAGCTCGCGCGTTGGTTCGACAAGCAGGGCAAGAAGCCGCTGCTCGTGGCCGCCGACATGCAGCGCCCCGCCGCCGTGGAGCAGCTCAAGGTGCTAGGCGAGCAGATCGGCGTGCCGGTCTTCAACATCCCGGACGCGAGCCCCGTGGACATCTGCGCCAAGGCGGATGCCGAGGCGAAGAAGCTCGGTTGCGACGTCGTCATCTACGACACCGCCGGCCGCCTCGCGATCGACGAAGCTCTGATGGAAGAGCTTTCCAAGATCAAGTCGGCGATCGAGCCCGAAAACATCTACCTGGTCGTCGACGCGATGATCGGCCAGGACGCGGTGCAGACCGCCAAGAGCTTCAACGAGCGCTTGGGGATCACCGGCGTGGTGCTGACCAAGCTGGACGGCGATGCGCGCGGCGGCGCAGCGCTCTCCGTGCGCGAGGTCACCGGCGCTCCCATCGCCTTCATGGGCTTGGGAGAGACCACGGACAAGCTGGACGTGTTCCGTCCGGAAGGCATGGCCAGCCGCGTGCTGGGCATGGGCGACGTGGTCGGCCTGATTCAGGACTTCGAAGAGGTCATCGACCAAAAGAAGGCCGAGGAAGACGCCCTGCGCATGATGAGCGGGGAGTTCACCTTGGACGACTTCCTCAATCAGGTGCGCACCATCCAGCAAATGGGCTCGCTCAAGGACCTGGTCGAGAAGATCCCCGGCATGGGCGGGATGATGCCGCCGGGCGTGAACTTGGACGACAAGGAGCTCGTCCGCATCGAGGCCATGATCCAATCCATGACGCTTCAGGAGCGTCGCGATCCCCACGCCTTGGTGCGCGAGCCCAGCCGCGTGAAACGCATCGCGAAGGGCTCCGGCCAGCCCGAGGTGGGCGTCAGCGAGCTGGTGCAGAAGTTCCTGTTCATGAAGCAAATGATGGGCGGCCTGGGCGGGGACATGGGACTGCTCGGCCGCATCCCCGGGCTGAAGGGCATGGCGCAGGCGCGCAACATGCGCAAAGCCATGAAGAGCGGGCAGTTCCCGGGAATGCCGGGAATGCCGGGAATGCCGGGAATGCCCGGCATGGGATTTCCGGGAATGGGCATGCCGGGCATGGGGTTGCCGGGCATGCAGGCGGAGACGCCGCGCATGCGCCAGCTCAGCAAGTCCGAGAAGAACGCGCGCAAGAACCAACGCAAGCGCGAGCGTGCGGCGCGCAAGAAGAGCAAGGGGAAGAAGTGATGAGAGCGTGGGTCATCGTGATGGGGCTCCTGGCCACGGTCGGGTGCGCGGACAAGCCTCAAAAAGCCCCGGAGCCGGTGCCAGCCGCCCTCGCGACCCACGTGCTCGACGACATCCCCAGCGATCTCACGGATCGGACCTTCATCGACTTCGGTGGCAAGGTTCACATCGTGGGGGCAAAGCTGACGCCGGCCGGCATCGTGCGGCCGGGAGAGAAGATGCGGCTCGTCCTCTACTGGCGATCGGTGGAGCCACTGACGCCGGGGTGGAGCCTGTTCACCCACGTGGTGAATGCCCGCGGGCAGCGGCTGGAGAACGTGGACAATGTCGGTCCGCTGCGGGAACGGGGTGCCAGCGGCACGCAAGCGCTCCCGCCCAGCGCGTGGCAACCTGGAAAGGTGTACGTGGACGAGCAAGAGTTCGAGATGCCGCGCGGCGTCAGTGATCCCGAGGTCACCGTCGTGGTCGGCGTCTGGAAGGGGAACGCTCGTCTGAGCGTGATCAGTGGACCGTCGGATCGCGAGAACCGCGCGATCATCGCCCACGTGAAGACCGGGGTTCGACCGGCGAAGCCGGTGGCCCAGAACGCGCCCGAGCAGAAGTAGCTCAGCGAGGCGTGGGAGCGCGGCGGTGCACCGCCGCGGCTCGAGCATTCAGGAGGAATCGATGCGACGCACCATCACGAGCGCACTGCTTCTCGCAGCGTTTGCCATGACCGCCTGCGTAGGCGGCTCCAACGATACGAGCAAGGAAGACAAAGAGCGCCTCAAGTCCTTCGTCTTGGACAAGGCACCGGAAAACATGCCGGTGAAGCTCAACATCAACTTCGACGACAAGCTGACGCTGCTCGGCTATCGCATCGAGCCCACCGGTACGGTGAAGCCTGGCCAGAAGGTCAAGGTGATCATGTACTGGCACAGCGACAGCAAGCTGGACGACGGCTGGAATTTGTTCACCCACGTGCTGGACGGTTCCGGTGAGCGCATCCTGAACATCGACAACGTCGGTCCCATCCGGGAGTGGCGGGGCTCCCACCAGGCGCTGAATCCCAGCAACTGGGAGCCCGGCAAGGTGTACGTGGACGAGCAGGAGTTCGTCGTTCCCAACAACGTCAAGACGAGCAAGATCCAGCTCGTCACCGGTGTGTGGAAAGGGAATGACCGCCTGAAGATCAAGGCGGGACCTCGTGACAGCGAGAACCGCGGCATCGTCGCCAACATCCCCACGGGCGTGAGCGCCGCCAAGCAGCCGGCAGCCAACACCCGCGTTCCCACCCTCCGCGTGGACAAGCTCGAGAAGGGCACCAAGATCAAGATCGACGGCAAGCTCGACGAAGAGGCCTGGCGCGCCGCACCGATGGCGGGGCCCTTCGTGGACGTGAAGACCGGTCGCCCGAACACCAGCTTTCCCGTCAACGGTAGCGTGAAGGTGCTGTGGGACGACGACGGCATCTACCTGGGCTTCGACGTGAAGGACCAGGACGTGATTGGCGGCTTCAAGAAGAAGGACAAGGACCCCCACCTGTGGACGAAGGACACGGTGGAGGTGATGGTCGACCCCGACGGCGACGGGGACAACAAGGACTATTACGAGATCCAGATCAACCCGCAGAACCTCGTGTTCGATTCCCAGTTCGACGCCTACAACTCGCCCAAGAAGGAGCCGGACGGCCCCTTCGGCCACCAAGAGTGGTCGGCGAAGCTGAAGAGCGCGGTCACCGTGGACGGCACGTTGGACAAGCCCGAGGACAAGGACAAGGGCTACGTGGTCGAGGCGATGATCCCGTGGAAGTCCTTCGACAAGGCCAAGCAAGCGCCGCCCAAGATTGGCGATACCTGGCGCATGAACTTCTACGCGATGCAGAACAATGGCGGCGTCGCGTGGTCTCCCATCTTGGGGCAAGGCAACTTCCACAAGGCGACGCGCTTTGGAAAGGTGCTGTGGGCGGAGAAGGGCTACGTGCCTCCGACGGCAGCGCCCACTTTGGCGCCGGCGCCCGTGGCGCCGGGCGTTCGCGGCATCGTGGCGCCGCCGGGCTTCCGCGCCATCCCAAACCTGACCCTGCCCAAGGGTGGCCCTCAGCCCCCGAAGAAGTGAGTCACAGTCCGTAGCGCCGACGAAGCTCGCCTTCGAGGTCGGCGCACTTGCCGGTGAGCTCCTTGGCCTTCTTCACGTCGCGTTCAGCGACTTCGAGGAGCTTGCCGGCAGACTCCGCGGTCTCGACGCCGGCGTCCTGCTCCAGGCTGCGCGCCACCGCGTGGGTCTTGCTCACCCCCGAAATGTGGGCGGCATACGCGTTGGCGCACAGGGTCTGGAGCTCGCAGGCGGGGGTGGCGCCACAGTCCACCGCTCTGAGCGCCGCGAGTCGCGGGCCCTTGGCAGCTTCGTCCGCCTCCCGCAGCTCTCCCACGGCGAAGGAGACCCGCTCCACAGCGGCGCGTTCCGCCTGCTTCTTCTCGTCGTTGCAGCCAACGCCGGCGACGAGCAGCAAACAAAGCAGCGCGCGCTTCAGTCCGCGGCCTTGGGCGGCGGACCCATCTGGATACGCTCGCCAATGTAGGCGCCGATCAACGTGAACAGCACTCCGAGGGCACCCATCAGGATGTACATGAAGGCCGGCATCGTCTTCACGGTCTGGGAGCGGAAGAGCAGGAACGCGGTCGGGATGGCGATCAAGAAGGACGCCACGACCGGCTCGATGAAGGTCTTGCCGGGTGAGATGAGACCCACCAAGAGGCCCGCGACGAACCACACGGGGATCGCCATGATCATGCCGGCAGAGCCCTCGAAGTCGAGCGCGGGCACGACCATCGGCAAGCCCATGACGATGGCGGCGGTGAGCACGCCCATCACCACCAGCGATACCCCGAACCAGAGCGGGCTGAAGCCCTCCTGCTGGTAGCGCCGCTCCAGCTCTTCCTGGCGGGAGAGCACGCGCTTGAGGTCATCGATCTTGGCGCCGCAGGAAACACAACGGTTGTTGGGCAGCGGGGCCGTGTTCTTGAAGCCACAGGAAGGGCAGATGATCTTTTTGACCTGAGCCATCCGAAAAGTGCCTGTCGGCTAGGGGGCTTACGCCCGTCGACGGAGGACACTCTCGCACAGATCGCGGGCCACTGGAAACGCGGTGGTACGGCCCCCGGAGCGTCCGTTCACCCTCCTTTGGGACCCATTCCGCGCTATACCGACGGAAGTGGCTCCTTCCAGGCCGGAACCTGGGCCGTATCGGCGTTGTCGGAGCCTTTCGTCCCAACCATGAGCCGCCCGCCCGACACCGCAGAGCTGCCATCCCTGGCACTTCCCGCGAGGGATCCCGATCTCGAGGCCCTGCCGGAGCCGCGCCGGCCCGGGCGCCGGCTCACTCTCGTGAGCATGAGCGTGACGGCGCTGGTGGCCCTGGCAATGGCGTGGACGCTGAGCGGTGAGGCCGCCTACAGCCTGGAAGCCGGTCCCCCGAAGGACCTCGGGAACTTGAGCGAGCTACAGCCTTCGGCGGCGCTCGCCAATACCTGGGTGCATGGTGAGGCACTACTGGGTTCGTCTCAGGCCATCCGCTACCACCGGCCGCTGGAAAGCGACTCCTACCGCCTCGCGCCGGTCGCGGGAAACGACAAGATCTGGGTGCAGATCCGGGTGCCCGAGGGCATGGAGGGTCCGCGCTTCGTACCACCGACGTCGTTCGTGGGTCGCTTCGTGCCGGTGGGCAGCGCTGGGCTCCGGCACTCGGGCCTGGACGACGCGGTGGAATCCGCAGGCGCCGGAAAGATGCCGGCGGACGCCTGGTTGTTGGTGGACGCGGAGGCCCCCAGCACCACCCGTTGGGCCATTGGTTTGGTGGTGATGTTCATCGGGTTTGCCGCCTTCAACCTGTACGGCCTGACCCGCCTGCTCCGGCGGACCGGCTGACAGCCGCCAGCGCCCGCGGTATGGACCGCGCCCGATGGCGCTGACCTACCGACAGGCTGGAGTCGACATCGACGCTGGTGACGCGCTCGTCGAGCGCATCAAGCCGCTGGCCCGCAGCACGAGAATCGCGGAGGTGGTGGACGACGTGGGCGGCTTTGCCGGCCTGTGCGCGCTGCCGGCGGACGTGGAGGAGCCGCTCCTCGTCAGCGGGACGGACGGGGTGGGCACCAAGCTCAAGGTCGCCTTCGCGACCGGGCGCCACGACACCGTGGGCATCGATTTGGTGGCGATGTGCGTGAACGACGTGATCACCACCGGGGCCCGCCCCTTGTTCTTCCTCGACTACTTCGCCTGCGGGAAGCTGGACGTGGACGTGGCGGAAGCCGTGGTCGCAGGCGTCGCGAACGGTTGCCGCCAAGCCGGCGCCGCGCTCTTGGGTGGCGAGACCGCCGAGCTCCCGGGCATGTATCCCGAAGGGGAGTACGACCTGGCGGGCTTCAGCGTGGGAGTGGTGGGCAGAAAAGCCGTGCTGGGGCCAGCGCGGGTTCGGTCGGGCGATGCTCTGATCGCCGTTGCGTCGAGCGGGCTTCACTCCAACGGCTATTCCCTGGCGCGGCGAGTGCTCGAGGGCGAGCTCGGCCTGCGGCTCGACGCCCATCATCCCGAGCTCGACGCCACCGTCGGAGAAGCGCTGCTCACTCCGACGCGCATCTACGCCCGCGCCGTGGCGGCGCTTCAGAAAGCGCTGGGAGAAAGCTTGCACGCGCTGAGCCACATCACCGGCGGCGGCGTGGTTGGCAATCTGCCGCGGGTGCTGCCCTCGGGAACCCGGGCAGAAGTCCGCTTCGACCATAGCCCGCCGCCTATCTTCGGTGTGATCGCACGGGGCGGTCCCGTCGCTCCCGACGAAATGCGACGAACGTTCAACATGGGCATCGGGCTCATCGCGATCGTCGCCAGCGAACACGCGGAAGCGGCGTGTCGCGCCCTTGGCGACGCGGGAGAGCAGGCGTGGGTTTGCGGCAGCGTCGTTGCCGAGCCCGACGCCGAGCCCAGCGTGAGCGTGCTGGAATGACTCTGGCGCTGGGCGTGCTGGTGTCCGGCAGCGGCACCAATCTGCAAGCCATTCTCGATGCCATCAGTCAGGGTCGTCTGGATGCACGAGTCCGAATCGTGCTCTCCAACAAACCGGACGTCCCCGCCTTGGGCCGAGCCGAGCGGGCCGGAGTGCCGACGCGCGTGGTATCGCACCGGCAGTTCGACTCTCGCGAGGCCTTCGACCAGGCGCTGCTCGACGCGCTGACGAGCGCCGGAGCCGAGTGGGTGGTGCTCGCCGGATTCATGCGCGTGCTCACGCCGGGGTTCCTGCGCGCCTTTCCCAGTCGCGTGGTGAACATCCACCCCGCCCTGCTGCCGGCGTTTCCCGGCACCCACGCTCAGCAGCAAGCGCTCCGCTATGGCGTGAAGGTGACGGGCTGCACGGTTCACTTCGTCGACGAAGGCGTCGACACGGGTCCCATCATCGCGCAGCGCGCGCTGCCGATCGAGGCCGACGACGACGCGACATCTCTCGCCGCTCGGCTGCTGCACGTGGAGCACGAGCTGCTCGTCGAAGTGCTGGGCTGGATCGCGGCGGACCGTGTTCGCGTGGAAGCGGGCGCAGAGGGGCACCGTCCACGGGTGGTGATTCGGTGACCACCCGCCACTACGACGTGGTGGTGCTCGGCCGCTCCCTCGGCGCCCTCACCACCGCGGCGCTGCTGGCGCGGCGGGACTTTCGTGTCCTCTTGTTGGGCCAGGGCGAGCGCCCTGCGCGCTACCGCTACGAACGGTTCTCGTTGCTACGCCGCACGTTCACCATGCTGGCGGCGGCCTCCCCCGCGTTCAAGCGCGTGCTGCACGAGCTGGCCCAGAGCCCTCGCTTTCGGCGACGAACACGCCCCCTGGACCCCATGTTCGTGGTGCTCACGGACGGCCGCCGGGTGGAGGTGCCGCCGGACGTGGAGCTTTTCTCCCGCGAGGTGGATCGTGAGTTCCCGGAAGTGCGGCAGTTGGTGGACGAGCTGTACTCCACCTTCGCTCACGTGAATGCCGCGGCGGATTCTTCGTTCGAACGCGACGCCATATGGCCCCCCGGCAGCTTCTGGGAGCGTCTGGAGACGGGGCGCGCCGCGGGGCAGCTGCCGCTGGTGGGTGGGGCGTCCCCACAGGACTTGCTCGGCAAATTCCCAGTTGGTCACCCCTACCGCGACCTGACCCTGGTACCGGCCACGTTTGCCACGGATCTGGCGCAGCCCGCAGAGCAGCTTCCGCCCTTCGTGGTCGCCCGGCTGCATGGCGCCTGGACGCGCGGGGTGCTGGCCCTGGAAGGGGGCGAGGACGAGCTGACCGAGTTCCTGATCGAGCGGATCGAAGCTCACGGCGGCGAATGCCGCCTGGATCGGCGTGCGCAGTCGATCGTCGTGCGCCGCGGGGTCGCGATGGGCATCGTCGAGGACGGCGAGGACGAGCCCACCGGCGCCAGCGCCATCGTGACGGACCAATCGGGTGAAATGGTGGCCGAGCTGGCCGGCGGGGACGGCATCACCAAGCAAGCGCAACGCGACTGGCCGCGGCTCAGCGCCACCACCGGTCGCTTCGTCGTCACCCTGGTGGTGGATCGCGCGGGACTCCCCGAACCCCTGGGGACCGAAGCGTTCGTGATCCCGTCCAGCGTCTCCCGGCCGGATCCGCGGCACCCCGTGGTGCATCTGCAGCGCATGGAGGGACTGGACGAATCGCCCTCGGAAGTGACGCTGGTGGCCGAGATGCTACTGCCCACCCGCGGCCCCCTCACGCTGCTCGAAGCCCGAGACGCAGTGCTGTCCACCCTCCGCGCGCAGCTGCCCTTCTTGGACCGCCACGTTCGCGTGATCGACTCACCGCACGACGGCTTGCCGCTGATCGACCGTTCCACTGGCAGCGAGCGAGAGATCGACCGCATCCACCTCGCGGAGGGCACACCCGGCGCCGAGCCCATGCGCTGGCAGTGGAGCGTGGAACCGTCCGGCTACCTGGACATTGCCGGTGAGCCCATCCGCGGGCCGATCCCGGGCACCTTTCTCGTGGGACGCACCGTGCTGCCCGGGCTGGGACAAGAAGGCGAGCTGATCGCCGCCTGGGGCGCCGCACGGCTCATCACGCGACGGGACCGCACGCGCCAGAAGATGCGCCGGCAAATGTGGACGAAGATCGAGACCTGAAGCCGCTTTGTAAGCCCCTGAAAGGGTGTATTCTCGGGGGAATGCGACGTTTCCTGACTGTCCTTCTCGTCATTGTCGGGCTTTCGGTCGCGTCGAAAGACGCGCAGGCACAAGCGACTCACGTCCCGATCCAGGTGCTCGCGGTCTCGAGCGACAAGTCGTTCGAGCACGCGCAGGCGCTGACCATCGCGTTGAAACGCGCGGTGACGCGCGCCGAGGGGTTCGCGCTGGGCAAGGGCGACTTCTCCCTGGAGGTACTGTCGCTCGCGCTCAACTGCGAGATCCCGCCCAGTGACTCGTGCCAGAAGAAGATCGCGGACAAGGTCGGAGTGAAGCGATACATCTGGGGCACCCTGGAGGTGAAGGGCAAGGAAGCCGTCGCCGAGCTCCACTTGTGGGAGGACGGCAGCGAGAAGCGCGCGACGACGCTACGCTACGCGTCGAACCTGACGGACCCTTCGGACGACACGCTGCTGCAGATCGCGGAAGGGGGTTTCGCGGAGCTGATGGGGGCGACTCAGGGCGTGCTCGTGGTCACCGCGGGCAACGTCAGCGGTGAGGTGTTCATCGACGGCGAGAAGGTGGGCCTCATCACGGACGGCCGGACGGAGCTGACGGTCGCACCCGGCCAGCACCAGGTGCTGGTTCGCGCCAAGGGCTACAACGACGCCTCCGGAAGCGTCGACGTGCGCCCGGGCGCGAGCGCCGAGATCACCCTCGCGCCCTCCCCCAAGTCCGCTGGCAATCTGGATGCCAAGCGAGACACCGGCAAGGGCATGACCACACGACAGATGCTGGGCTATGGCGGCCTCGGCCTGGGCGGCGCCGTCGCCCTGACCGGCGGTTACTTCTGGTTCCAGTCCTACATGCAGACCAAGGACGACGACTTCCAAGCCTATCGTGATCGCTTGGGACCCAACCGTGATGCCTGCGAGGTCGCCAAGACCGGCGCGGATGGCGTCCCTCCGGATGCCTCCATCGTCGATCACTGCGACAAGAACGCGACGACCAAGACCGTGGCGCGCATCCTGCTGCCGGTAGGCGTGGTGATCGCCGGAGCGGGCGCCTTCCTGTTGCTGACGGACGACTCCAGTGAGCAGCCTCAAGCCAAGAAAAAGACGCCCACCAAGACCGCGGTGCAGCCTTTCGTCGGCTTCGGTCCCGGCGGGGGCGAAGTCCGCGTGAACGTGCTGTTCTGAACCTTGCGGGTGATCGCGGGGAGGCTGGGCGGCCGCGGCCTGAAGGCGCCCAAGGGACGAACGACTCGACCAACGACGGATCGGGTCCGCGAAGCTTTGTTCTCGATGCTGGGCAATATGGACGGCCTGCGCGTGCTCGACCTCTACGCGGGCAGCGGCGCCCTCGGGATCGAGGCCCTGAGCCGTGGCGCCGAACATGCCACGTTCGTGGAATCGCAGCGGGGAGCGGCCGCGGTGCTCCGTGAGAACTTGGAGGACCTCGGCTTGACCACCTCCGCTACGTTGGCGATCGTCCCCGTGGCGCGGGCTCGCGGTGCGCTAGCGCAAGACGCCCCCTTCGACCTGGTCCTGTGCGATCCCCCGTGGCCGGATCTCGACCGAGCCCTGGCGGACGTTTGGCGGCTGCTGGGCCGGGAGCTGCTCCGCGCCGGTGCCCTTGTGGTGCTGGAACATCCTGCGCGCACCGCGCTAGAGATCCCGCGGGAGCTGCCGTTCACCATCGACAAGACCCGGAAGTGGGGCGATACGGCGGTAACGCTGCTCCTTTTTTCCGAAAATCCCGAGGAATTACCAAACTGAACGCACTGTCGGCTCGCCCGGGGACGGACACATCCAGTATAGTCCTCCGCCGAGCAGAAATGAGGACGGGAGACCTGGATGGCTGATTCCCTTGCACCGCCCCCCAAGTCGGGCGGTGGCGGCTTCATTGTCGCCGCAATCGTGATGCTGCTCCTGGTCGGGGGGCTCGTTTGGTGGAAGACGCGGGCCAAGGACGAGCCCAAGCAAGCCGTGAACGTGCCGCCTCCCCCCACTACCAGCGAAGCACCCGTACTGGAGACACCTCCCCCACCGCCACCACCTCCAGAGCCCGACGCGGGCAAGGAAGTGAAGCCCAACACCGGCAAGGTGAAGTACACGGGGGGCGGCAACGGCGGATGCGGTGGCGAATGCAAGGGCACGGCCTCGGCCGGACTGCGTTCCGCGCTGCGTTCCCGCGCTGGCCAAGCCCGGGGCTGCTACGAGCGCGCACTGCGTCAAAATTCGATGCTTCAGGGCAAAATCGTGGTGTCCATCCGAGTTGGCCCCAGCGGTCAGGTCTGTAGCGCCAACATCGCCAGCAACAGCGTGGGTGACCCCGGGGTGGCCTCCTGTGTGCTCGGCATGTTCCGCTCCGGGACCTTCCCCGCCCCCGAGGGGGGTTGCGTCGACGCCCAAGTTCCTATGAACTTCATACCCAAGTCATGACCCGCACCCTCTGGCTGATTCTGGCGCTCGGCCTCGCGTCTGCTGCCGCGCTCACGGCATTGCCCGCGTGCGGCTCGGACGGGACCACGCCGAAGTGCTCGGAGCTGCCGCTATACGACGTGAACGACGCTTCCCCGTCGGACATTCAGGCGCGTCTGCAGGCGGCGCAAGAGAACTGCGTGACGGGCCCCGGCGACGCCGGCAGTGGCACCGACTGAGACCCGGCGCTTCGGCATCCTGCTCACTCTCGCGTACGACGGTAGCTCGTTCGCGGGATGGGCGCGCCAACCGACACAGCGTACGGTCGCAGGGGAGCTCGAAGGCGCCATCCGCGAGCTCGATCCCAGGGCCACGGGCGTGCGTGGCGTGAGCCGAACCGATACGGGCGTGCACGCCCGCGCGCAGTTGGCCAGCTTCGACACGGACTCGGAGATCGAGCCGCGGGGTTGGGCGCTGGGGTTGATGCCGCACCTGCCCCCCGAGATCGCCGTGGTGCGGGTGGCGCGCGTAGAGCCCGGGTACGATCCGCGACGCCACGTCGTCGACAAGACCTATCGCTACGTGCTGCTGCGAAGTGTGGTGCCGGATCCGTTTTGGCTCCGCCGGGCGTGGCGCGTGCGCGAGAGGTTGAACCACCCGGCGATGCGCGTCGAGCTCGAGGCTCTGCTGGGCGAGCACGACTTCCGCGCGTTCCGTAGCGCTCGCGACGAACGCCCCGAGACGGTGCGCCGCATGCTGCGAGCCGAGCTACGCACCCACGCGGACGACGCGAGAATCGCGGAAATAGTGGTGACCGGAGATCGCTTCATGCATCGAATGATGCGCATCATTTGCGGTACGTTGGTGGACGTCGGCCGCGGTCGCTTGGCGGAAGGCGCCGTGCGCCGCGCGCTGGCGAGCGGACGGCGCGAGGATTTGGGCATGACGGCACCCGCGGATGGCCTCTACCTCGAGCACATCCAACTGGAAAATGCCGGCCACGACGCCTGGCCAGCGATTGACGAGGGTGCCCTCGTCGCGTAGCTTCCGGGCCGGCTGGTACGCGCCCCTCCGGCGGTTGATTCTTGGTTGCTGGGGCGTACCTGCTCGCAACAGTTCCGGTGCTGTGCCGGACATCAGCGAGCAGTGTGCACGAAGGGCACGGGAGCGAATCGATGGGCCTGAAGCAGAAAATCTCCGACCGCGGGAAGAAGATCCTCATGACCCCGGCCGTCATGCGCTGGATGAGCGACGACCGCGTAATGAAGGCAGCGGAAGGCCTGATGGACGCCCCCACCCGGGTGAAGGCGGCGTGGCAGGTCCTCAAGAACGGGCACGACCTTCCGAACATCGATCCCGCGCTCGACGAGAGCATGGGGCAGGTGGAGGCGAAGTCGAACGGGGCCGCGCCGGCGAAGAAGAACGGCGCCGCTCCGCAAGCGGCGATGCGCGGTTCCGACGACATGAAAAAGTCGCTCGAGGAACGCTCCAGTCTGTCGGGCATCGGCGGCAAGGACGTCTTCGAGAAGTGCTACCAGTTCATGGCGGCGGACAACGCCCGCAAGATGGGCATCTATCCGTTCTTCCGCCCGCTGGATCTGAACGACGGTCCCGAGGCCGTGATCGACGGCAAGCGCGTGGTCATGTTCGGCTCCAACAACTACTTGGGCCTCACCACGCACCCCAAGGTCCGCGAGGCCGCGAAGAACGCCATCGATCGCTTTGGCACCAGCATGACGGGCTCGCGCCTGGTCAACGGTAGCATGAAGCTCCACGAGGAGTTCGAGGACAAGCTCGCGACCTGGTTCGGCAAGGAATCCGCGCTGGTGTTCACCACGGGCTACCAGGTGAACATTGCGACGCTCTCGGCGCTGCTCAGCAACAAGAAGAGCGTCGCCATCATCGACCGCAACGTTCACGCTTCGCTGTACGACGGCGTCCGCCTCGGACAAGCCGCGGGCGCGCGCCTCGTACGCTATCGCCACAACGACGCCGAGGCCCTGGACCGCGCTCTCGAGAAGCTCGACGACGCTGAAGGCGCCCTGGTGGTGACGGACGGCGTCTTCAGCGCCGAAGGCGAGATCGCCCGACTCGACGAGCTGGTTCCGGTGGTGAAGAAGCATGGAGCGCGCCTGTTCGTGGACGACGCCCACGCCCTCGGTGTCATCGGACCCGGCGGCCGCGGGACCGCGCACCACTTCGGACTCTCGGACCAGGTGGATCTGATGGGCGGAACCTTCAGCAAGTCCTTCGCCAGCATCGGCGGCTGGCTAGTGGGCGAGCGTAAGGTGCTGGACTACATCCGGCACTTCGCACCCTCCTTCATGTTCGCCGCCAGCGCAGCCCCGCCCTCGGTCGCCGCGGCCATGGCTGCTTACGAGGTCATGCAGGAGGAGGCGTGGCGCATGGACAAGCTGCGCGACAACTACACCTACATGCGGGACGAGCTGCGCCGCCTCGGCTTCGAGCTGGGCCACACGGAAACCGCGGTCATCCCCATCTACATTCGGCAGGATCTGCGCACCATCATGATGTGGCGTGACTTGCTCGACGAGTACGGGATCTACACCAATCCGTTCATCTCTCCCGGCGTGCCGCCCAAGAACGCGATGCTTCGCACCAGCTACATGGCCACGCACGAGCGCAGCCATCTGGACCGCGGACTGGAAGCGTTCGAGAAGGTCGGCAAGAAGTACGGCGTCATTTGACGAACCATCCCGACCTCGGTCGGGACATTTCGCGCCGCATGCGCAGAGCCGACGTGATGGCGGGCATCAGCGCGCTGTCTTCGGCCGGCTTTTCCAACACGCGGTAGGCCAACCCGGCGCTGCACAACACGTTCTTGACGCGAGTGTGCGCCGCGTGGACCAAGCGCACCGTCGCCGGCGCGCACTCGGACGCTTGCCGGAGGAGCTCGATACCCGACACCTCCCTGAGGGCGATTTCGGTGATCAACACGTCGAACTCCCGCGACGCCAGCTGAGCGAGAGCCGTTCGGGCGTCGTGCTCGCTGACCACCTCCCACTTCGGATGGCGCTCGCGAACACGCTGGCGCAGCGTTCGCAGGGCGATGGGATCGGGATCCAACAACAAGAAGCGCGGCGCCCGGTGAAGGGGCATGGAGGCGACGACGACCATGGGCGAGGGACACTGCAAGCCCTCGGCCAAGCAAGAAACATCGGGAATTCGTCAAGTCTGCCGCCGTCCGAGTGCAAGCTCCTGCACCTCGAGAGTGCACGCCTCTGCACCCCCCGGACGTCCGGTTGACAGGCCCGAGCGCAGGGCGTTCACTCGCGCGCGCCATGGCCGTAGAAATTCGTGAAACCCCCATGGGGGGCAAGCTCAAGGACTTCCTGAACGTCGTGGACTACATCTACCGCGACGACCCCAACTACGTTCGTCCGCTGGACTTCGACATGAAGCAGCGTCTGTCGCCCAAGAACCCGTTCTTCGAGCACGGTGAGGGGACGACCTTCACGGCCCACCGCAATGGCTGGTGCGTGGGACGCTGCACCGCGCAGATCGATCAAGAGCACCTCGAGCGCTACAAGGAAGACGTCGGCTTCTTCGGCTTTCTGGACACCATCGACGATCCGGAAGTGGCCAAGGAGCTGCTGGACGCCGCCGGGCGCTGGCTGGCACAGCGCGGAATGAAGTACATGCGCGGCCCGCTCTCCCTCAATATCAACGAGGAGATGGGCTGCCTGGTGGAGGGCTTCGACACTCCGCCCATGATCATGATGCCGCACCACCGGCCGTATCAGGGTGGACTGATCGAGCAGGCCGGGCTGGAGAAGCTGAAGGACGTGTACGCCTGGCGCTACACCGTGGGGGAAGTCCCTTCGCGCGCTCAGAAGGCCCTCGAGGAAGTGGAGAAGCTGCCCGAAGTACGTGCGCGCCACGTCGACAAGAAGAACGTCGAAGGCGACGTTCGCATCATCATGGACGTGTTCAACGACGCCTGGAGCGACAACTGGGGTTTCGTTCCCCTGACCGAGAGCGAGCTCAGCAAGATGGCGCAGGATCTGAAGCCGATCCTGATTCCGGAGCTGACCTACATCGCGGAGATCAACGGCGAGCCGGCCGCGGTCTCCCTGGCGCTTCCGAACGTCAACGAGATGATCCAGGACTTCCGCGGCAAGCTGAATCCGGTCACCATCGGCAAGTTGCTCTGGCGGCTCAAGGTCCAGGGGCCCAACTCCGCGCGGCTCATCATTCTGGGAATCCGCAAGAAGTTTCGCGGTGTGAAGAAGTACGGCGGCCTCAGCACGTACCTTTACGCCAAAATGAACAACTCCGCGGCGCGTTTGGGCGTGAAGTGGGGAGAGCTCTCCTGGACGCTGGAAGACAACGCGCCCGTAAACGTCGGTATTCGCTTCATGGGCGGCAAGATCTACAAACGCTACCGCGTGTACGAGCGAAGCTTGGGGTGAAACGCCCCCGCTTCGTCCCCGTTGCGCCGGCTTGGGGCCGGGATACCATCGCTGCCAGGCCTGGATGGCGTCCCGATTGCTCCACTTGCTTCGCTTCGACGCGAAGCTCGAAGACGGCGTCGTCGTTGCCAACGGGGATGGGACGGTGCGGTGTGCCGACTCGAGCGCGGCTGACTGGCTGGGACTGAGCACGGCCTCCGTTCGCGCGACGATCGCCGAGCTCATCGATGCAGCAAGCCTCCCCATCGAGCTTCGCGAGCTCGACGTCGCGGGCCTGAGAGGTGACGCTCGCCGTGCAGAGGAGGCCCTCCGGCGCCACTTCGAGGACGATCTCACGGCGGACTACGTCGCCGACGAGCACGGACACATCACGCAGTGCAACACCGAGCTGGCAGAGGTACTGGGCTTCGCTAGTGCGGATCAGCTGTTGGGGAGGTCGATCCTCGATTTTTTCACCGGACAGGACACCGGCAATCTGTTCTTGGCAACGCTCGCTAGCGTTCGGCGGGTGCGCCGCCGCGACACGGAGCTCCGGCGGGCAGACGGCGAAACCGTGCACGTCACCCAGAACGTCGTCGCGGATTTCGACGACCACGGACGGCTGGTGGGCTTCCGCGGCTATTTGTTCGACCGCACCCAGGAGCGACGTCTGGAAGAGCAGCTCGTCCGCTCGCAGAAGATCGAAGCCGTGGGACGCCTCGCGGGCGGGGTGGCCCATGACTTCAACAACTTGCTGACGGTCATCCTCAACTACGCCGACTTGCTGCGCAATCAGCTCGGAAGCAACGACAGCCGCAGCGCGATGGCCGTCGAGATCAAGAAGGCCAGCGAGCGCGCCGCAGACCTCACCCGGCGACTCTTGGCCTTCGGGCGGCGTCAGGTGATTCGCCCCGTACCCTTGGACTTGAACCAGGTGCTATTGGGCCTGTCACCGCTGCTCGAGGCCGTGTTGGGTCCCAAGGTGTCGCTGGAGCTCGTCCTCGGGCGTGAGCTCGGCGCCGTGACCGCCGACCCCGGGCAGCTCGAGCAAGTGGTAACCAACCTGGTCGTGAACGCCCGCGACGCCATGCCCGACGGCGGACGTATCGTGCTCGAGACGGAGAACGTCCTGGTGGACGCGGCGTACCGGAAGTCGCACCCGTGGGCGACGATCGGACGCTACGTGCTGCTCACCGTCAGCGACTGCGGCCAGGGCATGGACGCGGACACCCTGGGGCATGCCTTCGAGCCGTTCTTCACCACCAAGGACGCGGGCAAGGGGACCGGCCTCGGCCTGGCCAGCGCCTACGGCATCATCAAGCAGCACCACGGAATGATCCACGCCTACAGCGAGCCCGGCGTGGGAACGACGATCAAGGTGTACCTGCCGCTCAGCCTGCGACCGGCGAGTAGCGTGGGAACGAAGATCCGGCCTCGCATCGTGGGCGGCAGGGAGACCATCCTGATCGCCGAGGACGACCCCGGCGTCCGCCACGCCTTGGAGCGCACGCTGCTCGAACACGACTACACCGTCGTCTCCGCCGCCAGCGGGGAGGAGGCGTTCCGCGAGTTTTCGAGCCGGAAGTCCCCGATTGACCTGGTGATCATGGATTTGGTGATGCCGGGGCTCGGTGGTCTAGCCGCCTACGAGTGGATCCGCTCCGTGTCCGAGACCGTCCCGGTCGTTTTCACCAGCGGATACAGCGCCGAGGCTGCGCGCATCAGCGCCCTGGATGACCCTCGTGCGGATTTCGTGGCCAAGCCCTACAGCCACGACGAGCTCTTGGTGCTTCTGCGCCGGGTTCTCGACCAAGAGACCTGAGCTCGGGAACGTTTGCCTCTCGAGGCTGTCGGTTGTCGCGATGGCTTCGAAATCGGCGCTGTTTGCCCTTGGATTTTGTCTGTTGCCCGCCTGTGGCCAGCCGCCGGCCAAGGCGCCCACGCGGGTCCTGCCCCTGCAGCACATTCGCTTGTACGAGACGGGGGTCGGCTACTTCGAGCGCAGCGGTCGCCTGGGCTCGTCGGAAGTGAGCCTGCCCGTCCCCGCCGCTCACGTGGACGATGCCCTGAAGACTCTGGTGGTGGTAGGCAAGGACGGCCAGGCCACCGTCAGCGGCATCGAGTTCGACAGCGTGGTGAGCAAGGGAATGGCCCGTGCGCTGGCCGGCTTGCCTCAAGACGCAGAAAAGGCCGTGGACTATCGCAGCCTGCTCGCCAGCTTGAAGGGCGCCAAGGTGGAGGTGCGCACCACGGAAGACACGTTCCACGGACAGCTGCTCGACGTGTTCGATGCCCCCAAGGAGAAACCTCCGGCGCCGAAGGAAGACGGCGAACAGAAGGAGGAGCCGGAAGAGCACCCGTCCGCCGAGAACGATCCCTGGATCTTGGTGGAAACCACCAGCGGCGAGATCCGTCGCCTGCATGGGTCGGAGGTGCGCGGCATTCGCCCGCTCGATGCCGAGCTGGCCGAACGCATCGCAGCGGCCGCGGGTACGCTCAGTGCGCGCGCGGCACGCTCGCGCCGGACGCTGCGGGTCTTGGCCTCGAGCAACCGCCCGATCACCCTGGGCTACATCGCCGAGACGCCGGTGTGGCGCTCGTCCTATCGCATCGTGCTGGACGACAAGTCGGAGCAGGGCATGCTGCAGGGCTGGGCCTTGATTCACAACGATACGGACGAAGCCTGGCACGCCGTGAAGGTGGATCTGGTGAGCGGCCGCCCGGACTCGTTCCTCTTTCCCCTGGCCGCGCCTCGCTACACGCGCCGCGGCTTGGCGGAGCCGCCGGAGCAGCTGTCCACGGTGCCGCAGCTCGTGGACCGTACGCCGGATCAGATCTGGGGTGACAACATCGACAGCGTGGGGGAAGCGTACGGCGGTACGGGCATGGGCATGGGCTACGGCTCCGGCCATGGGCGCCTCGCGCCGCGGGTGCGCATGGGCGCCACCAAGGTGAGCGGCTCCTACACCGGCGAGAGCAGCGAGCTCGCCATCGGCAACCTCGCCACGCTGGCCCCCGCGGAGGGGCTCGAGTCGGGCGCCCTGTTCAGCTACGCGCTTCCG
This sequence comes from Polyangiaceae bacterium, assembly GCA_020633235.1. Taxonomy (NCBI): domain Bacteria; kingdom Pseudomonadati; phylum Myxococcota; order Polyangiales; family Polyangiaceae; species Polyangiaceae bacterium. Next base: position 478,181 of record JACKEA010000004.1, on the reverse strand, counting down.
CAAGGCATCGAGCTGCGCGCTCACGGTTCCACGTTGGTGCCCTTCTTCGCCCAGCGGGTCCCCATCCGCCGGGTCACCTGGTTCGGCAAGCCGACCGACACCGGTCGCAGCGCCCTCAGAGTGACCAACGGCACTCGCCAGACGATTCCCGCGGGGACCATCGCCGTCTACGAGCGGGGGGCCTTCGCGGGCGAGTCCGGGCTGGATCGTCTGAAGCCGTCGGAGCGAACGTTCTTCCAGTTCGGCGTGGATCTGGACGTGGAGCTCGAGCAAAAGAACGCGGAGTACAAGGACGAGCCACGCCGACTCAAGCTACAGAACGATCGCCTCGTGGAGCACTTCGTTCGTCACCACCGTCGAGTGCTCGAGGTCAAGAACCGCAGCGGGCAACCTCGGCTCGTGTATCTCACCCTCGACGTGGTCAACAACTCCAAGGTAAACGGCGCAGACGAGCTCGACTACGACGTTCAATCGAACAAGCCCCTGGCCGTCTTTCACGCCAAGCCTCGCGCCCGCGGGGAGCATGTGCTCCTGATCGAAGAAGCACTCTCCCGAAGCACGTCGATGGATTCACTGACCTCCGACCAGCTCGAACGCTTGGTGGACTCGAACACCCTGCCGGACGTCGATCGCGCTCGTGCCCGCGCCGCACTGACCAAGCTTCGAGACGCCGAAGCCACGCAGAAGGAGACCGTCGAGGCGCAGGCAGAAGAAGCCTCCATCCAGGAAGATCTCGAGCGCCTGCGCGGTCACCTCAAGGCCCTCGGCGACAAGAGCGGCTCCCCCGCCGGCGCCAATCCGCTGGTCACCCGCATCCTGGCCGCCGAAGACGCCCTGAGCGCCGCGAAGAAGAAGATCAAGGAGCTCGAGACGCGTCACAAGAAGCAGCTCAGCGACGTGCAAAGCGAGCTCTCGCCCCTGCAGGCAGGTTGACGCTTCTTGTTGGTCCGCCGCGGAATCAGCGCGCCACGCGGAAGAACGTCGCCCCGGCCACGGCCAGGGGCGTCGGCGCGTTCTTGAGCGCACGCCCCAGCGCTTCCACGGCTTCGGTATCCACGTACAGGCCCGGCCCCCAGCCGTCCGGGGCGTCGTCCTCGTCCTGTCGCGACGCCGTTTCCGCATACAGCGCGCGGCGAAGCGGCTCACTCGGTCGCGACACGCTGACCCACTCCGCCTTGTTCATGTCGATCGCTTCGGGCAGCTCGTCGTCGTCGTCCAGCCAGCGGCTCCCGTAGCTCAGCACTCCGACGCTCCGCAGCTCCCGTCCAGTGAGCCGCGCCCGCACCATCTTGAGCCACACGATGGGATCCTCTTCTTGATCTCCATCCGCCATCTCCACGTACACGGCGTGTCCCAAGTCGACGGCGCGCAGCGATTCGCCGAGAGGAAAGCTCTCCACGCAGTCGAGCATCAGATTCTTGAACTCGGTGAAGCGCGCGACGAAATCCTCGCGCTCGAGGGCGTATTCGTCGTTCTCCACGTCGTAGTAAGAAACCAACAGGCCGAAAGCGTTCTCGTCGTGCATGCCGGGCGCGGCGATAACAACACAAAAAGCGGCCGGCGAGGGAACGCTCCCTCGCCGGCCTTCGGTTCACTCGCCCGCCAACAGCTCGGCTTCGTCGAGATCGATGGTCGGCTCGCGTGCACCCAGCTCCGGATCCGGCGCCGGATCCGCCGCGGGAGCCACCGGCGGGCCAGCGAGGCGGTCCCGCGCGGCGGAGGCAATGCCTTGCACGCTGTCCATCAGCCCCTGAGCGGCGCCCAGGGTCTTGTCGTCGGCCGTGTCGAAAAACCCACCCAGAGTCGTTGCGACACGCTGCCCGGCGAGGAGTGACGTCATCAGTTTTTCCACGTCCGCCGTGGTGCCGTACAGGTTCGCCTGCATCTTGGTGAACAGGCTGGCCTGGGCGTGGGCGGTTGCGATCCGCACCTCCTTCTCCGCTTCCACACGGAGCTTTGCAATTTCGAATTCCTGGGCGACCTTGCCGTGCTTCTCCCGAGCTTCCAGCTCGGCCTTCACGACGTTCGCGATGCGGTCCTTCTCCACGGCGAGCTCTGCCTTGCGCACGTCCACGGGGACCATGGCGCGAGCGCGCTCACCCGCCGCGCGAGCTTGCTCGGCTTCTGCTTCCGCCTGAGCCCTCTTGCGAATGGCTTCGGCTTCGGCATCCGCCGCGGCCTTCTGGGCATCGGCTTGCTTCTGGCGACTATAGGCGTCGGCGTCCGCCTTGCGCTGCTCCGACACGAACATCTGCTCGGCCAGAGCCTGAGCGTCGATGACTTGCTTCTCCTTCTGACGATTGGCCTCCTCGGTCACGCGCACCGTTTCCACCATCTGGCGGGCGCGCTCGCGCTCGGCTTCCGCCGTCGCCAGCTCCCGCTCAGCCGCCGCGCGGTCCTTCTCCGCCACGGCGATGCGCTGTTGCTTTTCACGCTCCGCCACCTCGATGGCCTGCTCCTGCAACCGCGTGGCGAGCTCGAGATCCTTGGTCTTGGCGATGCCGGCGAGCAGCACCTCGCGCTCCGCCACGATGCGCTTCTCCTGCGCCTCGCGAGCGGCGTCGGCCTCGATCTTTTGGATTTCGGCCTGTTGCCGGGCGTGGGCTTCGGCTTCTTGGCGCTCGAAATCGAGCACCTGACGCCGGGTTTGGACGTCCTGCTCCTTGCGGGCCTGCTCTCCGGCGCGCACCAGTCGGTTGCGCTCGGTGAGGTTCAGCTGAGTGATCTCCGCGATCTTCCGCCGACCCTGGGCGTCGAAGATGTTCTCCGCCTTCAGGTACTGCTCGTCCGTCTGGTCGAGCTTCGAGATGGTCACGGTCTCCAGCACCAGGCCGTTGGAGCGCAGGTCCTCCGCGACCAGCTTCATCACCTCGCCCAGGAACTCGTCTCGTTCCGAGTTGAGCTGCTCGAGGGTCTTGCTGGCCGCCGCGGTACGCAGCGCGCTCACGAGCTTGTCTTCCACCACTGCCTTCACCGCTTGGCGGTCCTGCATGCAGTCGCCCAGGGAGCGCGCTGCCTGCAAGATGCTGTCCCGGTCGGGTTGCACCCGCACGAAGAACTCTGCGCGGATGTCCGCCCGCAGCTTGTCCTGAGTGATCAGCGCATCCTGATTCTCACGCACGACTTCCAGCTTGAGGGTCTGGAGGCTGACGCGAATCAGCTCGTGGATCACGGGAACGATCAGCGCGCCACCGTCACGGATGACCTTCACACCGCCGGCGCCGGTTCGCACGAACGCTTCCGAGGCCTTGGTCTTCTGGTACAGCTTGGTGACGATCAACACGATCGCCGTCAGGACGAAGGTGAAGATGCCGCTGGCCGTCAGGATCACGTTGGTCAGCGGGTCCAGGGGGTGCCCCGCCGCGCTGGCCGCGAAGGGGCCTGCGAGGAGCAGGGTGGAAAGCACGCACAGCAGCACGATGGTCATCACACACCTCCCACGATCGGGCGTTTCGCGGCCTTTTCTTCGGTATTCGGGCGGATCCCGAGCAGCGATTGGTCCGCGGTAGTCAGCGTCAGACGGGGCTCTTCTCCACGGTGAACACGTGGCTCACGGGATCGAGCTCGGTCACCAGCACGGGCGCCCCCTTCTCGATGGAGCCTTCGTAGGTACGGCAGCGGATCTTCATCAGCGCCCCGCCGTCATCGGCCACGTGCGCCACACCGAAGCTCTCGCCGATGTCCAGCAAGGCGACTCCCGTGCAACCCACCAAGTCCAGCTCGTCACCGGCGTAGGTCTCGGTGGAGGGCAGCACGCGGGCCACCACCCGCGCCACCAGTCCGGTGAGGACCGTGGCGCCCACCACGGCGCCGCTCAGGGCCACGAGGCCGGCCGCGGTTCCGCCGAGCACCGGTGAGAGAATGGTGCTGGTGCACAGCCCGATGCCTCCGAACAGGAACAGCGCCGTCATCAGCAGCAAGGAGAGCGGCACCTTGCCGACGCCCAGGAGCGCCAGCACGGAGTGTCCACCATCGGCGTCGTGTTCCGCATCCGCGTCGGCGTCGGCATCTGCGTCGGCATCCGCGTCCGCATCCACGTCCGCGTCCGCATCCACGTCCGCATCGGCATCGGCACCGAAGTCCGACAGGCCCATCGCCGAGCCGAACATCAACACCACGGCCAAGGCGATGGGGATCAGAAACACCAAGTTGTTCCAGGCGAGCGGATTCACGGCGACCTCCTGGCGATCGCCAATGCGAAGGCCGTGCCGCGCGCTCTTCATCGAAGAAACGCCGACCGCACTGCCCGTTCATCATCTCGTGCTGCAATTTGCCTAGGCAATTCACAGCAGCTGCGAGATCATGTCGGCATGCCGCGGAACCACCTTTGGCGGGCGGCGGAGCTCGCCATCGAAAACCCGTTTCGCGGCGACGGCTGGGCTGCGGCTTGCCAGGAGCTCTTGGCGGAAGGCGTGGCCGCGCCCGTCGCGGACGCCCTGAAGCGTGGTGACCACGTCTTGGCCCAGCGGCTGGTGCTCGCCCTCGGCTTCGCCCAGTCTGCCGCGGGCATGGAGCCCCAGCAGCTGCTGGACGACCACGCCCTGCCGGCGCGGCTCGCCAAGCAGCTGCCGCGCTCCGGCTACGTCCGCATTGCCGCCGCCGCGGGCCGCTCCACCCGCGCCCTCGGTGCCCTGCGCGGTCGCTCCGCGGCCATGCGGCGGGTCCGGCGGGACACCTGGGCGGCGTGCTTCGGCGAGTCGCTCTATCACGCACTGGTGCTCGAGGCCGTGGTGCGCGACCACGACGTCTTGATCCTGGGAGAGACCGGCACCGGCAAGGAGACGGTGGCGGAGGCCATCGTCGCGGGCACCCCGGGCGACGCGAGCGGCAGCCCGTGCCCACGGGCAGCGCTGAACGCCGCCGCGGTCCCCGACACGCTGATCGAGAGCGAGCTCTTCGGCCACGTGCGCGGCGCTTTCACGGGCGCCCAAGGCTCGCGCGCCGGGCGCATCCGTTCCGCCGCGGACGGCTGCTTCTTTCTCGACGAGATCGGCGATCTCACCGATACCGCGCAGGCCAAGCTGCTGCGGGTGATGGAGACCGACGAGGTCACGCCCCTCGGAAGCGACAAGCCCGAGCGCGCCGACGTGCGCTACGTCGCGGCCACGCATCAAGATCTCGCTGCCATGGTCGACGCGGGCTCGTTCCGCCGCGACCTCTACCAGCGCCTCGCGGGCAACGTGATCCAGCTGCCACCGCTGCGACAGCGCCCGGAGGACATCGTCGACATCGGCTTGGCGTTCGTGGCCCGCTACGTCGCGGACGAAGGCCAAGCCCTCGGCCTCGATCACCTGCGCCCCTGGCTCGAGAGCGCCGAAGCCCGTGCCTATCCCTGGCCGGGGAACGTCCGGGAGCTGCAGAACGCCCTGCGCAACGTGATGCTCGGCCTCCCTCCCGCGCTGACGGCAGAGCCACGGTCCTCCCCCACCGCCGCCCCGCTGCCCCCGGCATTGGTGGATGGCAGCTGGCCCTTGGCCCAGGTCGAGCGCTGGTACATCGACCGCGTCGTGCAGCGGAGCGCCGGCAACCTCTCGGAAGCAGCCCGCTTTCTGGGTGTGGACCGCAGCACCCTCGCCCGCCGCTTGCGCCGGAAATCCGCGCCATGATGCCCAGCGCTTGACCACCTACAATGTAGGGCGTAGTGGGTGCGCGCCGTTCGGAGGTGCTCCCCATGCGTCGTCTCTTCCTGGCTCTCACCCTGTTGTCTCTGGCTGGCTGCGGTTCGGAGCCCAACGGAGGCAGGGCCCCCGTAGCCGCGAGCTGGTCCGGGGGCGGCGCCGAGCTCGAGTTCGACGGAAGTTGGGGCGAGACCGTAAGCGGCACCCTGGCCCAGAACGACAGCGCCGCCATCAGCTACGACATCACGCGCCTGCCTCAGTGTCGGGGCGAGCTCTCCGGCGGCCCGGCGTGGTCCATCACGGCCTTCTACCGTTTCAACGGTGGCGCCGTGGAGAGCACCCTCGTCGCCGGTCACTCGCCAACCGGCAGCGTGATCGAGCCCAGCATCCCGCTGACCGAAAGCGGAGATCTCGAAGTCTGGTTCCAGAACAGCAACGTCTGGGGCTGCAACGCTTACGACTCCAACTTCGGGCAGAACTACCACTTCAGCGTCGGCCTTCCTGCCAATGCGCCCGGCTGGATGGGCAACGCCGCCAGCGTGGTCTCGCGCTGGACCTGCAACGGTGGCCAGGCCTGCGACTGGGATCGCGTTCCGCTGGCGCAAGGCTTCACCTTCGACACCTGGGCGCGACAGCGCGCCACCATCGCCGAGCTCACCTTCGACGTATGGAAACAAGGCGTCACCGACTGGGACAATCCCGATCTGTGGCAGACCCTCGACGCCCGCGTGTACTACCGCTTCAGCGGCCAGCAGGACTTCGCCTGGCAGTACGTGAGCTTCGAAAAGCGGAACGGCAACGACGCGCGCTACGCCGTCCCGCTTCGGCCGTTCGATCCGTTGGGCAAGGGCACCGTTGTGGATCCGGCGAATTGCCCCGACGTGGCACTGACCGTGTCACCCGACGGCATGTACGTGGAGACCGACGTGGAGCTGTACTTCTCCGTGAACGGCGTGGAGCTCCGCCCCGCCGGCGGCGGCACTTTCAAGGGCCATTTCGCCGACTACCGCGGGCTCTACGACGTTTGTCTTTGAGAAAGGGTGTCGGTCCGCCGCGGAAGCACGCGGCGCGACGGGCATCGCGCCGGACCAACATCCCTTCGCATCAAGCAGGGCCCGGCGAGGCACAGAAGCCACCGATGCACTCGACGTTCGAGGGCGGCTTGCAGCAATCCGCAGCGGTGGTGCACTTCTCGCCGATCTTGGCGCACTCGTTCGTGGGCGGCGGCACGCAGGCGAAGGTACCGTTGCCCTGATCGCGACAGAACCCGGTGCAACACTCGTAGCCGTCGTCGCACGAAGTGCCCTCTTGCTTGCAGGGCTCGAGCGCCCAGTAGCCGCTCATGTTGACGGTGTCGATGTCCTGCCCGGGTAGCCAGAAGGCGGGGTGGCTCGGGTCCTTGCCCGGCGTGGGGTTCACGTCCACGGCGGCGACCCACAGCTGCTTGCGGTTCTCGGTGGTGGCATCCGTAGTGGAGAGCATGCGGTTGCCGTAGTCACGGGGGCTCACGAACACGACCCAGACGTAGCCACCCACGGAGATGGGATTGACCGTCGGTTGATAGCTACGTTGTTGATTGCGCGGAGCGAGGGTGGAACCGCTGGCGGCGGAGAGCTTGAGCTCGCCGACCTGCTTGGCCACGTCCGTCACGTACAGCTCGTCGTGACCGGTCATGTTGCCACCGGCGCCGTACTTGGCGCGGCTGTAGTCGCCCTTCTGATAGAAGATCCACTTCGAATCCGGGGAAAAACTCGGGAACGCGATGGCTTGCCCGCCGCCCGGGACGATGGTCTGGCGGTTCTGGAAGGTCTGCGTGGCGGCGTCGAAATCGAACACGTCGAGATCCGCCTTGTTGAACTCCACGGGGTAGCTGCCCACCACGTTGCTGGAGAAGGCCATGCGCTTGCCGTCGGGGGAAAACGCGGGATCCGCAACGGCCGAGGTGGCGTCCAGCGCGGACGCGATGGGCGCGCCGGTCTTCGCGTCCGTCAGGTGCATCGTCATGTTCAGATCGTTGTGCACGACGTACGCGCCGTCCGGCGTGATGGCGAGGTAGATGGTCGTGGAATCGTACGCCGTGATCTGGGTGACGCTGGGCGTGCTCTGGGTCAGATCCACCGTGCCCCAGGGGCTCGCAGTGGATCCCTTCTTCTCGAACACGGTGGCTATCGTGGAGCCGTCCTTGCTCACCGTGTGACAGGCCACGCAGCGCTTGTTGTTGCCGCCGCTCTCCCACGGCGGCGTGGTGTTGTTGTAGTTGGCGGGCGCCGGGGTGCCGAGCTGATCCGCGGGACCGGGATCGAACACGGGCACGGGACTGCCGGCTCCCGGGGCGATCTTCATCAGCGTACCGGTGTTTACGGCCCAATAGTAGATGCTGCCGCGCAGACTGCCGGGGGCGATGCTCCAGGTCTCGGCCATCGGTTGATGCGCGACGCCGCCGCCATCGAGGCGCTGCACCTTGACGGACACCGGGCTACCGTCGCTGCTCTCCGTAAGCGCTTCCCACCACTTCTTGTCCATCAGGTAGCGGCTGGGCGGGTCCGCGTTCACGTAGCTGGTGAGCGTGACGTTCTTGTCGACGATCTCGATCTTGTAGGCGTCCCCCGCAGCGCCGTCGCTCCACATCAGCTCCGGCGGCAAGATGCCGCGGGCGAACACCGTCTCGTCGTAGGGGTAGAGGAACGTGCCGCTGGGGTTGGCGTCCGGCGTCTTGAACTTGTCCTGATCGGCCTGCGAGAGGTTCGCGGAGTTGTCATCGAAGTGCAGGTTGATGGTTGCCCCGGCGGTGGCGCTCTGAGAGCCCACGGTCGCAGTGACGGTGCCGGTGCCGCCCTTGGTGCCGTGCGCGGATAGGCTGCCGGAGCCGGAGACAATACCGAGATCGACGCGATCGAAGGACCAGTCCGCTTGCACCGGCGCCGTGGTGCCGCCGGCGTAGTGGGCGATGGCCTTGAGCGCTACCGGCGTGGAGCTGCCGTTCGTCACGTCGATGGTGACGCTCGCGGGCTCTATGGTGAGCGACTCGACCTGCGGCGTGGACGAGTCGATGATCGGCCCCGCGTCCCCCGCGCTGCCGCCGCTGCCGCTGTCGCTGCCAGCGCCGCCTCCGGTTCCGGAGCTGGCGCCGCTGCCCCCCGCAACGCCGCCTTCGTCCCCGCCGCAGGCATGAGCAAACACGAGAACCACAGCAGAAGCGAGGACCAGAGCACGAGACTTGGAGCGCATACCAAGATGCTATGCGCCGGCGGAACTACTGTCTTTTCATTTCGCCGTCGCCTGACATCATGCGGGCGTGAACGTCGTCTGGGGATGGCTGTTGGGTCTGGCGCTGCTTTCGGGTTGCGCGGCGGCGCCGGATCGCGCCACGGGGGCGGCATCGCCAACGCCCGTGATTCAACCCCCGCCTCCCGCTGCCAAGCCCACCGTTACGATCGTGGAAAGCTCCGTGATGCTGGTGGACTGCCCCGCCAAGCTGCAGCCGAAACAGGCCAAGGAGACGATCACGGGCCTGGTGGAAGGCTGTAGCAGCGTGCCCGGAGGACGCGCGCGCTTCGTGGCGGTGCTGGAGCCCGACGGCGCCGTGACCATCACCGCGCCGGACGGCAGCACTCAGGGCACGATTCCGATCTGCGTGCTGTCTCACAAGCTCAAGCACAAGCTCGCGATCAAGAAGCCCTGCAAGGTGGACGTGCAGATCGAAGAAACGGCCGAATAGCGTCAGTCCGGCGCGTCTGCCTGCGCGGCCTTCACGAAGATCTGCTCCAAGACGTCGACCTCGTCGAGCTGAGCATTGGCCTTCTGCACCAGCAACGCAGCGTCTTGAGCGTCCGCTGCCGAGCGCTCGGCGGTGATGGAGTCGTCGAAGGTTTGGGCGTCCTTCTCGCTGCCGGTGGAAGCGACCGTGCCTCGGAAGGGAGCCCACACCGCATCGACGCGATCGATGTCCTGGCTGGCTCTAGCGAGATCCGGCTGCATTCCGTCCAAGGCGACCTCACGCCCGAGGTAGTCGAGCTCGTTCAACGTCGCTGGCACCGTCGGCTTGTACACCGCATAGAGGCGTGCGATGGGATCGCTCACGGCATTCGCGGTGCGTGCGAGCTCCACGTCGGAGCTCGGGTTCGCCACGGCGTCCGTCAGGCCGGACACGGCCGAATCCATGGCCTGCAAGTCCACATCCTGCGCCCCGTCCGAAGCCGCCTGCGCCCTGAAACCCGCCCAGGATTCGGAGATCGCCGTGGCATCCGTGCTGACCGTGCCAACGTCGCTCGCCACCGCCGCATCGTAGGCGTCCTCGGCGGCAGCCTCGATCTTCGCGAGTGCATCGGGAACGGTTCGGATCTCCGGCTTCGGCTCGGACGCACAACCTGCACACAGCAGTAGCAGTAGTCCCGTGTAGCAACTTCTCATTTCGATTCGCTGGCGCTTTCTCCCCACTCGGCTCCATGAGTGCCCGAGAGTCGAGATTCCTTCGCGAGATTGGTCGCATGCCAGCGCTGAACGCTGCGCACCACCAGAACGGCAATGAGGCAGTACGCGACGCCGACGAGTGCGTCGATGATCCAGTGGTGGTCGAGGTAGATCGCCGCAAAGGCCATCAAGACGGAGTACGCGACGGTGGTTACGCGAAGCGGCCGACTCACGTGGCGCCACGTTTCCAGAGCAATGAGCAGTGGGTATGCGACGTGCAGCGAAGGAATCGCGCCGAACACGTCGCTCGAGCGCCCGTACATCGCGGCAAAGTAGTGAACGCCCAGGAACTGGTCCACACGAGCGAGGTTCGGCCCTTCGCTCGGGCGCGCCAGCATGTCCACCGTACACCCGTGCGCGTGGTAGTACCAAGGCGGCGCGGCCGGATACAGATGATAGGTCAGGAAGCCCATCACGTTCATCAGGAAGAACGTCCACATGAAGCGCTGCATGGCCGCGAAATCTCGGAAGTACAGGTACACGGCGGCGGCGAGCGACGCGAAGATGAACGTGCCGTAGGGAATGGAGCACAGCACGTCCAGAGGCAGCGTCGCGTGGGCCTGCAGCCAATCGTGCACGGTCGTGCGCGAACCGTCCATGGTGATCCCGAACCATCGGATCTCGGTGGCGCGCAGACCACACAGATGTACCCGCTCGGGCGTCACACCGACGTTCTGGATGCTCTTCATGGCATCGTAGAGCACCGCCACCAACCCGATGGGATAGAGGCCGATGCACAGCCGCTTCGTGGTGCGGTTGGTGTATGCGAGCGCAGCTACCAGGACGACGATGGCGATGTGGTCCCAGCGAAGCACGCCGCGCACATACGCCACGACGGCCGCCACCACGAAGATGAGTGGCGGCAGCAGCGTATGGCGCGGCCACAGCCCGCGCATGTGCCGCCAAAGGCGCATCAGTCTCGCCAGAATCCCTTGTCCAGCGTCCAGTCGAACACCTCGCGCAGCACCGCGATGCCGTTGTCGGCAGTCTTGGTGTCGATGTTGATGGCCGGTTGGATACGGAATCTCGATGCGTACACCATGCTCAAGAGTCCGCGACGCACGCACTCCTGGAACATGCGCGTCGTCGTGGCTCGCGCCAGTGGTTCCTTCGTGCGTTTGTCGCGCACGAGATCCATCCCCAAAAAGAGCCCGCGACCACGCACTTGGCCCACGAACGGGTAGCGTTCGACGAACTCGGAGAGCTCTCGCAGCATGTGCTCTCCCACCATTCGCGAATTCTCCACCAGGCGTTCCTCCTCGATGGCAGTGATTGCGGCAACGCCGGCAGCAGCGCCCAGAGGATTCCCGCCGTAGCTGGAGGATGATCCGGACGGCACGGACCATGGTTTGGCGATGCTGATGGCGTCGCTGGTGAGGATCCCCGACAGCGGAAAGCCGCCCCCGAAGGCCTTGCCCACGGTGACGATGTCCGGAGCGACACCGGAATGCTCGACGCCCCAAAAGCGCCCTGTGCGACCAAACCCCGTGATCATCTCGTCCGCAATCAACAGCGCGTCGTGCTCGCGGGCCAGCTCGAGCACCGCTGGAAGGAAGTCCTCCGGCGGCACCACATTGCCCGCCGTTCCCTGCATGGGTTCCACGATGAACGCCGCGACCGAACCGGTCGAGCTCACGGCCAGCTGCTTGCGACCTTGTTCCACGCAGGCGAGCCCACAACTCGGATGCTGGAGGGAGAGCGGGCAGCGGTAGCAGTCGGCGTAGGGCACTATGTGGCTGCCCGGGACCATGGGCCCGAGCTGCCGCTTGAACGACGAGCCCATCAAGGAGAGCGCCCCCATCGTCTTGCCGTGAAACCCGCCCGAGAACGAGACGAGCTCGTGCTTCTTGGTGTGAGACTTGGCCAGCCGCAGCGCGCTCTCGACGGCTTCGGCGCCACTCGAATAGAGCTGAAGTCGGTGTAGACCGCTCGGGGTTCGCCGGGCCACGAGCTCGCCGAGCTCTACCCTCGCGCGCGAAGTGAGTGAGCCCACGGACACTCGAGCGACCTGCTCCTGGATCGCGTTCACCACGCGAGGATGAGCGTGACCCAGCGCGTTGACCCCAATGCCGCCGATGAAGTCGAGAAACGTGTTTCCGTCCACGTCCGTGATCGCGCTGCCCCGGGCGTGGTCGACGACCACGCCGGCCATCGTTGCGTAGGCCTGAAGCCCCGGCGCGAAGTGCGCGTCTTCTCTGGCTCTCAGCTGCTTGCTCTTGGGTCCCGGGACTTCCGTTCTCAGATGGATGTGTTGGTCCGCCGGATGGGATGGCGTCATGTGGTTTGTTCCTTGGCCTCGCCGAAGACGAAGCTCCGGTGCAGCGGGAAGTTCCAGCCGATGCTGACGCACACGGCCACTGCTATGCGCCCGAGCAGGTACTGGACCCCGAGGGCGCGAACGACGACGTATTCACCCAGCGTGTTCCAGCCCGCGCTCGCCAGTGAGACCAACGCGTAGCGCAGTGCCTGCCTGGGAAGAGCACCCGACTCTGCAGAGAAAACCCAGCGCCGGCCCATGAAGAAGTTGGTCAGCCCTCCGACGACCGCTCCAACGGCCGTTGCCAGCTCCGGGGGGACAGAGAGGAGCTCCACGAGCGCGACCATGGTCCCGAAATCGATGCACGTCGCGACGATGGCTGCGACTTGGTGTCGACCCAGCAGTCGGAGCGAAAGCCCGTTGGTAGCGACGACCTTCTTCGAGTCCCGTTCGCTCTCCGATTCGCTCCGGGCCACCGCGCGTACCCTGAGCACCGTCGACACATTGGAGATGATGCCGACCAGTCCGAGGGAAATGAACAGGGGAAGGTCGCCGATCCAGACCGAGGCGCCAGCTCGCGCGGCAAGCCAATGAGCGATTGGAACCGCACTGACGCCCACCGTCATGTACACGGCGCGCTCGGCGCGTCGCATGAGGCCACGCGGGGCGTCCACGCCCAGCCTCTCGGCCTCGGCCGTGGTGTGGCTGACCATGAACGAGCCGAGCAGGGCGAGCAGCGTCAAGCTCGAGCCGATGCGGGTATAGGCAAGGTAGTAGTAGATCCCCGCGAACAAGAAGAACTCGACCAGGCGATCGACGACGGCATCCAGGAGCTCGCCCGCGTTGCTGGCCGTGCCGGATGCGCGGGCCACCATTCCGTCCAGGGCGTCGCCGAGAAACGACAGGGCCGCGAGAACCCCCGCCAAGCCGAGGTGGCCGAGCGCGATCGCGACGCCAGCGGCCGCTCCCAGCACCAGCGACAGGCCGGTGATGGCGTTCGCACCCACGCCCAGACGAACGCAAGCGCCTGCGAAGGGCTGCAATGCGAAGTAGCCCACTTCCTGAACGTCGCGTCCGAGCAACCAACTGGAGCCTCCGCGCTCGATGCGCGCGGAGCGCAAGCGTCCCGCGAAAACAGCCCGCCCGAGGTACGCAAGCGCCGCAGTCCCCGCCACACCGAACAGGCCAATCGAAATGGCCAGATCGTTCATCCCTGCTCCAGCGCGAGCATTGGACCAACGGTGACGGCCTGCGGCCGTGCTTGCCCCAAGGGGACGTCGATCGAGTTGCGCGCGGCGGAGGCGTAGGCCGCCTCGATCAACTCGATGCTGCGAACGGCATCCGTCGTTTCCTTGCTGACGTACTCGTTCCGCTCAATGGTGAGCGCAAACTGCTCGAGCAGAGAGGAGAACCACGACACGTGGCTGGCATCCATCCAGGAAGAGGAAACGCTCTGCCGCACCGTCTCCCATTCGATTCCGCCGCCGGCCTGTTGGTGAGAGAGGGTGATCTGGACGTCGTCGTCTTCCACCACGATCGCACCACGAGGTCCGTGAAGGGTGTAGATCACACGGCGTACGCCTGCGGTCCATGTCAGGTGGGCGTTGACCAAGGCGTGCGGGAACGTGATCGTGCAGCTGAGGTTGTCTTCCGTGTCACGCCCGGATAGCGCCGAGGTCTTGGCCGTGATGGACGTGGGATACGCTCCCAACCAATCGAAGGCGAGATAGAACGTGTGCGGTCCGTGGTCCATGCCGATGCCGCCCCCTGCAATGGCCCGCTCACGCCGCCAATCCGGCCGCCATTCCGCCGTGCCACGCGCGTGCGTGTTGCGAAACGTCTGCATCGTGACCAGTTGAACTTCGCCGATCACCCCGCTTGCCAGCGCAGAATCCACCGCGCGAACCACCGGAGCATGCTTGTAGTTGTGGCAGGGAAGCAGCACGCGCCCCACGCGAGACGCGTGCGCCGCCATTCGTGCTGCGTCCGCAAAGGACGTCGCCAAGGGTTTCTCGCAGAGCACGTGGAGACCACGTTCGAGCGCAGCGATGGACACTTCGGCGTGAGAGCTCGGCGGAGTCGAGACATCGACGAAGTCGAGCTCCACTTCACGTGACAGAAGCGTCGCGTGATCCGCGTAGATGCGCGCGTCAGGGAAGTCCTGCGCCGCCTTGTCGCGCCGTGCCGGGCAACCATCGGCGATGGCAACGATCTCGAGCCCTAGCCCGGCCCTTTCCGTCGCACGATAGGCGGGCGCATGTCCCTTCTCCGCGATGAATCCGTAGCCAACGATGGCTCCACGTAGATTGCGCATTGCAACTCCCCAAAGGCGCGTCACGCGCGAGCTGCTGCCCACGCACGGCGGCCTTGTGCAAGTCCGTCAGTACCGAAGGCGAGCGTGGGCAGGCTCATTTTAGAGACCCACCGCAATCAGCAACGGCACGACGCCTCGAAGCAAGTTCATCAGGGTTGATTGCGGTCGGGACGTGAGTGCCCGCCGAATGGAATTCCTTCGCGTCGCTCGGACACAAGACGGCCCGCGACCAATGTTGGCGAATTGCAGGGAGCGCCGCTGCTGGTTAGGCTTCCGCCGTTGCCGCGCGACGCCACCATCCTGCTGCTCGTCTTGTGCACCGGTTGTGCTTCCTATCGACCTGAGCCGCTGCCCACGACGCCCAGCGCTACGACGCGTCCGCCGCGTGTGGCTCCGCTGCGTGTCTCGCTCGATGGCGCCACACGAGGCGAGCTTCGCGTGGACCTGGCCGATGGGCTCGGGCCGGACGAGGCAGCCGTGATCGCGGTGCTGCGCAACCCCGACCTGATCGCGCTGCGGAGCTCACGGGGAGAAGCGCAGGCTCAAGTCGTGGCGGCGGGCATCCTGCCGAACCCCGTGCTCTCCGGCTCCTTCGACCATCCCTTTGGCGTCAACTCTGCCGGCGCTTCCAACGCCTGGTCCGTCTCGCTGGAAATGGCGCTGAAGCCCTTCGTCGCGCGTGGCGCCAAGCGCAGCGCGGCCAAGGCCGGCGTGACCCAGATCGATCTCGGCATCGCGTGGCAGGAGTGGGTCGTCGCGGGCCAAGCTCGTCTGCTCGTCGTCCGGTTGGGTTGGCTCCGGCGCCGCTTGAAGCTTGCGCGCGAGGAGCTCGACTTCCAGACGCACGCTGCCGATAGCATGAAGAAGGCGAGCGTTGCCGGCGACCAGACCATCGACCAGGTGGGTGTGCAGGTCGCCGCCGTGGAGAACGTGCGCCGCACCGTCAACGAGCTCGAGCAGACCGAGCTCACGAGCGAGAGTGACCTGATTGCTCTGCTCGGAGAGCCCAATCTCGAGCGCATCCAGGTGGAGACACCGCAGGATCCGAAGCTGGCAGGCGGCTCTTTTCCGAGCGTCAGCGAGTGCTTGACCCGGCGCATCGACATCCGCGCGCTGCGCTACGGGTATCGATCCCAGGACGAGGCGACGCGCGCCGCCGTTCTCGACCAGTTTCCTGCCGTCAATGTTGGTATCAGCTATCAGCGAGACGAAACGCCCCTGAGCTTCGTGGGTGCCTTCGTGAGCGTGGAGCTGCCCGTGTTCGACCGAAATCAGGCTCAGGTCGCGTCGGCGGAGGCCACACGCACTCGCTTGATGCGAGAGTACGACGCGAGAGTGATCGCCACCCGGGTGGACATCGACCGACTCTCGCGGTTCTCCACTCTCATCGCGAAGCAACTGCCCGCGGTGCGAGCAGCGATTCCGTCTCTGGAAGCCATCGAGAGCAAGGAGCAAGCGGCCGTCGCGGAAGGGAACTTGAGTCAGCTCGAGTATCAAACGGTGCGCGCGGCGCTGCTCGAGCAGAAGCTCCAAGAGGCAGCGCTATCCCAGGCGCTGGCGGAAGCTCGCATCACGGCCACCAACAGCTGCGGGGGTACCGGGTGAAACGCGCGATCTTGGTCCTGGTTGGCCTCGGCCTCTCGGCGTGCCACGCAGAGGGGGACGGCAACCCCACCCGCCGCGAGGTGAGCGCTGCGGTCTCCGCTGCCAAGATCGAGCGCGGGAGAGTCGAGCGCGCGATCGTCAGCTACGGCACCGTGGAGTTTGCTGCCGATCGCCAGCGAACGCTGTCTTTCGTGAAACCCGGTCAGGTGACCCGGGTTCCGGTGGTCGCGGGCCAGGTCGTGGCCAAGGGTGACTTGCTGCTCCAGGTGGGCGGCGTGCCCCGAGGCGCCCCGGAGGTGCAGCAAGCGACGATAGACGTGGACTTCGCCGAACGCGAGTTGAGGCGCGTCCAGCACTTGGTGGACGAGAAGCTCTCCACCAATCGAGATCTCGAGGCCGCCCAGAAGCAAGTGGCTGCGGCCAAGGCGACGCTGCGCGGCTTGGGGGGTGGAGGCGCTGGAGGCGCACGCATGCGCGCCGAGAGCGACGGAGTCGTCGCCAGGGTGTTGGTGCAGCGCGGGGACTTGGTGCAAGCAGGACAGGCCGGCGTCGTGCTCGCAGCGCGCGACTCGATGTCCGTACGCGCGGGGTTCGAGGTGGAGGACTTGGCGGACCTACACGAAGGCCTGCCGGTGCGTTTGACCCCGGTATTCGGCAACCCCAACGACAAGCCGGCGCAGGCGACGCTATCCACGCTGCATCGCGTGGTCGATGCCAAGACGCAACTGGTCGAAGGCTTGATCCACATACCGGAAGCGCAGCGCTGGCTGGCAGCAGGTGTGGCGGTTCGGGCGACGGTCGTGCTCGCGGCTCGTGAGAACGCTCTCTGGGCCCCGCGCGAGGCGCTGTTGGAACGCGACGGCAAGCACGGCGTATTCGTCATCGACCAGGGCCACGCGCACTTCACGCCGCTCTCCCTCGGCATCGAGGACGAGGATCGCGTGGAAGTCCAGAAGGGGCTGACCGTGGGCAGCACCGTCGTGACCACGGGGCGGAGCAGCTTGAGCAACGGCATGGCGGTTCGCGTCACCAACGGCCCACGATGAGCTTTGCCGCCTGGCTCGATCGGCACCGGCGCTCGCTGGTGTTCTTGTTCTTGGTGCTCGCCGGCGGAGGGATCGGCGCGTACTTCATGCTCCCGGTCGGGCTGTTCCCACGGGCCACGTTCCCTCGGGTGGTGGTTTCCGTCGACGCGGGGGATCGCCCTGCCGACCGTATGGTGGTGGAGGTCACGCGGCCGCTGGAGGAGGCCATCCGCTCCGTCCAGGACGTGCGTGACATTCGCTCCACTTCCAGTCGAGGGTCCTGCGACATCGCCGTCAATTTCGATTGGGGCACCGACATGATCTCCCGCACGCTGATGGTGGAGTCCGCCATCGCCCGCGTGCTCCCCTCGTTACCGCCCGGCACGTCATACGAGGTGCGGCGCATGGACCCCACCGTGTTTCCGGTCATCGGGCTCAGTCTTCGCTCCGACAAGCGCTCATTGGTCGAGCTGCGAGACCGCGCCCTCTACGACCTCAGGCCGCGACTTTCGACGATCCGCGGCGTGGCGAACATCGGCGTGATCGGCGGCCGCACGGAAGAGATCCAGGTGCTCGTCGATCCCGCCAAGCTCGACGCCTCCGGGGTCACTCTCGAGGAAGTCGTACGCGCGGTTTCTGCAGCGAACGTAGTGGAAGCGATTGGCCGCCTGGAGCAAAACGAGAAGCTCTACCTGCTGCTCTCCAACACGCAGTTTCCGGATCTTTCCGCGCTGGGCAAGGTCGTCGTACAGAAGAGCGAAAGCGGCGTGGTGTTGCTCGACGACGTGGCGAGCATCCAGGATGCCGAAGCCCCACAGTGGACCCGAGTGGTGGCCGACGGCAGCGATGCCGTGTTGCTCAACGTCTACCAACAGATGGACGGAAACACCGTCCAAATACAACGCGACATCGACCGCGCGCTGGCCGATTATCAAAGCAGCGCACCGGACGATCTGGTCATCAGCACCTGGTACGACCAGAGCCAGCTCGTGACCCAAGCCATGGGTTCGCTGCGCGACGCTGCGTTGATCGGCGTGGCACTGGCCATCGGTGTGCTGTGGCTGTTTCTGCGAAGCTTTCGCGTGACCGTCGCCGCGACCACCTGCGCTCCGGTGGTGTTGGCCATCACCCTGCTGGTGCTGTACGCCAGCGGACAGCGCCTCGACATCATGACCCTGGGCGGGATGGCCGCCGCGGTGGGTCTGATCCTGGACGACAGCATCGTGATGGTGGAGCACGCCATCCGGAGATTGCGCGAAACCGGCAAACCAACCTCCGTGCTCGCAGCGGCGCGAGAGATGACGGCATCCCTCACCGGCTCGTCGCTGGCGACCATCGTCGTGTTCATCCCCCTCGCGTTTCTGGGCGGCGTCACGGGCGCATTCTTCAAGGCGCTGGCGCTCACCATGGTGAGCGCTCTGGTCATCTCCTATCTGTTCGCGCTGTTCGCGGTGCCCGCGCTGTCCCGCTGGCTGTTGGGCGAGCGCGACGCACGGAGGGAAGACGTCGGAAGGATCTTCGGACCAGTCCTGGCGCGGTACGAGGGTCTCCTCCGGGCGTTGCTTCTGCGACCGGTGTGGCTGCTGGCCCTGGTGGTCCCGCTCGTTGCGTTGGCGGTCTTCGCATATCGCCAGGTAGGCACCGGGTTCATGCCAGCGATGGACGAGGGGGGCTTCGTCATCGACTATCGAGCACCCTCCGGCACCTCCCTCGCCGAGACCGATCGCCGCCTGCGGCAGGTGGAGAAGCTCCTCTCCGCAACGCCGGAGGTGGAGTCCTACTCGCGTCGTACCGGGCTGCAGCTGGGTGGTGCGATCACGGAAGCAAACGAGGGCGACTACTTCGTGCGCCTCAAACCATTGCCTCGCCGTCCCATCGAGGAGGTCATGGATGACGTACGCCAGCGCATCGAGCAGCAGGTTCCAGGACTGGAGGTCGAGCTACCTCAACTGATGGAGGACTTGATCGGAGATCTCACGGCCGTCCCCCAACCCATCGAGGTGAAGCTCTTCGGTGCGGACAGCGACGAGCTTGGCAAGCAAGCGGAGAACGTAGCGGAGCGCATCGGGAAGATCGACGGCGTGGTCGACGTGAAGAGCGGCGTGGTGCTCGCGGGAGACGCAGTGGAGGTTCGCGTCGATCGACTGAAGGCCGAGATGCTCGGCCTGGATCCTGACGAGGTCACCCGCTTGGCACGCGTCGCGCTCGATGGAACGATCACTACGGAAGTGCAGCGCCAGGAGAAGATGGTCGGCATCCGTGTCTGGAGCCAGCCCGCAGCGCGAGACCGGATCGAACGGATACGGCAGCTCCCACTGCTCACCGCCGCGGGCACCCGCGTGCGGCTCGGGCGCGTCGCCACGCTGACCACGACCACGGGGCAGCCACAGATCACGCGCGAGAACCTCAAGACGATGGTGGCGGTCACCGCACGCATCTCCGGTAGGGACATGGGCTCCGTGATGCGTGACGTGAAGCGTGCGGTCGGCGCGGCGGAACTGCCCGGCAACGTGTACGTCGACTACGGCGGTCTCTACAAGATTCAGCAGGAGTCCTTCCGCGGTCTTGTCGTGGTGCTGTTGGCGGCGGCGCTGCTCGTCTTCGCGCTGCTCTTGTATCTGTACGAGCGCTTCGCGGCTCCGCTAGCGATCCTGACCGTTGCGGCGCTGGCGGCGAGCGCAGTGTTTCCAGCGCTGTGGCTGACCGGTATCGAGCTCAACATCACCAGCATGGTGGGCCTCACCATGATCGTCGGCATCTCCGCGGAAGCGTCCATCTTCTACATGAGTCAGCTCTTGGAGTCCGAACAGGGCGAGAGCCGGTTCGAGGCGTTGGTCGAAGCAGGGCGCCTCCGGTTTCGTCCCATCGCCATGACCGCCCTGGCCGCCATCCTGGCCCTGTTGCCGCTGGCCCTCGGCGTGGGCCAGGGCTCCGCGATGCTCATGCCGTTGGCCGTCGCCATCATCGCCGGCCTGGTATTGACGGTTCCCGCCGTGCTCTTGGTGCTACCCGTGCTTTTCGGGCTCATGTCACGGGCTCGACGCGGCTGATCTGCGAAGGATTCGCGCTGGGCGGGCACTACCTGCTGATGCGAACGAGCAGGATCGTCTTGGGAGCAGGTTTGGCGCTCATCGGCTGCGGTAGCAGCTCGAAGGACAACGGCGCCGCCGGGGGAACGGCGGGCGCCGCCGCAACCAGCGGGGCGGGAGGCGCCGCCGGCTCGGGCGGCAACACCGTCGACTGCACGGCGGGGCCTTGTCAATGCGACACCAGCCCGACCTGTACCCTCGACTGCGGCACCAGTGGCTGTTCCCAAGCCGAGTGCTTGGGCGGCGCCTGCCAAGCGGACTGTACCGGGGGCAACTGCAACCTCGATTGCAGCGACGGCGCGCAGTGCAACTTCGACTGCCCAGGCGGCAGCTGCAACTTCGACTGCGACATCGACGCGACCTGCGCCCACACCTGCTCGGGCGGCGGTTGTAGCCTGCTGTGCGACGGTAACTCGAAGTGCTCACTCGACTGTACCGGCGCAGCGACCGCCTGTGACATCACATGCGAGAAAGGCGCCTCCGCCACCTGCACCGGAAACTGCACGTCGGGCAGTTGTTGAAGCTCCCCAAGCTCCGCGTTGCCGCCTGTGTGCTGACGTGGGCGGGGCTCGCCTCCGCACAGACGGTCGAGCGGCCACGCCCGACGGCGCCGACGCACGTCGATTACCCGGATGCCGGCCAGGGCGACGCAACCGTGGAGCTCGAGCTCACGTTGGACGATCGCGGCACCGTGACCGCGGTCAAGGTCGTGAGCGGCGCCGAACCGTTCGCGTCCACCGCACGGGCAGCCGCCAGAACCTGGCGTTTCTCGCCCGCCAAGAAAGATGGCCAAGCCGTCTCGGCCATCATCCCCTTCCAGGTGCGGTTCAAGGCCCCGGTAGTAGTGCAGACGCCGGAGGAAGAGCCGCCCGCGGTCGTCGCCCCACGGGCGCCCACTCCCGAAGCGAAGCCCCTCGAAGTCGTGGTGCGCGGCAAGCGCCTCGCGCCAGAGGTGAAGTCCTTCTCCCGCGCAGAAGTGCGTCAGCTGCCCGGTACCTTCGGCGATCCATTTCGTGCGATAGAGGCGCTGCCGGGAGTGACCCCCATCGCCTCCGGCGTGCCGTTCTTCTACGTTCGCGGCGCGCCGCCGGGCAACGTGGGCTACTACCTGGACGGCGTCCGAGTTCCCTACCTCTATCACATTGGCCTTGGGCCCTCGGTAGTGCAGCCCGGCATGGTGGAACGGGTCGACCTCTACCCCGGTGGCTATCCCGCGCGCTTCGGGCGCTTCGCGGGCGGCATCGTGAGCGGGGAGACGACGGCGCCGCGCAGCGACCTGCACGGCGAGGGGAACCTGCGCGTGTTCGACGTCGGCGGCTTCGTGGAGGGCGGGTTTGCAAACGGTCGCGGAACCGTGCTGCTCGGCGGACGCTACTCCTACACCGCGGCGATTCTCTCCTTGATCGCGGGAGACGTGGCCCTCGACTACCGCGACTACCAGGCCCGGTTGAGCTACGACCTGACGCCGCGCGATCACGTGAGCGTGTTCAGCTTCGGCTCTTACGACCTCCTGGGCGAGCGCAAGAACGAAGTGCTCGATGTCCTCTTCGGTTCGGAGTTCTACCGAGCAGACTTGCGCTACGATCACGACTTCGGCACCGACAGCACGGTGCGCTACGCGGTCACCCTGGGCTTCGATCAAACGCGCATCGCCCAGCAGCGCAACGGCCTCGACAGGATGGTCGCCTCACGCGTGGAGGTGCGCCATCGGGTGGACGAAGATCTCACCGTGCGCGGCGGCGCCGACGTCACTCTGGACGTGTTCGGCAGCACCGAGCTCGCCTACGACGACCCGGTGGATCCGGAGGTGAAGCGCCGCAACGACTTGTTTCCGGAGCGACGCGACCTGGCCTTGGGCGGCTGGCTCGACGCCATCGTGCAAGTCACGCCGGACATCGAGGTGACGCCAGGCCTGCGGCTCGACCTCTACTCTTCCGGAGGCGCCGCTCGCGTCGGCGTGGATCCGCGTATTGCGGCGCGCTTTCGTGTCACGGACGACTTCCGCATCGTTCACGCCTACGGCATTGCCCATCAGCCGCCGTCGTTCATCATTCCAGTGCCGGGGTTGGTTCCCGGCACGCTCGACCAAGGTCTGCAGACGAGCTTCCAGACCAGCGCCGGCGTCGAGGTGGACTTGCCCGAGGAGACCATGCTGAGCGCCACCGCGTTCCACAACGCGTTCTTCGACATGACCGACACCCTCAGCGGCTCTTCGGGGGAGATCGATCTCACGGAAAAGGACCGCAGCATGGGCTCGGCCACGGGGCTCGAGCTGATGATCCGCCGTTCGCTCACCAAGAAGCTCGGCGGCTTCCTGTCGTACACCCTCTCGCGGTCCATTCGAAGCTCCGGACGCGAGCAATTCCCCAGCGCGTTCGATCGAACCCACGTCGCCAACGCGGCCGTGGCGTACGACCTGGGCAAACGCTGGCGTGCAGGCACGCGGCTGGTGTTCTACACCGGCACGCCCAAGACATCGCCGCAAAATGGCCTGATCGTCGCGCCGCGGCCCCGACACCCGGAGCGGAGCCCTGCGTTCTATCGCCTGGACCTGCGCCTCGAGAAACGCTGGCGGCTGGGCGAGCGTGCGTGGATCAGCGGCGTGCTCGAAGTGCTGAACGCCACGCTGCACAAGGAGACGTTCGCTTCCTACAGCGGCGGTGCCGATCAGGAGATCGGTCCCGTCACGATCCCCAGCTTGGGCGTGGAGGCAGGGTTCTGATGTTCCGCAGGTTGCTGTTCGTGCTCGCTCTCTCGTCCTCGGCCTGTCTGCCAAAGGACACGCGCCCTCCCCCCGGGGAGCTGCACGTCGTGGCCACCGCGGATGACGCGCTGACCAGCGGGGTCGACACGGCCGACGGCTGGCACGTCACGTTCGATCGCTTCTTGGTGTCCTTGGGCCATGCGTCGGTCGAGGGCGACGCCTGCATCGGCTACTCGGACCCGACCTACAACCGCGTGTTGGACATGGCGCGCGGTGGCCCGCAGGACGTGAACCTGGTGTTCGCCTATGGGCAGTGCGACTTCGACTTCGAGCTGTCGAGCCCCTGGGAGGACTCCGTTCTGGGCGCAGGCGTCACGGCGGCGGACCGCACCGCCATGCGCACCCCCGGCAGCGACCCGTACGTAACGGATGCGGGCATCAGCATCGCCGTAGAGGGGCGTGCTCGGCGCGATCAAGTCGAGAAGACCTTTGCCTGGAGCTACCGGCGCCGTATCGACTACTCCACCTGCCAGGTGACCATCGATGGCAAGAAGGTGGTCGGCGTGAGCGTCGCTCGCGAGCAAACCACCACCGTGGACCTGGACGTGAACGGTGCGGTCTTGTTCGCGGACCACCTCGCCGCGGACGAAGCGAGCTTTCGCTTCGATGCCTTCGCCGCGGGAGACACGAATGACGATGGAATCGTCACGCTGGACGAGCTTGCAGGCGTGGCGCTGGCGAGCGTCGGTACCGCTGGCGCCTACAGTGACGCCAAGCCACAGTGGGCCACCCTGGCGGACTACCTCTACGATGGCCTGTTCGCCAAGGTCGTCCGCTACCGCGGGAACGGAACATGCGAGACGGAAATCTTCGCCAACGATCGCACTCCGCACTGAAGGGATCTCGTGTCGCGGGCACTCACTGGGCACTCGTGCTCTCCCTCACCACCAGTGTCGCGTTGGCCGAACCCTGCCCCGCCGCAGTGCGCGTGATCGGAACGGATGCCGTGGCCGAGCAGGTTCGGGAGCTGCTCCGCGAGCGCAAGCTCCCCGCCCCCGCGAGCGGCTGCGAGGCGGCGCGCGTGCGGGTTTCCGGACAGGCCGGGGACGTCTCCGTGGAGTTGGAGGACGCCTACGGACGCAAGACCACTCGCCGCGTCACCTCGGTGCTCACCGCGGCCACCTTCGTCGAGAGCTGGGTGCGCACGGACGTAACGGATTCGCTCTTCGAGGTAGCGCCCGCGGATCCCAAACCGCCCCTCGAGCCCCCGCGAGACACGCCGCCCGCGGCCGAGCCGCGCCCCGCACCTTCGCCGCCCAGTCTCGCCGGACGGAGCTCGGCCCTGGTGGAGTCCAGCGTCGCCTTCGACGGCTCGCTGTGGCTGGGCGGCACCTTCACGGGCTGCGTGATGCTGGGGCCCGTGTGCACCGGCGGTATCCTTCGCGTGATGGGCGACACGCGCAACGCCGGCGAGGGCGAGCGCCTGAACAGCAAACGCCTGGGCGCGGAGGTGCTGGTCAGCGCGTCGCTCCCCATCTCCCTTTCCAGCGTCACCCTGGCACCGGGCGTGGCGCTCGGTCTCGGCTGGAACCGCATTACGAGTCGATATCCGCCCGCATCTGCCAAGGAAGATCCTGTGGACGTCGACAGCGGCAGCCCGCGCACCGAGGCTTTCCTCACCGCTTCGCTCCACCTGGATCAGGGACTCGCGCTCGACGGCGTGGTGTTTGCGGGCTGGACTCCTCTGGCGCACACCGCGCCCTTCTCTGACGACGGCGTCGACCTATCCGGAGAGCCGCGGGGCCGCGTCGGCCTCGGGCTCGGATTGAGCTACGGTACACCGTGAAGCCCGGCAAGCTCATCCCGCTCCGCCGCGTGGAGGGCGCCCCCGCCGAGATGTCGGACGAGGCGCTGCTGGCGGCTGGTTCCGTGGGAGATCCGGCCGCGCTGGGTGCGCTCTTCGATCGACATCACAAGAGCGTGTATCGCTACCTCTCGCGACTCACCCGTATGCGCAGTCACGAGCTCGACGACTTGGTGCAGATCACGTTTCAGCAGGTGATCCAGAGTGCTGGGAGCTATCGCCGGGGCGGCACGGTCCGCACTTGGATCCTCGGCATTGCCACCAATGTCTCTCGCCACCACGTGAGGAGCGAGGTGCGGCGCCGAGCAGCGATGCGCGCCGTGGTCGATTCCCCAGTGCGGTCTCCGGCCACGCCGCTGGAAGAGCTCGATCGCCGCCGCAGCCTGGAACGCTTGGCCGATGCCCTGGTCGCGCTGCCGGTGGAGCAGCGCGAGGCCTTCCTGCTGTGCGACGTCGAGCAATCCCGGGGGGTAGAGGCCGCGCAGGCCCTCGGCGTTCCGGAAGGAACGCTCTACCGCCGCCTGCACGAGGCTCGCAAAGCGCTGCGTCGTGCCATCGGAGGCGACGATGGCTGATCGCGATCTCGCCGATTTGGGGCGTGAGCTCCCCTGGGACGAACCCGACGCCGAACGCGTGGAGCAAGTGCGCACCGCGCTGCTCACCAAGGCGCCCAAGCCGCAGGAGCCACGACCACCCCGCCGTCGGTACCATTGGCTGCTCTTGGCGGCGGCCGTCGTGTGCGGCATCGCGCTGTTCTGGCCGCGTACGGACGCCGTACCCCCGCGAAACGTCGCCACGCTGCACCCCGGCGCCGGCGCCCGCTTCACGCGCGTGGGCACGCCTGGGGACGACATCGTTCGGCTCACGGATGGAGAGCTGACGGTAGAGGTGCTGCACCTCGAGTTGGGTGAGCGTTTCCGCGTGATCACCGGAGACGCAGAGGTGGAAGTGCGCGGCACTGCGTTCGACGTGCGCGTCGAGCACGACGCATTGCGCTCCGTGCGCGTGCTCCATGGCCGCGTGGAAGTGCGGCACGCCGGTCACCCTGCCGTGATCTTGGCAGCCGGAGAATCTTGGCGATCCGCCGCGGAAACACCGCGAACGGATGTCGCGCCGCCCGCTGCCAGCGTCGCGCCCCCGACGGCGCGGCCCGCCGCAGCAACGCCGTCCGCAGTGTCCGTCGCGCGGCGTTACCGCGGCGAGCCAACAATCAAAGGCCAAGAGGCGGCACCGGCACCGGTACCCGCAGTGGAACCCACCCCGCAGGCCTCGAGTGCGCAGAAGGGCGACGAAGCAGCGTTCCGGGAGGGCTACGACGCGCTTCGCACGGGAGACAACGGACGGGCGGAGCAGGCCTTCGCGAAGGCGTCACGCTCGGGCACGTTGGCGGAAGACGCGACCTATTGGCGTGCGGTCAGCCTCATGCGCGGAGGACATCGAGACGCGGCAACACGAGCGTTTCAGGAGTTCTTGGTGCGGTTCCCCGAATCTCCGCGTCGCGGCGAAGCCTCCGCCATGCTGGGCAAGCTGCTGCTCGCAGCAGGGGACTCCGACGCCGCGCGCAAGCACTTCCAAGCCGCGACCGAAGACTCACGTCCGGACGTGCGGAAGGCCGCCGAAGACGCACTGAAGAAGCTGCCCTGAGCGTCAGCGCCGGCGGTGCTTGCGGCGGGGAGGACGGGAGGTCTCGGGTTCCAGAGGGATGGCCTCTTCCAAGAACGGGCCGCCGAGCTCTTCGCTGACGAGCTCGTTCATCACTTCTTCGGCTTGCTCTTCCCCGGAGGTGGCGGACTCCAGGAAAGTTTCCGCCAATCCCTCGGCCAGGGCGTCTCGGCTGTGCGCTGCACCGCCTTCGGGATCGCGAATGAAGGCGTGCCCACCGTCTTTGCGGTGTTTGACAGGAGGCTTCATGAATCCTCCTCCCCGCGGAACGCGGGAAACGATTCAAGCGTAAGACCCGATCACGTCCAGCGCAAACGGCCCCTGACACTTTTCATCGGCAAAGAAGTCGCGGATCTCACGCAGCGGAATTGTCGAGTAGACTCCGCGCCATGAAAGTCCAGCGCTTCTGGCCGAGCTCCGGAGGGTGGCAGCTGGACGTGCGGCGCCATCACACGCCTGCCCGCCTCGATCGATCGCTCAAGCCGGTGCTGCTCATCCCCGGCTACTGCATGAACACCACGCCGCTCGGGTTTCATCCCGAAGGCATGAGCATGATCGAGCTGCTCGCGGAACGCGGCTTCGAGGTGTGGACGGCGAACCTCCGTGGCCAGGGGGACTCCCGCTCCGTGGGCGGCCCGCGTAACGTGGGGTTTCGCGAGCTGGTGCTGGGCGACCTGGCCTCCGCCATTCGCGAGGTCCGCGAGCGCACCGCCGCAGCGCAGGATCGCGTGGACGTCGTCGGTTGCAGCTTGGGCGGCACCTACGTGTTCGCGTATCTCGCGCACCACGTCACGGATCACGGCATTGGCTCGTTCGTGGGCATCGGTGCTCCGCTGCGCTGGGAGAAGCCGCACGCCCTGATGAAGATCGCGTTTCGGTCGCCCGCCCTGGCGAGCCGACTGCACGTGAGCGGCACCCGAGCGTTTGCCAAGGCCTTCTTGCCGCTGCTCGCCGAGCGCTTTCCGGCCGCGCTGAGCATGTACATGAACACGTCGATCGTGGATCTGTCGCGCGCCGACGAGTTGGTGAAGACCGTCGAGGATCCCATCCCCAAGCTCAACGGCGAGATCGCGCGTTGGCTGAGGAGCGGCGACCTGGAAGTGGCCGGGGTGAACGTCACCCGCGGGCTCGAGCGCGTGGACCGGCCGTTCTTGGCCATCGTGGCCAACCGCGACGGTATCGTGCCGCCGGAATCGGCTCGCACCGCTGCCGACGTCGTGCGCCGGTCCGACGTGCTCGAAGTGGGAGACGACGAAACCTGGTTCGCCCACGCGGATTTGTTCATCAGCCGCTACTCCCAGGAGCGCGTGTTCGAGCCCCTCGCGCGCTGGCTGCGGGACCGCACCGACGACTGAGGTTGCCCGCGGCGCTGGCTTTCTGAGAAAGTGGGGGACGTATGTCGCGGCGTCTCCTCTGGTGCCTCCCTGTGCTGCTCAGCGCCTGCTCCGTCCTGGCGGATCTGGGCGACGAACGCTCGGCGGGCGCGCCGGACGCGAGCGCCGGCTCGGGCGGGAGCGGTGGCGGCAGCGCCGGAGCAGCGGGCAGCGGAGGGAGCGGCGGCAGTGCCGGAGCCGCGGGCAGTGCCGGTAGCGCCGGTGTGGCAGGCAGCGCCGGTGTGGCAGGCAGCGCCGGAGCCGCGGGCAGCGACGCCAGCGTTGGCGGCAGCGCCGGCATGGACGCGGGTACGGACGCCCCCAGCGACGCCTGCGGCGCCAACCTGGCGAAGGATCCGGACAACTGCGGCTACTGCGGCCACAGCTGCCTGGGCGGCGATTGCGTTTCCGGCGAGTGTCAGCCGGTTCAGCTCACCACCACCCAGCACGGCGCTCGCGGCCTGACGCTTGCCGACGGCAATTTGTTCTGGGGGAACATCGACATCTCCAAGGTCTACATGATCGATACCAGCGGCGGCGCACCCGCGAGCTGGACGTTGAGCGTCTCCGGTCCCAGCGACGTCACCACCTACGGTGGCTACTTCTACTTCGCCGGCAAGTACGACTCCAAGATCCACCGGCTGCCAACCTCCGGTGCGCAAGCCCCGCAGACCTACTGGCCCACCACGGGCGCCGTGAACTCCGTCGCCGTGGACGCCGACGGAGCCTACTTCGATCAACCGAACGCCGTGGCCAAGAGCAGCGGCTCGAGCCAGACGTCGCTCGGTACGTTTCCGATTCAACCCCGCTTCCTCGCCCTCGATGCCAGCTACGTCTACGTCACGGCGGAAGACGCCGGTGAGGTGCACCGCATCCCGCGCGCCGGAGGCAGCTCGCAGAAGCTATTTTCCGCGGGGACCTCCACCTGGGCCATCACGGTCGACGATCAATGGGTGTACTTCTCCACCTGGGTCGCGTCGGAAGTGCTGCGCGGAAAGAAGGACGGCTCGGGCGCTACGCAGTCGATCGCGGCGGGGCAGGCCGGCACCTTCGACATGGTGATCAGCGGCAACTATTTGTACTGGGTGAACCAGGGAACGTACGCCGGCAACTACGCCGATGGCAGCGTGCTGCGCGCCCGCATCGACGGCGCCACTCCTGGTGTCCCCGAGCCCCTGGCGTCGCAGCAGGATCGCCCGCAGGGCGTGGCCGTGGACGGACAGGCCGTGTACTGGGTCTGCTTCGGCAACGGCACCAACACCAGCCTGCCGCCCGGTTCGGTCTGGAAGCTGGCCCTGTGAGCGTCAGCCTTCGGCGTACAGGTCGAAGGCGAGATCGGACAGATCGCTGATGCCGGAGCTCAGCACCTTGCCCTTCTTCTCACCGTACAGATCCACGACCAGGCCGCCGCTCTCGTTGGTGTAGACGCCGAGCTGCACGGGGACGTTTGCGATGTGCTGAGTACCGAGCGGCACCGTGATGCCGTCGTTGGTGACGAGGCTCCAGTTCAGCTCGAGATCCAGGTTCAACGTGGCAAAGCCTCCGTCTCCGCTCTGCGAGCGTGAAAGCGTCGTCGTCACCGGTTTCGCCAGGCTCACCTTCACGTCACGAAAGCCCGCCGTGTTCGCGACCACCTCGTCGAACACGATGTCCTTCAAGCTCACCTCGACGCTCTCCACCGTGATGCTGTCCGGGGCGTCGGAGCTCAGCTGAACCTGTCCGCTCACGATGGGTAGGGCCATCTCGGCGAACTGCGCCTGGCTGCCGAGGGCCGTGATGGACAGCGCCGTTGGCCCCTCGACCAGTGTCGTGGCCTCGGCCTCCGCCGGTGGCGCTTCCTGCTGGACGTTCGGGACCGGGTCGGGAGCGCCGGTAGCGGCGCAGCCCGCCAGTGTCCAGGAGAGCAGGGCAACGGAGACGAAGGACTTTCCAAACATGGCGCCGCCTTCGCCGCGAGGGAGGAAGCGGTCAAGCGATTTTGACGCACCGCGTCTATACCCCGATAATCACTCGTCTTTTTGTGACCCACATGTAGGTCTTAGTGCGCTTCTGTAGGTGTCGCGGCTTCGGTTTCTTGGGGTTGGTCCGCCGCGAGCCCCGTCGCGTCGCGGACGTCAGCGCCAGTCCAGGTACACGCCGCGGGGCCGTGGCGGCAGGGGCGCGTCAAAGCTCACGGCGGCGACGATCAGCTGCTTGGGGTACGGCACGAAGCGCGCGCGCCACAAGGGCGTCGCGCCGAAGTACGGCAAGTGCGGCATCTGCAGTCCCGCCCAGCCGCGCCGCCCCGCGTGGAGGCACAGCCCCCGCGTCAGATCCCGCGCCTCTCGCCCCGGGAGTCGATGCACGTGAACGAGATCGAGCCAGCCGAACGGCACTCGGTTGCCGAATCCGGCGAGCAACATGCGCCACGCACTGAGAAAGCCGTCCACCTCTCCGCGATCGTCCTCGTGCACCACGGTGACGACGTCGGGCTGACTCAAGTACCAGGAGAGCTCGTCCCGCTCGCGCACCATGGCAACGTCGTTGCGAGCGAGATGATCGCGGCACAGCTCGAACACTCTGCCGTGGTCGTCCGCGCGCAGTAGACGAACGCGGCGGCTCTCGGGCTCCGGCGCGCGCTCGAGGGCGCCGAGCGCCAATCTCTCGATTCGGCCGAGCGACGCGGCGCGGAGTGCGGCATCGACGTCGAGAATGCGGATCAGGAAGTGCTTCACCCGGCACCACTCGCTGAGCGCCAGACCTTCGCGACGCATCACTGATCGCGCGGTATCGATGCCGTGCGCCTCGGGCTCGAACATCGCGACCCCGCCGTCGTAGCCTCGCTCCCGAGCGATGCGCAAGAGGGCACTGCCCATCTCCAGCGCCAGCCCGCGCCGCTGGTGAGCATGGTGAACCGACGCCCAAGCCGGCACCACCATGCGCCGTTCGGCTCCCCGGACCGACACCACCCGCGGGATCCCTCCCAAGAAGCCCACCAGCTCCCCACCCTCGGTCACCCGCACGAACAGCTCCGGATCCGCCCCCGGCGCAGAGAAGATCAGGCGAAACGTTGCGTCGTCGAAGGCGATGCTGCCGCCGGTGTCCTTGCCATGGTGCTCGAACACCTCACTGATCAACCGGGCCAGCGCCGCTGGCTCGGCCTGAGATAAGGAGAACTGCTCGACCCGATACCCCGCCCCGGTCATGGCCCATTGTGTGGGGACCGCGAACCCGAACGAAATGACAAACGCCCACTACTCCATCTCGAGGGGCTCCCGGCCGGCCCGGCGCCGGAGCGAGTTCATGGCGGCGAGCACCCGCGGTCGCGACACCAGCTTCCTCAGCATGCGGCGTTTGCCGGGAAACGACAGGAACACCAACGAGACGATGATGGTGACGATGCCCTGCCCCGGCAGCACCAGCATCGCGATGCCCGCCAACAGCAGCAGCACTCCGAAGGCGTTCCTGGCGACGCGCCACGCGAGGCGCAGGTAGTCGTGGCGGAGGGCGCCCGGCGGAGGGAGCGTGTGGCGTCGCACGAAGTAGTCCGCGGGCAAGCGCGCCACCAACCACGGAATGCCGATCAGGCTGGCCAGCAAGAACAGCACGCTCACGCCGCTGAGCACCGCCAGCACTCCCGGCGTCAGCACGTGATCCGCCATGGGCCAAGCCCAGCGGGGCAACCACGCTCGTAGGGCTTCGTGCACGAGCGACCTCAGCGCGTGCGAAACGCGGCCGCCACGGCGGCCAGCGCCGCGCGCGCCTTGTTGCGGGTCTCTTTGGCTTCCAGGGCGGGCACACTGTCCGCCACCAAGCCGGCTCCCGCGGTGACCTCGAAGCGCCCTTGGGACAGGACCGCCGTGCGAATGGCGATGGCGAAGTCGAGATCTCCTCCGCGCGTCACGTAGCCGAGGGCGCCCCCGTACACCCCGCGGGGACGCCGTTCCAGCTCCCGGATGATCTGCATCGCGCGCACCTTCGGCGCGCCGCTCAAGGTGCCGGCGGGAAAGGTGGAGCGCAACACGTCCCACGGACCGAGACCGTCGCGGAGCTGACCGCGCACCTCGCTCACGATGTGCATCACGTGACTGAAGCGCTCCACCTCCATGCGCCGCAGAAGCTCGACACTCCCGGCTCGCGAGACGCGCCCCACGTCGTTGCGTGCCAGATCGATGAGCATCACGTGCTCGGCGATCTCCTTGGGGTCGGCGAGCATCTCTTGGGCCAGCGCCTCGTCTTCTTCCGGGCTCCGCCCACGCCGGCGGGTCCCGGCGATGGGGCGCAAGGTGATGGCATCGTGCTCCACCCGCACCAAGGTCTCCGGGCTGGCCCCGGCAACGGCCACCGCGGCACCGCTTTCCGTCGCCGGCAATTCCAACAGGTACATGTAGGGAGCGGGTGAGAGCACGCGCAGCGCGCGGTACACGTCGAAGGGATCGCTGTCTCCCGCCGGCGCGGAGAACGTGCGGGCGGCCACGATCTGAAACGCGTCTCCCGCGTAGATGAACTCCTTGGCTCGCTCGACGATGCGCTCGTAGTCCGCGTCGCTCACGCTCACGTCGAGGTCCGACGGCAGGGCCGCCGGGTCGGGGGGTGCCAGGGGCGCGAGGGCCGTCGCCCGGGCCAGATCCGCCTCCGCCCGCTCGAGATCCGCTGGATCCGGCGAGGCCAGGGTCGCGGTGTGCGTGAGGTTATCGAACACCACGACGGTGGCGTCCGACACGAAGCGCGCGACGGGCCTACCCACGAGCTCGGGCCACGGCTCCACCTTGGTGGCAAAGTGAACGGCGTCGTAGGGGACGACGCCCACGTGGGCTCGCGCGAAGCGCGCCGCCACGCTCGCGTCGGGCTCGGAGCTCACCCCGAGGCGCCGCGCGAGCTCCGCGAAGGGCTCGACACCGGAATCGCCGAGCACCGCCACCTCGGCCCGCGGCCGATAGCCGAGGATCGAGTAGCGCCCCCAACGCTCGCCGGGCACCACGCTCTCGAGCAAGAAGCTGCCGCCCCCGGCGTCGCGCCGGAGCACGGCGTAGGCTCCGACCGGTGTGATGCCGTCGACGATCAGCGTCTTTTCGTAGATGCGCCCCATCCGCGCCCATCCTACCCCAAGCCCCTGCCGCCGCACTCTACGGTCGCATATTGCATCGCGCCACAGGTGGTGGATTGTCGCGCAGCACGGGAATAGGATCGCGTCGTGCGCTTGCTGCTCTCGCTCTTGGTCGTTGCCGTCGCCGCTTCGGGCTGCCGTAGGGTGAGCACCCGCACCTTGAAGGACACCGAGGGGCGCACGTTCACGGCGGAGTGCGATCGCCAGGGTCAGTGCAACCTGACACGCGACAAGGCCGAGCCCGGGAGCCCGGACAAGAAAGACCTCGTGCTCCGCTCGCCGGGAAGACTGGTGGCGATGTGCGACGCCGCCGGAGACGCGAAGCCGGATCTGGCGGCGGATTGTCGACCCCTGGTGTGTGAATCCGACGACGCCTGCCCCCCGGCCCACGGCTTGAAGCACGGGACCTGCGTGAACGGCCTGTGCACCGAGCCCGCCAATCCCCTCACCCAGGACGACTCCGTGCTGTTGTGCCTGGCGGGAACGGGCATGGGCAAGAGCGCCGCGGCGCAGGTGGACCGCTACGCAATGGGCCTCAACTGCGGCTCGCCGTGCGTGGTGCCGAAGCCCTGCCGGCAGCCCTGAGGCCTCGACGTCCGCCCTCGGCGTCGCTATGGTCGCCGGCCCATGCAAGGCCCCGAGCGCCTCCATCCGAGCATCGTCCTCGCCGCCTACGCCGAGTCCCTGGTGGACGGTCGTCGCGTGATCGTGTTCGGCGATTCGTCGTCGGGGCTGGCAGAGCAGCTCATCGATCGCGGCGCGCGCATGGTCAGCGTCTTCGATCCGGAGAGCGCTCGGGTGGCGGAGGCGGCCACGCGCAACACGTCTCGCGACATCAGCTACGCGCCCCTGTCTCCGACCGGCATCAACCTGCGAGAGGGGTCCTTCGACCTCGCCCTGGTGGAGGACCTCAATCGCGCCGGGCCGGCGCATTCGGTGGTGCTGCGCCTGAAGAAGGCCTTGAGCCTGGATGGCGTCGCGCTGGTGGCGGTGCCAAACCCGGAGGTCCAGCGCCGGCTGCTGACGGTGGCGGAGCCGCCCCAGGGCGCTCTCGACTACTACGAGCTGTACGACGCCATGAAGGTGGAGTTTTCCCACGTGCGCATGCTGGGGCAGACGCCCTTCGTGGGCTACGCAGTGGTGGACTTCGCGGCCAGCGGGCAGCCGGAGCCTTCGCTGGATACCAGCATGCTACCGGGTGGAGCCGAAGAGCCGGAGTGGTTCGTGGCCCTGGCGAGCGAAGCGCCGACGCGGCTCGACGACTACGCCGTGGTGCAGCTGCCGTTCCGGCGCGCCATCGGTTCCGGCAAGGGCTCCGACGCCGGCGCCGAGCTGTCCCGCGCGCGAGATGCCGAGCGGAACGCGCGGGATCGCGTGGCGCGCCTCGAAAATGAGGTCGCGGAGCTCCGTCGCAAGCAGAGCCTGCAAAGTGGGGGCGACCCGCGGGAGATCCAAGCGCTGCGCAAGAAGCTTTCGGAGCGCGACGCGTGGGTCACGGAGCTCGAGGCCCGAGCCGCGATCGCGGATGCCCGGGCGGACGAAGTGCAGGCCGAGCTCGAAGAAGAGCGCGAGCGGTGGGCCGCGGAGCGCGACCGTTTCCGCGCCGAGCCAACAAAACAAGAACCCGACCCCGGGCTCATGGCCCGCCTTTCGGAGATCGAGGGCGAACGCGATCGTCTGGAGCACAAGGTGGACGAGCTGATGAACGCTCTCGACCTGGAGCGGGGCGAGACGGAGCGGTATCGGAGCATCGCCGCGGAGCGCGCCCACGATCTCACGGTCGCCCACACCGAAGTGGAGGCCGCCGCCGCGGACTATGGGCACCTGGAAGCGCAGCTCCTGGAGCGCGGCAACGAAGTGCGCCGGCTGATGCGACAGATGAAGGAGATGGAGCGCCTGGGACGACAGCTGCTGGACGAGCTCGATGAGCAACGTTCGAGCGGCAGCCCCAGCCCCGGCAGCAATGAGCTCCGAGAGCGGCTGGATCGCTTGGCGGAGCTGAACGCGCTCCGGGAGGCCGATCTGCAGGCGGCGCGCTGGACGATCCAGTCCTTGGAAGGCCGGCTGGAGGAGGGCTCGGGGGAGCTCTCGGCAGAGCTGGACCGAGCGCGAGCGGAGCTCCAGCGCCAAGCAACCCTCATTGCGCAGCTGAGGTCGGGGCCGGGAGCGGGCTGAGGTCCGTTGACACGCAAGCGCCCGAGCTTACTGTGTGATCCGTTCTTCTGACCCTGCCGCGGAAGGCCCCGGGCGGCCCGGACCATGAGCGAAAAACGCGATTATTACGAAGTGTTGGGCGTTAGCCGGGAGGCCAGCGCAGACGACATCCGCCGATCCTATCGGCAGTGTGCGCTGAAGTACCACCCGGACCGGAACCCCAATGATCCGTCCGCGGAGGAAAAGTTCAAGGAGGCCACGGAGGCCTACAGCATCCTTTCGGACGACGAGAAGCGGGGCAACTACGACCGCTTCGGTCACGCCGGCGTGGGCGGAGGCTTCGACTTCGGCGCTGCTGGAATGGGCGACATCTTCAGCCACTTCCAGGACCTGTTCAGCGATTTCTTCGGTGGCATGGGCGGCTTCGGCTTCGGGGGCGGGGGCGGGGGTCGCCGGCAGGCCCCGGTGCGCGGGCAGGACGTGAGGGTGGAAGCCAGCATCAGCCTCAAGGACGCGATGACCGGCTGCAAGCACGAGGTCGTCGTGCGGGGCGCCGCCGCGTGCGAGGAATGCAACGGCAGCGGTGCCAAGAAGGGCACCAAACCAGAACGTTGCGCACAGTGCGGCGGCAAGGGTCAGGTCACCACGCAGCGCGGCTTCATCATGTTCTCCACCACCTGCCCCGCTTGTCGCGGTGCGGGCACCAGCATCAAGGAGCCGTGCGAAGCCTGTGAGGGCGCTGGCGCGGTCGCGAAGCAGCGCAAGGTGTTGGTCACCTTCCCCGCCGGCATCGACTCCGAGCAACGCCTGCGAGTTCCGGGGCAGGGCATGCCGGGGCCCGCGGGTGCGCCTGCGGGAGATCTCTACGTGGACGTGATGCTCGAGCCCGACGAGACCTTCGCTCGCGAGGGCTACGATCTCGTCACGCGCCAGCCGGTTTCGTTTCCCGAAGCGGCGTTGGGCACGGAGATCCAGATCGAGCTCCCGGACGAAACCAGCTTGGAGGTGGAAGTGCCGTCCGGCACTCAGCCCGGCGCCGTGATCACGCTGCGGGGCCGCGGCGTCACCCGGCTGGATCGACGCGGCCGCGGGGACTTGCACATCGTGGTGGAAGTGCAGGTGCCCAAGAAGCTCAGTCGTCGCG
This sequence comes from Polyangiaceae bacterium, assembly GCA_020633235.1. Taxonomy (NCBI): domain Bacteria; kingdom Pseudomonadati; phylum Myxococcota; order Polyangiales; family Polyangiaceae; species Polyangiaceae bacterium. The sequence continues at coordinate 441,816 of JACKEA010000004.1, read as the reverse complement.
CGAAGAAGCTCCTGGCCGAGCTCGACAGCGAGCTTTCGGAAGTCACCCGCAAAGAAGTCGGCACCTGAATCTGGATGTTGGTCCGGCGCGGAAACGCCCAAAAGGCGCGAGCCTAGCCCGTGATCGTGCAGCTCGGCAGGGCGGCCTTGATGCGCTCGCGCTGCCCCGGCAAGAGCGGATTGTCGCGCAGCGTGAGCCACTCCAGCGCCAGCAGGCGCGACAGCTTGGAGGGCAGCTCCGTCAGGCGGTTGTAGGCGAGCTGCAGCTCCGAAAGCTTCTGCAGATCGCCGATCTCCGGCGGTAGCTCCGTGAGCAGGTTCTGGTTCAAGTACAGGTACTCGAGGTGCGCGAGGCGACCCACCGCGGCGGGCAACTGCGTGAGACGGTTCCCGCTGAAGGCCAAGCGCCGCAGCTCCGCGAGCTCGCCGATGCGATCGCTCACGGTCTCGATCGCGTTGTCGGCCAAGTCGAGGTTCTCCAAGGCGCGGAGCTCGTAGATGCCGTCCGGAATGCGGGTGATGCGATTGGATGCCGCCGTCAGCTCCGTGAGGCTCGAGAGCTCGCCGATCCACTCCGGAAGTGCCGTCAGCACGTTGTCCGAAAGATCGATACGCACCAAGCTCTCGAGGGCACGAAACGCATCCGGAACCTTGCGCAACCCGATGGCGATGATCTCGAGCTCGCGCAGGTGGGACAGCTCCGCGATGTGCGCCTCGAAACGCTTCACCTCGCCAAAGCGCAACGACACCAGTCGCGCCGCAGGGGGATTCGCCAACGCTTCGTCCAGGGTCCAGCTCATGCCGGCAAGACAAGCGTAGTCAGCCGAGGCCGACGCGGCAATCGGCGTCAGTTGCCCCTCCGGCGCCCGCGACCGAAACCTCCGCCGAACATCGGCAGCTCGCCGTCCTTTCGCATCTGTTCGAGCTTGTCCATCTGACCGGAATCGAGCACTTCACCGAGCTTCTTGTTCTGCTCGTCCTGCAACGCTTGGAAGCTCTGCCGCCACTCCTGCGGCGTGCGCATACCGCCGTCTCCCCCGCCCCGCATGGCCCGCATCTTGGCGAAGTGATCGCGGAAGATCTCGGCGACCTTCTGCTTCTGCTGGTCGCTGAGCGAGAGCTTGGTCGCGAGCTGCTTGCTCCATTCGTCCACCATCTGGTTCATGCGCTCCGTGCGGCGCTGCTCGCGCTCGTCGCGCCGCTCTTGGTCGACGCGGTCGAGCACGTCGCGCACCGCGGTGTCGAACACCGGATCGTCCACCGCCGTCGGCGGAGGTACGCCACCGTCCGGTGCCGGGTCGCCGGCCGCGAGGGCTCGACCGTAGGCGGCGATGGCTTCGCTCGCGCGGCGCTTCTTCTCCAGACCCGCGACGCTCTGCTCGAGCTGCTTCACTCGATGGTCGAGGCCGTCGTCTTCGTCGTCGTCCTTCGACGCCGGGGTCTCGGCCTTGGCCGTGGTCTTCGGCGAGTCGCTGGAGAGGCGCACCGTGATGCCACCGACCACGCCGCCGATGACGGCAGCGATGCCCATCAGACCCAAGGATTTTCCGTCCATGCCGAATGATGCCGCAGCAGCGACCAACGTGAAAACGACTCCGAAGATTGACGTTCTCTCGCGCTGGGCGTAGCGACTGGAGGTGAGCAAGCGCTGGGCATTCTTGGCATTTGTCATGCTCTTCGGCTGCGGCTCCTCGTCGCCGGAAGAGCCCGCTGCCGCGCCCACGCTGACGCCGGGGGGCTGCGGGACGAGCTACGAGCTCTTGCCGCCGGCAGGTGCGGTGGTCACCAGCTCCGAGCTGACGGACGAAGCGCGCGCCGCTCAGACCGTCGACACGTTGCTCGCCTTCGCTGGGCTATCCAGCCTTTCTCCGGTGCCGTTCGGTACGCGCGTGTTCCGCGTGCGCTACACCACGCAAGATCGGGGCGAGTCGGTGGAGGCAACGGGGCTCGTCGCCGTTCCATGGAACGAGGGCGAACCCGCGCACGACGCGCCCCTGCTCCTCGAGCTGCACGGCACGACCGGCTTTTCCGGTGCGTGCGCGCCCTCCGCCCCGAGCTCCGCTCATGACGTGGCACTGGGCCTGACCATCTTCGCGTCCCAGGGCTTCGTCGTCGTCGCGCCGGACTTCATCGGCCTGGACGCTGACGCCGATGCCACGAAGCCGCCGGAGCCGCGCCACGGGTATCTGAGCGCGGAGCAAGTCGCCCTCGGCTCCCTCGACATGGTGCGCGCCGCGCGCCAGCTGGGCGATCTCCCCGCGCGGCCCACGAAAGAGCTCTACTTGTGGGGCGCCTCCCAAGGCGGCCACGCCGTGTTCGCGACGGAGCTGTACGCGCCCTACTACGCGCCGGAGTACTCCGTGAAGGGCGCCGTCGCGCTGGTGCCACCAACGGACCTTCTCGGCCTCGCTCAGCACGCCCTCACGACGCCAGGTCCCACGACGGCGGCCCTGGCCGGCGCCATGGTCTCCCTCGACCGCTACTATTCCGACGGCTCCGCGATCGCTGCTCTGCTCACACAAAGCTACGCTTCTCAGCTGCCCGCGTTGATGGACAGCGAGTGCAACCCCGCCAGTGTGTTCGACGGCGTCACGGACCTGTCGCAAGTGTTCCAGCCCGAGGCGCTGAGCCATGCGCAGAGCGAAAGCTTCGACGCGTTCTCGCCGTTCGGTTGCTACGCCGCGGAAAACTCGTTCGCGACGACGTCCGTGAAGCGCCGCTCCAACACGCCCTTCTTGTTCGTGTTGGGTGAGAACGACGACCTGGTGTACTCGCCCGTGGAACGCGAAGACTTCGACCGCCTGTGTGGTCAGGGCTACCGCATGGAGTACCTGGAGTGTCAGGGAGCTGGCCACGTGGAGGGCGCCACGTGGTCGATCCCCGAGCAGCTCCGCTGGCTGCGAGCCCGGCGGAACGCCGAGCCCCTCACGAGCGTGTGTCAGCGCGGCAGCGCCACCAGCTGCGAGGCGCAGAAATAGGTACGGCCGAGGAGCTCGCGGGGGCGGCCTCGGCCGTAGGTTGGGAAGGCGGGGATTGTGACGTTAGGGCGTGCATCTCGCATGCCGTCACGTTCGTGCTGCGCGCAGGCGCGCGAACGAGCGTTCACGTGCGCGATGCCATTCGACAAATCAGCGCCACCGGCGCCGCGCCCCGCCGTGCCGCCGACGAATCTCGTGCGCCGCGCCGGGAGAGAGCCGGCGAGATTCGCGCGCTGTCACTCCGTAGCGGAAGCCGAAACTTGCCGTCCGTCACCGACGGGGCTCGCGCCGAGCCAACAATCAAATGCCCTTGCGACTGAGCGCGATGCGCTTGCGCTCGAGATCCACGGACAACACCCGCACCTTCACGCGCTCCCCGGCCTTGATCACGTCGCTGGGGGTCTTCACGAAGCGATCCGCGAGCTGGCTGATGTGCACCAGGCCGTCTTGGTGCACGCCCACGTCCACGAAAGCACCGAAGGCGGTGACGTTGGTGACCACGCCCTCCAGCACCATCCCAGGGGCGAGGTCTTCGAGCTCGTTGACGTCGTCGCGAAACGCCGGTGCTTCAAAGGTGTCGCGCGGATCGCGGCCCGGCTTGGACAGCTCCGCGATGATGTCTCGCAGCGTGGGCTTGCCGACCTCGTCGCTCACGTACCTCTCGATGTCGATCTCCTTTGCGGCTTCGGCATTGCCCACCAGCTCCGAAAGCGGCACGCCGACGTCCTTGGCCATGCGCTCCACCAACGCGTAGCGCTCCGGGTGCACCGCCGAGGCATCCAACGGGTCCTTCCCGCCGCGGATTCGGAGGAAGCCCGCGCATTGCTCGAAGGCCTTCGGGCCCAGTCCCTTCACCTTCAGGATGTCGGTCCGCCGCGAAAACCCCGCGCGGCGTCCCCGCTCCTCGACAATCGCCTTCGCCAGCTTGGGTCCGACTCCGGCCACGTACGAAAGTAGAGACGCGCTGGCCGTCGACAGCTCCACCCCCACGCGGTTCACCGCGCTCTCCACGACCTCGCGGAGCTTCTCTTCCAAGAGCGTCGCGTCCACGTCGTGCTGGTACTGCCCCACGCCGATGGATTTCGGATCGATCTTCACCAGCTCCGCCAGCGGATCCTGCAGTCGCCGCCCGATGGACACCGCGCCTCGCACCGTCAGGTCCAGGTCGGGCATCTCCTCCCGGGCGACGTCCGACGCGCTGTACACGCTGGCGCCCGCTTCGTTCACGCTCACGACCATCGCGGAGCTGCCCAGCGCCTTCTTCGCGAAGCGCTCCGTCTCGCGGCCACCAGTGCCGTTGCCCACGGCGATGGCGTCGGCTCCATGGCGCTTCACGAAGGCCGAAAAGTCCTGCTCCGCACACTCGCGCTCGGCGTCGGAGCGCAGGGGATACACCGTGGTGTGCGCGCGGAAGCTGCCGTCGGGGCCGAGGGCGGCACACTTGCAGCCGGTGCGGATGCCGGGATCCACGGCCACCACGGGGCGCGCGCCGAAGGGCGCGGCCATCAGCACCTGCGCCAGGTTCTCGGCGAACACGTCGATGGCGGCACGCTCGGCGCGCTCCGCCACGTCGCCCCGGGTCTCTTTCTCGAGGGCAGGGTGCAGCCGCTTCTTGTACGCCTCCTCGATGGACTCCTGGAGCAGCCGCGCCCAGGGCGAGCGGGGCCGGAGCTTCATGATCTGCTCGAGGCGCCCGAGGCAGCGCTCGTCGTCCACGGCGACCTTCACGCGCAGTACGCCCTCCGTCTCGCCGCGGCGAATCGCGAGATAGCGGTGCGAAGGTACCTTGGAGAGGGGCTCGGAGAACTCGTAGTAGTCCTCGAACTTGGTGCGCTCCTTGGTCTTCGACTTCACCGCGCGGGTCTCGAGTACGCCCTGCTTGGCGAGGGTCTCTCGCACGTGAGCGCGGCAATCGGCGTTGTCCGCGACGGCCTCGACCACGATGTCCTTGGCGCCGGCCAGGGCCTCGGCGACGTCGTTCACTTCCTTCTTCGCATCCACGAAGCCGCGAGCCTCGTCCTCCGGACGGCCGCCGTCAGCTTGAGCCAAGATGCGCTCCGCCAGCGGCCCCAGGCCGCGCTCGAGGGCGACGGAGGCCTTGGTGCGCCGCTTCGGACGATACGGCGCGTACAAGTCTTCGAGCTCCGCGCGCGTGGTGCACGCCTCGATGCGACGGCGGAGGTCGTCCGTGAGCGCGCCTTGCTCCGCGATGGTGGCGAGAATGCTGGCGCGGCGCGCGTCGAGCTCTTTCAAGCTGCGCGCGCGCTCGGCGACGGCGCGGATCTGCACTTCGTCGAGGCCGCCCGTCGCCTCTTTGCGGTAGCGCGCGATGAACGGCACCGTGGCGCCCTCGTCGAAGAGCCGCAGCACGGCGGCGGCACCACCGGGGGGCAGCTTCAGATCCCGCGCGACTCTCTCCGTCAGGCTCGTCATCGGCGGCGAGTATGCTCAGGGAGCGGACGCACGGCAGCGAAAATCCGCGCGTGCTACCATCGAGCGTGCCGTATCGGACGCGCGCCCTGAGTCGACAGAGTCCACCGCCCCTGGTGTCGCCGCCGCGGGAGATCCTCGATCACGTGCACGTCGTCTTCGATCGTTTTCCCCTCGGAACCGCATTGCTGGCGGCGCTGCTGCAGATCGGCGTGGCCTTGGCGCTCGGCGTCCTGCTGGCGGCGCACGTCTGACCGAGCTTCGGCAGCGATCTCGCCCGGGACCTAGCGGTTCTTGCGCGTGCTACCATCACGCAGATGGATCCCGCGGTCAAAGCCCCCACGCTGGAGGATCTCGAACGGCTGCCGCCGGAGATCAAAGGCGAGATCATCGAGGGCGTGCTGTACACGATGACCCGGCCGCGGGGAGCACATCAAGACGTCGTGCTCGGCATCGGTGCCGATCTGCGTGGACCGTTTCGGCGTGGTGCCGGGGGCCCGGGAGGCTGGTGGATCCTGCCGGAGCCGGGCATCGAACTGGCGAACACTCCGGAGATCGCACCCGATCTCGCAGGCTGGCGTCGCGAGCGGCTCGCCGAGTTGCCTCGGGACACCGCCATCACCATCGTCCCAGATTGGGTGTGTGAGATCCTGTCTCCGTCTACGCGACGGCACAATCTGCTCGTCAAGAAGCCCTACTACGCGAGCGTCGGCGTTCCGTTCCACTGGCTCGTCGATTTGGAGGCCCGAACCCTCACGGCCTATCGACTCGAATCCGGCCGATGGGTGGAGCTCGGGGTCTGGGGAGACGAGCTCGATGCCCACATCGAGCCGTTTGCCGAAGTCGGGCTGGATGTCTCCGCGTGGTGGCCGTAGCGAATTTCCCCGCGTGGCCGTCACCGCAACATTCTGGTGGTTGCCGGAGGAGGAGGACGACTTCCTGCGTTTCCTCGAAAGGGACACGCGCGTCGTCGCGCTGCCGCTCGAAGCACCGGATCGCGTCGCGGCGACTGCGCCGCGCGAGCTCATCGAAAGTGAGAATCCGGCCCGGGTGTTCCTCACGCTCCGCCCATACCTGGAGAGTGTGCGCTACGTCTCCTATCAGACGAACGGACGCGCGCTGCTTGGAATCGACGCCATGAGCTCACCGGTGCTTTCCTACTCGAGGTGCCTGTTTCGGAGGGACAACGAGCTGGGACAGGGAAACGTCTCATTCCATGGCCAGTGCCTTGTGGTCGACGGAGGGGGACTTGTCCCGAAGCCTGCCGAGCTCGTTTCCTGGGCCAAGCGAGTCGTTGCTCGAGTCCGAAAGACGACTCCCGGGTGGCACCAGTACAAGCGCTACCGCGTGACCGATGCCGTCACGGAAGGCGTTGCGCGCGGACTGAAGCTGACGTTCTGACGTCGTCCCGCGCATGTAGTCTATACCCACTGTTCACCGTCCAGCGCGGTCGTCGCCAACGCCGCTCGGCGCAAAGCGACCGCGCACTTGGTCGCGCACCTCGCCGAAATCGACCGGCGCGAGGTGTACGAGCGCGACGGCGCCCAGTGCTGCTTCGTGTCGGAGTCTGGCGTGCGCTGCACGGCGAAGGCGTTTCTCCAGTACGACCACATCGAAGCCACTGGCATCGGTGGTGGCGATGGCGCGTCCAATGGTCGGATCTTTTGTGCAAGCCACAATTTGAATGCGGCCAAGAAGACCTTCGGCAGAAAGCACGTGGAAGAGAAGATGCGCCTTCGTCAGCGAAGGCGCTCGGACACCGAGGACGCCGAGGCGCGGGAGAAGCAAGACAAGCTCCTCTTGGCGCTCACGAGCCAAGGCTTCAAGAAGGGCGAAGCCAAGAAGGCAACGGAAAAGCTCGCTCGAGAAGCTCGCACCCTTTCGTTACAAGAGCTGCTTCGGCGCGCACTGGCGTTGCTCGTACCACGATAGGCGGGATGTGCGCGCGCTGATTCCGCGCCGAACCGACAAGCCACCTGGTGGGAAGATCGTTGCTGGGCCGCCGCTTTGCGAGAGAGGACCGACTCAGGTGAGCACTGGGGCTGGTTGGCGCCTCGAAGGGGCCAACATCATGGCGCCAAGGTCACGTAGAAGAAGTCGCGCACGGAGGGCTGCTTCAGAAACTCGCCGTCTTCGATCTTGAAGCCGTCGAACACGGATTTCGCCGTCAGCGCTCCCTCGGCCTTTTCGAACACGACGAATTTGGGGAACGACCAGTTCACGTCCAGCTGGGCGACGGTGTCGCCGCCCACGTGGTGCATTCCGTCGGCCATGGCGCGGGCCGTGGTGTGGTTGCTCACGCCCACGTACAGCACCTGACGATCCTTGCGGAGGGCGATGGCCGAACGACGAATGACGGTCTCGCCGCCGAGGGCGGCGCCCCAGCCCCGAGTCTCCGGATCCCACAGTGATCCGTGCATGCGGCCGTCTTCGTAGACGCAGGGCGGCGTCTGGCGCCACCAGGCGAAGCTCGCCTCCCGATCGGCGATCTGCTTCCAGGTGTCGATGCCGATCTCGCCCTCTTGGGTCGCGAACACCGTGCACGACAGTGGGCGCGGCAACGCCACCGTGTGGCCGTCGATGCCGAGACCGTAGGCACCGTGCACGGTCTTGAAACCGCCGTTGAAGGCCGCGAGCAGCCGGTCGTGGTCGCTCTCGGCGATGAGCCCCGGTCGCTTCACTTCCTTGGCGCCCGGCGCGTTGGCGTGGGGCTCACGCGTCCCCGGAACCAGATGGAGGCGTATGCGCTTCACGGGCAGGGCCACCACGAAGATCTCCGCCCAGGAGCGCGCCGCGTCCGGATGCACCAGCGTCTTGAGCATCACGGCGGGTGCCTTCGGGCGCAGCGGATCCTCGATGGGAACCCAGACGCCGTCCGCCTCGGTGCTCACCTTCTCGTGCATGGCCCCCACGCTCTCCAACGAGAACGCGGGCACGCGGCCGGCATCCGCCACCGCGGGGGCGCTCGCGCTGGGGACCGCCCAGCGCGTGGTGGGTGCTTCTCCTGCGCGCAGCGAGCGGTTGGCGCGATCCTCGACGCCGTAGGCGAAGCGCTCGAGCTTCTCCACGGCTTTGGCGCCCACCACGGCGCGCAGCCCGTCCGCGAGCATCGGCCCGAGCCACGGAACGCGGTGGATGGCGATCCACAGCCCGCCGACGAGCACCGGCACGGCGACGGCGATGCCCACGAGGATGCGGCGGCGCTTGCTCATCGAGAGCGTCTGTTGAACGGCGTGCCGCTCAGCCGTCGGTCGTACCCGGCGTGCTCGCGGTCACGGCCCACTCGAAGCGATCGAGCAGCACCAGGGAGTCGTACCAAGGATCCCCCGTGTCCCAGATCACGAAGCGGATCTCGATGGTCTCGCCCGGCTTCACGTTGCCGGCGGTCTTCAGCCAACCAGTGCCGCCGCCGGCGCGGTTGCTCGATCCGCACCACCCGGGGTCGTTCAGGAACTGCGACGGCGGGTTCAACACGTCAAAGCCGGTACCGAGCAGCTGTGTGATGCCGGTGCAGGTGCTGGTGTTTCCCGCCACGGAACCGCCACCGCAGCCAGTGGGGCCGTTGAGGCAGGCCTTGAACAGGCCGGTGTTGCCGAACGCGAGGTTCACGCCCACCGGATACTTGGCGGAGCCGGTGTCGTAGAACGCCAGGTTCTTGTCGGCAGGGTTCGCCGTCTCCCCCGGGCCCGGCACGAAGCTCGAATCGAGCAGGGTGAGGAAGAAGTCGTTGAACGCGCTGCACACCCACTCCGGATACTCGCTGGAGTAGAAGAAGGAGCTCACGTTGAACGACTTCGCGTTGGTCGGCACTCGGATCCGGAGCTTCAGCATGATCGGATCGTTGGCGGTGGTGCCGCCCTGCGGATCCGGACAACCGGGCGCGTTCGGGAAGTTGTTGCCGTTGGCGCTCAGCCAGTCCGAGGGCACCGGGCTGGTGGTGCCCATGTTCTGTCCGCCCTGGAACGCGGCGTAGGCCGGGCTCGTGTTGTTGGGCGAAGCCTGGGCCGCCGCCACGCCGGTGGACAGCGCCGCCAGCTTCTGGCCCAACAGCGGGGTGACGCCGCTGCCGTAGCCGGAGCGGATGGAGCGCGAGTTGGCGGCCGGAGTGCCCGCGCCGTTGGCACGATAGAAGGTGGCGCTGATCACGCCCCACTTCTTCTGCGCAATGGGCGGATTCTCGGTCGTGGTCTGGCACAAGTCGATGGCCTTGGCGTAGTCGAGGCCATTGGCCGAGTTGCTCGTCAGGCCCGTGTCGCAGGCGGTCACGGCGTTGTCCACGGTGCCGTCGCAGTCGTCGTCCACGGAGTTGCCCGGGAACTCGTAGGCGCCTGGATTCACCAGGTTCGGATTGCCACACTGCGAAGTGTCCTCGCAGCAGTCCCCATTGCACGCGGTCCAGCCGTCGCCGTCCACGTCCGGCACGTTGTCCACCACGCCGTCGCAGTCGTCATCCACGTTGTTGGCACACACCTCGGCCAACGGGAACACCTGGTTCAGGCAAGGCCCGTACTTGGTGCCGCTCGGGTCGCAGGTCTTGGTGCCCGCCTTGCAAATGCCCTTGCCCTCGGTGCCGGCCGGCCCGTCGTAGCAGCTGGTGCTCTGTCCCGGGGTGCAGGCGCACGGGCCGTTCTGCGTGACGTTGTGCTCGCAGCCGTCCGCAGTGTTCTGATTGCAGTCGGCGAATCCCGCAGCGCATGGACCCATGCCGCACTGGCCGCTGCTGCAGGTGCTGGCAGCGTTCGCATAGCTCGGACACTTGGTGCCGCACGCACCGCAGTCGTTGATGTCGCTGCTCACGTCGTGACAGCTGCCGCTGCAGCAAGTTTCGTTGCCGGCCTGGCACGGTTGGCTCACGGAGCAGCCCACCGCGCACGCTCCCCCCGCGCAGATCTGACCGCTGGGGCAGTCCGTGTCGATCAGGCACTCCGCGCACTGATTGCTGGTGGTATCGCACATTGGCGTCGGCGCCGTGCAGTCCCCCGCTTCGTCGCAGCCCGCGTTGCAGGTGTGGTTCGTGAGGTCGCAGTACTGCCCCGAGGGACAGTCCGAGGGCGCCAAGCAGCCCACGCACTGTCCCGTGCTGGTGTCGCACACCGGACCGCCCGGATCGTTGGCGCAGTCCGTGTTGCCGCTGCATCCCGTCGGCGCATCGCTGCCCGCGTCCGCCGCCGCCGTGCCGCCGCTGCCGCCCGTCGCTCCGATGCCGCCCGAACCGCCGCCGCCGGTGGCCGAAGAGCCGCCCGTCGCGGAGTCGTTCCCGGCATCGCTGCCGCTGCTACCGCCCCCACCCCCGGTTCCCGATGGCGAGCTACTCGCTCCGCTGGAGCATGCAACCGCAGCCCCCAACGCGACGACGACCGAAAGTCCAAGGCCCCAGCTCTTGATGGCGATCACCGAGCAAGAGTAGCACTACCGCGATCATGTCGGTGCGCCGCGGTACCTCGCGACACGGCGACAATGTAGCGCGATGTAGGCGCGCGGTGCATGCTCGTGGAGATGTCGCGTGCACTCTCTTCGACGTTGGCCGTCGCCGTGCTCCTTGCGGCGTGCGATCGCGCGCCGACGCGCTCCGCCCCCAGCGCAGCGCCTTCCGCCTCCGCCGCTCCCGAGCTCACGTCGGCAGAGGCGCTGCGCCGCGTTCGCGCGTTGCCGGAAGTGACTGGCGAACAGCGTGCACAGGCGACGGCAAAGGGCGACGGCTTCGTCGTGACCGTAGGCCGCGGCGCCTCGGAGATGACGTTCGTGGTGGACCGGACCTCGGGCGAGATCCGCGTGGACACGGACGCCCACGAGCACTTCACCCGCGGGCACGCGATCTCCCTGGCCCAGTGGCGCGACGAGCGCCACGAGCGGCCGCAGGTCGCCGCCCGCGTCGCCGCCCTGCCGGAGGTCTCCGGCTTCGAAAAGGGCCTGGAAAAGGCCGGGCTCTCCCTCGCGCTGTGGCTCGAGCGCGAGCCGCCGAAGAAGGGCTGCACCGCGGGCACGCTCGAGTGCGCGTGGGCCTTCTACGTGGGCGAAGCACACCCGGATCACAGCGTCCGGCGCGTCAGCGTGCTGGTCGATCGCGTCACTGGCGACCTGTCCGTCGTGGGGCTCGACGCCCAACGCATGCCCTACGCGACGTGGCGCCAAGGACGAACCGCAGCGCTGATGCGCGCCGGCAAGTGAGTTGGCCACGGTCTTGCAGTACCTGCGGGCGTGACCCGTCTCGCCGTGGCCGTCGCCGTTGCCATCGCCTTCTCTGCAGGGCGTGCTGGCGCCGTCGAGCCACAGCGAGCGGGCACGACTGTGCCGGAGAGACCACAGTCGAAGGAATGGTACGGCTTGCAGGTGCTGGCGGTGGACGCCGTGGCCATCACCACGATGGGCATCGGTTACGAGGAGAGCGCAGTGCTCGTTCCGGCGTTCGCGGCGTACGGCTTGGGCGCCCCGCTGGTGCATCTCGGACACGGCAATGCGGGAGGGGCAGCGCTCAGTCTGGGCATTCGCGCCCTCGCCGGCTACGGGGCCATCGTCGCGGTTCCCGGAGGCTGCAAGGACACCCAGGGCAAAGGCCCGGACGACTGCTCCGAAGGCGTGAAGCACGGCCTGATGATCCTGGGCCTGGCGTCCGTGATCGACGCTGCGCTGCTGGCGAGCGCAGTGCCCGCGCCGCCCAGGGCCGACACGGAGCGCGACCGTCCGCGCCGTGAGCCGTCGAGCCGTTTCTCGTCGCTCCGCGTGGTGCCGAGTCTCGGCGCGGCGCCGAATGCGCTGTTCCTCGGCGCGAGCGGGACGTTCTGACCGCGTGGTACCGCGGCGGACCGACAATCAGAAGCCGGAGTCGTCGCTGGTGGTGTCCATGTTGCCGCGCGCGGGACCGGGGTTTCCGATCTTGCACAGCGTGTCGTTCGCGTTCAGGGGAGCGCCGTATGGGAGGTTCTTGGTGCGCGGCTTCACGTACACCATGCCGGCGCCCACGGGCTTCGGAATGATCGCGCCTTGCATCACCGGACGACCGAACTTGGCAGCCTCCACGATCACGACGACGTCGTCTCCGGAGAGGCGATAGCCCCAGTAGGACGCACCCATGCTGTCGGCGGGCTCGCCTTCGCAAGCGATGCCTTCGGACGACAGGCCGATGACCAACTGCGTGTGAGGGTTGACGGCGGGCTTGACCGCAGCCCACTGGAACGCAGCTTCCTCGGGACCGCCCAGCGCGACCGCGAGGCATTTGCAGGTCGGTGTGCCGCCAGGGGCCAGGTGCAGATCGTGGCGTGCTCCGAGCAGCGCGAGATCGCCGTTGTCCCCGAAGTCGCTCTGGCCCTCGCCCTTCACGGACGAGACGGGCTCCTGGAACTCGTCCTGGTTCTTGTTGGTGTTGGCGTTCACATTGGCGCTCACCGAGGCGCGACAACCCCCGGCGCCGAGCGCCAAAACCGCCAATAGACCCACCAGCTTTCGCACGCTGGAAGCGTCGCACCCGCCGGGCCGGTTGGGCAACTCTTGGTCGCTTTCGACCCTCGGCGGTACCCTATCCGCCGTGGACTTCGACTCCCTGCGCGCCCGCCTGGCTGAGACCTCGGCCCTACGACCCGTGGGGGCGGTGCGAGCGGTCACCGGCCTTTCCGTGAGGGTAGCGCTGCCCGGCGCCCGGGTGGGCGACGTGGTGGTGCTCCGGCGCCGGGGCGACCCGCTGTTCGCCGAGGTCGTGGGCTTCGATCAAGGCGAAGCCATCGCCATTCCCCTCGGGGAGCTGTCCGGTGTCGGGCCCGACGATCCCGTGGAGTCGACCGGGGCGCCGCTGTCCATCGGAGCGGGGCCGAGCCTGCTCGGTCGCGTGCTCGACGGCCTGGGGCGTCCGGTGGATGGACTGCCCCCGCCCGAAGATCTGACGCCGGTTCCCGTCGACCGCGCGCCGCCGGCGGCCCTCGGACGGAGACCGGTGACCGCGCCGCTCTCCACCGGCGTGCGGGCCATCGATGGGCTGCTCACGCTGGGCGTGGGACAGCGCGTCGGGCTCTTCGCCGGATCCGGCGTGGGCAAGAGCACGCTGCTCGGGGCCATCGCGCGGGGGACCGACGCCGACGTGGTGGTCGTCGCCCTGGTGGGCGAGCGCGGTCGTGAAGTGGGGGACTTTCTCGAGCACGCGCTGGGCGAAGCGGGACGTCGCCGCTCCGTGGTGGTCGTCGCCACCAGTGACGCGCCGGCCCTCGAGCGACTGAAAGCGGTGCAGGTGGCCACCGCCGTGGCCGAGCACTTCCGAGATCTCGGCAAGAGCGTGATGCTGCTGGTGGACTCCGTCACACGAGTCGCCCGCGCGCAACGTGAAGTGGGTCTCGCCGCCGGGGAGCCCCCCGCGCGCAGGGGCTATCCGCCCAGCGTGTTCGCGCTGTTGCCGCGCCTGCTCGAGCGCAGCGGTCAAGGGACGACGGGCGCCATCACCGCCATCTACACCGTACTGGTCGAAGGCGGCGACATGGACGAGCCCATCGCCGACGAGGTCCGCGGCATCCTCGACGGCCACGTGGTGATGGATCGTCGCATCGCCGCCCGCGGCCATTACCCCGCGATTGACGTCACCGTGTCCCTCTCCCGCGTGATGGACGCCGTCGTCGCCCCCGAGCACGTGCGCGCCGCCCGCACGATGCGTGCACTCATCGCCGCCTACGAAGAAAAGCGCGATCTCATCGCCCTGGGCGCCTACGCCAAGGGCAGCGATCCCAAAGTGGATCGCGCCATCGCCGCGTTGTCCGACGTCGAGCGCTTCTTGTGCCAAGACCCGAAGGACGTCAGCGCTTTCGACCAGACCGTCGCCGCGCTCACCGCCATTTCCAAGCGCTACTCCTGAATATTGTCGCTTGGGCGCGGGACCTCGCGGCCGCGCGGTTCCGCGTTGCACCGACAATCAACGACCGGCTATTTGCTGCAGGAGACCCGCACTCTGTCGTAGAAGCACGCGTTGCCTTCGGTCCGCGTCGGCTTCACTCCCGGGGCGAGCTTCAGCAACAGCTCGGGCGGGCACGGCACGGGCGTGGGGGGCGGCGGGTTGCAGAAGGCGCCCTTGGGGCAGTGCATCGTGTGACTCTCGGCGCACGTCATGTTCCCGAGCCGTAGGTGGACGTCTCCCTTGGACGTCTTGGCGGGGAGCACGGCGGTGGGACCGCCCTCAGGGCAGCGGACCGTGCTGCCCCCGGGGACCGTGCGGCAGTGCCCGGCGAAGCCGTAAGTGAGCCTCCCCTCCGGCGCCTCGGGCAACAGGGAGTCGGGGCACGTCGGCACGTACTTCTTCTCGCCGTTCACCATGCGGTAGCAGGAGCCGAAGCCGTCGTAGACGAGATCCCCGGGCGGTGGCTCCGCGCTGCTGGTGGGGGCGGCGCTGGCAGTGGGGGCGACGGTCACGGGGTTCGTGGGCGTAGGCGTCGCCGTAGGGGTAGGCGTCGCCGTGGGGGGCGGCGCGCCCGTCGGGGGCGGAGGATTCGACGTGGTACCGCCGCGCGTGCACGCGCTCACCGCCAGCGTCACCACGAACGGTGCGGCCATCCGCCTCCCTCGCTTTGCTCCCATCGGGCCAGCGTATCAGAAGCTCCGGCGCTCCTCGCGGGGCGGGGGTATCCTGCTCTCCCGTGCGGAAAATCGCACTGAAATCTCTGGCCCATGACCGCGGCAAGCTGCTGGCGTCGATCGCCGGCGTGGCCTTCGCGGCGACGCTCTTGCTCGGACAGATCGGTCTCTACGCCGGCTTCCTCTCGAGCTCGTCGGCGCTGGTGCAGCACGTGGGTGGTGACGTGTGGGTGATGGCGCGGGGCACTCAAGTGGTGGACAACGGAGAGCGCCTTTCGCCCGGGAGCCGGCAGTACGCGGCGTCTCATCCGTGCGTGAAGCAGGTACGAGGGATCGTGCTTTCGTACGCGGCGCTGCGCAAACCCAACGGCAGTCTCGAGGCCGTGCAGGTCGTCGGTTTCGAGCCGGACTCCAAGCACATCGTGCCTTGGAGCATGGCCCGAGGACTCCCGCACGACTTGCACGCGCCCGCGCGCGTCGCGATCGACGGGCTGGACCTCGGCAAGCTCGCGGTCCAGGGAGATCCCGTCGGTGCGGAGCTCGGCATCGGACGCCACACGGTGCGGGTCGCCGCCGTCACCGAAGGCATCCGCGCCTTCACGCTGGCGCCTTACGTGTTCGGCGAGATCGGCACCGCGCGCCGGGTGCTCGAGATGGGCAGCGACCAGGCCACCTACTGGGTGCTGGACCTGGCGCGGCCGGACTGTACGGCGAGCGTGATCCGACACGTGCAGCAGCACCCGGATCTGGACGCTCACACCACCGACGAGTTTCGCGTGATGACCGAGGACTACTGGGTCAAAGGCTCGGGAGCGGGCACGGCGCTGGGCTTTTCCGCGCTGCTGGGTCTGGTGGTGGGCGTGGTGATCGTGGGGCAGACGCTGTACGCCGTGACCAAGGAACACCTCCGGGAGCTGGCGACGCTGAAAGCCATCGGGGCCCGCCCCTTGGAGATTGTCGGCTTCGTCGCTTGGCAGGCGGCCTTCTTGGCGTTGGTCGGGGGCGGCCTCGGCGTGATCATGGCCATCGCCATCCAGCGCTACGCGGAAAAGTTCGGACTCTTCATCGTGCTGTCTCCTCCGGTGATGGCCGTGGGCATCGTGGCAGTGCTGGGCATGTGCGCGGTGGCTGCCATCGGAAGCGTGCGCGCCGTGCTGAAGCTGGAAGCTGCGGAGGTGTTCCAGTGAGCGCGGCGGAACGGCTGGCTCCGGCGCGAGTGCTGGTGGACGCGCGCGGCGTGAGCAAGACCTTCGGCCACGGGGAGCTCGCCACTCCCGTGCTCAGGGGTATCGACCTCCAGGTATTCGCCGGCGAGCTCGCGCTCTTGATGGGACCCTCCGGCTCCGGCAAGACCACCCTCATCAGCGTGTTGGCGGGGCTGCTCAAGCCCAGCGGCGGGCGGGTGGAGCTGTGTGGTGAGACGATCACGGAGCTGGCGGAGACGGCCATCACCCGCATTCGGCGCCAGCACTTGGGCTTCGTGTTCCAGAGCTACAATCTGTTCCCCGCGCTCACGGCCCTGGAGAACATCGCGGAGGTGCTCAAGATGAAAGGCACGCCGCCCGAGACTGCCGACGACAAGGCCACCGCGGCACTTTCGATCGTCGGTCTGGGGGAGCGGCTGCATCACCGCCCCGGCGAGCTGTCCGGCGGGCAAAAGCAGCGCGTGGCCATCGCCCGCGCGTTGGCCGGGGATCCGTCGCTGATCTTGGGGGACGAAGTGACCGCGGCCCTCGACACCCACACCGCCCTGAACGTGGTGTCCATCCTCCGCCAGCAGGTGAGCCCCGAGCGGGGCATCCTGCTCGTGACCCACGATCACCGCCTGGCGGAGTTTGCGGATCGCGTCATCGAGATCGAAGATGGCGCCGTGTCCCGCGTGGTCCCCGGAGGTGCGGCGTGAAGCGGCGGCCGTGGCTGGTAGTCGGCGGAGCGGTGGTGCTCCTCGCCGGCGGCGGCCTGTGGATGACGAGCCGCGCCGAGAGCGCCACGGTGGCAGCGGGCGAGCTACGCGAGAAGGTGGTGGCCCGCGCCGTGGTGATCCCACTGGCGGGCACCGCCGAGGTTCGGCCCCGCATCGACGGACAGGTGATGCGCGTCCACGTGCGCGAGGGCATGCGGGTGAAGGCCGGTGACCTGCTGGCGGAGATCGAGCCCGCGGTGGTGAAGGAAGAGGTCGAGCGCCGCGAGGCCGAGCTTCGCTCCTTGAGCAGCACCGCGAGTGCCATCGCGTCGGGCGCGCGCCGACAAGAGGTGGAGGCGCTGGAAGCGGAGCTCCGCGGCGCAAAGGAGGAGCTGTCCCTCGCGAAGAAGCGCGCCGCCCGGGAAGAGAAGCTCCAGGCCAGCGGAGCGAGCACCGCGTCCCAGTTGGACGAGGCGAAGAGCGCCGTGCGCATCGCCGAAGCGCGCGTGGAGAGCCTCGGCGCGCGGATCTCCTTGGCCAAGGCCGGCGGCCGCCCGAGCGAGGTGCGCGCCGCCAAGGCGCGCAGCGCGGCCGCCGCCGCCGCGGTGAAACAAGCAGAGCAGGAGCTCGACAAGACGAAGATCGTGGCGCCCATTCCGGGCGTGGTCTTGGCGCGGCGTGTGGACCCGGGGGACACGCTGACGGGGACCGCGGCCGGGACGCAACCGGCAGCCTTCGAGATCGCAGATACGTCTCGCGTGGAGCTCCGGCTGGAGATCGAAGAGGTGGATGCCATGCGCGTCACGCCCGGCCTGGCCGTCACGCTGCGCATGCCGGGACAGCCCGAGGTCATCGGCCAAAGCACCGTCGATCGCGTGGGCGCGCAGCTCGAGCACCGTACCATCGGCGCCTTCGACGCCCGCGAACGGGGCGAAGGCTGGGTGCGCACCGCCTGGGTGAAGTGGGACGAAAGGCGCGAGCTGCCCATCGGCCAGCGGCTGGAGGCGACCATCGCCCTGCCCGCGCGCTCGGTGGAAGCGCGCATCCCGCGGGGCGCGATCCAGGTGACGGACGGCTACGCAGTGGTGGACGTTCGCTCCACGTTCGGCTGGTCCTCCCGGCGCGTGGAGCTCGGCGCCGCGGACGACGAGTTCGTGGAAGTGCGCGGCGTGTCGCCCGGCACCCGCGTGCGTGTAGTGCACTGAGCGTCCAGAAAGACGCGCCGAGCGCCCGCGAGCTTCCGCGCCGCAGCGACATCCCCCTGTCAAGAACACGAGCTGGGAGTGATATGGTGGCCGACCCCGTGCCCAGCAGCTCGCCCTCGGAAGACGTCGACCACCTGCGCGACCGCGTGCGGCTCTACGCACAGGTGCTGCTGTCCATCGACCTCTTCGCCTACCTGAGCGACGTCGTGACGCCGCTGTTCGTGTACGACGTAAAACCGCCGGAAATGCCGCTATGGGCCACGGTGCTGCGCTGGTCGGTGACGACCGGGGTGCTCGTCACGTGGCTGTACACCAAGCTCGGCAGGCCGGGCCGCACCGTGCTCTTGGTGCTGGAGAGCGGCATCACCCTGACGCTCTCCGTGGTGTACACGCACATAGCCCTGGCGGCGATGACCGGCGACAGCGCGCTGTACGGTCCGGTCTTCGCCATGTTCGGCATCGCGCTGCTACTGGTGATCCGCTCCGCGCTGGTGCCGAGCCCGGTGCGACGCACCGTGATCATCGGCATCGTGGCGGTGGCCTCGCTGTTCGCCATCACCAGGGCAACGCGGGGCAGCATGGACCCCGCTGCGGCGGACGGGATCGGCTTCATCGGCAGCGCCTTCGTGATCACCACGGCCGTCACCTCCCACGTGATCTACGGCCTGCGGCGCACGATGCGCCGCGCTCTGCGCCTGGGTCAGTACGAGCTCGGACGCAAGATCGGCGAGGGTGGCATGGGGGTGGTGTACGAGGCGACGCACGTGATGCTGCGCCGCCCCACGGCGGTGAAGCTCTTGCCCATCGAGAGCGTCGGTGAGCAGACGGTTCTTCGATTCGAGCGGGAAGTTCGCCAGACGAGCCGACTGGAGCACCCGAACAGCGTCGCGATCTTCGACTATGGGCGCACTCCGGACGGCCAGTTCTACTACGCCATGGAGCTCTTGGACGGGCTCACGCTGCAGGAGTTGGTGAAGGATCATGGCCCCGTCAACGCTGCGCGCGCCGCGGGCATCTTGGGACAGGCGGCGCGGGCGTTGGCGGAAGCCCACGGGTTGGGGCTGGTGCATCGCGACTTGAAGCCCGCGAACATCATGCTGTGCAACCGCGGGGGCGTGCCGGACATGGTCAAGGTGCTCGACTTCGGTTTGGTGAAGGAGCTGGACAACCCCGAGGTCGACGACATCACGCAAGCGAACGCGGTGGTGGGCACGCCGCATTACCTCGCGCCGGAAGCGATCACCAAGCCGAACGAGGTGGGCCCGGCGTCGGACGTGTACGCGCTGGGCGCCGTGGGCTACTTCCTGCTGACGGGTCGCGAGGTGTTCAGCGGAAGCTCCGTCATCGAGATCTGCTCGAAGCACCTCACCCAAGCGCCGGAGCCACCCTCGAAGCTGGCGGGGCACGCGTTGGATGCGCGTTTGGAAGCGCTCCTGCTCCGCTGCCTGGAGAAGGAGCCGGGTGACCGACCTGGAGACGGCAGGGTCCTGGCGGACGCGCTCGCCGACTTGGAGATTCCAGGGTGGTCCCAAGCCGATGCCTCGGACTGGTGGCGAATGCGTCCCCGGACCGAACGAGCAAGCCTGGACCCGGCCGTGGAGAAGACGGAGCTCGCCGTGGACGTCGCGCGACGCACGTGACGCGCGGGGTATTCGGGGGTACGGGCCCGCCAATGACCCGACTACGCTCGCTCCTGCTGTTTCTCGCGCTGCTGGTTTCCGGCTGTGCAGGCCCGACCTACGTCGTCGAGCACTACCCCGGCCCGCAGAAGAGCGCCGAGGACATCGCCGTCTTGCGTTTTCGCGGAGCCGATGACGCGAAGCTGGTCACCGTGGACGGCGAGCGCGCCGACATTCCCATCGACGAGGACGCACGCCTGCACATCGAGGTGCTGCCCGGCGAGCACCGCCTCGGAGTGGTGAGCGCGTCGGATCTGCAAGGCCCGCTCCAGATGGTTTCCTTCGCCGCGGTAGCCCAGAAGACGTACGCCGTGGCGTTCACGCCCCAGGGCGCCCGAGTGTACGAGATCGATCCCGACAGCGACGCACGGCTGAGAGACGTGACCCTACCGCCGGCTCGTCCTTCGGCACCCGCCATCCCGGCTCCGGCCCCTGCACCAGTGGTGGAGGAAGTGCCCGTGGCACCCGCGAAAGGATCGCGAGACGCCGCGCGGGAGTGGATGAACGCCATGATGCAAGACCGACTGGACACGGCAATGGCGCTGACCGGCATGCCGTTTTCGTGGGACCGCCGCGACTTGATCAGCTCCCGCGACGAGCTTCGCATGAAGATCGCCGAGGTGATGCGGGACAAGGATCACAGCCAGCTCACCCTCGGCACGGAGGAGCTCGTGACCCTCGATGCCGCGGAGCTGTCCCAGCGGTACCGCGGGAGCGACCCCGTCGAGGTCGTTCGCTTTCCGGTGAAGGGCGACGAATCGGTGCTGGTGTTCGTGCGCTCGGCGGACGGCAAGGTGGTGGGGTTCACCGACTAACGCGCATCGAGTACCCTCCTTGGACATGCGTGCGTCCATGTTGAGTCTCGCGCTCGCGCTGAGCGCCTGCGGCGGAGCACAGAACGAGGCTCGCGCCCCGTCGAGCGCCGACCCCACGCCGACGCCAGCGGGGGCGGGGAGCCAGGGCGTTCGAGTTCCCTTCGCGCCTCAGATCACCCTCGGCACCGACTTTGGATGCTGGCTGAAGTCGAATCACCAAGTGAGCTGCTGGGGCGATCTGGAAGGCAAGGCGCCAAAGGGCGAGCTGCTTCAGATCTCGGCTGCCTCGTTCCACGTCTGCGGCATCAAGAAGGACCAGAGCGTGGTGTGCTGGGGAGCACACGACCAAGCGCCAGCAGGTGCGTTCGCGCAGATCTCCACGGGAGACGAAGCGTCCTGCGGGGTGCGTCCCGATGGTCAGCTCGTGTGCTGGGACGCCAAGGGCCGCACGCAGTACTCCCAAGACCTGATTGACAAGTGCAGCGGCGAAGTGGGCGACTGCGAGGGCGCGTCCGTGCTCGGAATGCGCCTGGTCTCGCGGCGCCCCAGCGGCACGTTCAAGCGAGTCGCCGTGGGTGGCCGGCACGCCTGCGCGCTGACGCCGGATGGCAGCGCCAAGTGCTGGGCGCCCGCCGAGTCCGACGAAGACGAATCCGCCGGCGGCGAGATTGACGACGTCGCGCTCCCGGCGGGCAAGTACAGCGAAGTGACCGCCGGCTTCATGCACACCTGCGGTATCTTGGAAGGCAGCGGCGCGGCGGGGACGGTGGTCTGCGCGGGCGGTGTGGAAGGTCAGTCGAAACCCGGCGCCAACACCGCCAAGAGCATCGCGGCCGGCGTGATCCTCTCCTGCTCTCTGGGTCTCGACGGCCAAGCTGCGTGCTGGGGAGGCGACGGCGCGACTCCGCCGTCCGGCAAGAAGTTCGTGGCTCTGGCCGTCGGGTTGCGCCTTGCGTGCGGGCTCCCCGCCGGCGGCGACCCCGTGTGTTGGGGAGAGACCGACAGCTCCGCCGCGCCGTGACGGCGCCCTGCACGTGAAGTAGCGTCCCTTCTCCGGCATGCCTCGCTCCCGACTCAGCCCCGAGCGGATGCTCGACATCCGAAAGAGCGAGCTCGACGAGAGCGGCAACCGTGTCCTCGGTATTTCGATGCCCGGGCTCAAACAAGCGCCGGAGCGCATCGCCGCGGCGCTTTCGCTGTCCGAGCCCCTCTCCTACGAGTGGGTGGTCACGAACGGCGAGCACGAGAAGCGCGGGACCATCGACCCCAAGCGTCCGACGATCAGGCTCTCGTTTCGTCGCGACCAGGATCCCGAAGGGGCGTGGTTGCTGCAGGTGCTCGCGCGAAGCGGCGACAAGCAGAAGGAGCTCTGGCGCCAGTACCTGTTCGTGCAGTGCGCCCTTCGTCGAAGCCAAGCCGAGATCGCCGAGATCGCCGAGCGCTACGCCCCCATCTTCCTGTTCTCTGCGAAGGAGAAGTACTTCCCGGTCTCGCTGAAGACGTTGCTTCGAGCTCCAGCCATCAAGAATGCGGACGAGAGGCTGAAGATCAAGACCGTGTTCGGCAAGGAGGCGATCCCCTTGGCCGAGCTCGGGAAGTTCATGCGCTACAACGGCCACAGCGAGTACTTGCTGGACTTCAACGTCTTCAGCATGAAGCGCTCGGTGTTTGCCACTCTGGGCGGCGACCCACACGACGCCGTCATCTACTACTCCTATCTGGAAGACCCCGACAGCGATCGCTTCTTCATCACGTATCACCAGATCTACGCCTACGACACCAAGACCGGGCTCGCGCGCATCACCAACATCGGCCCCCACGTGTTCGATCGCGAGAGCATGATCCTGGTGTTCGAAGGAAGCGAGCGGCCGTCTTCCATGATCATCTCCGGGCACCTGGAGAATCAAACCATCGCGTTCTTGAAGAACCTCAAGCGCTGGTCTCAAGGGCGCCTGCGCGTGCCCTTCGACGACCCACGTACTTTGAAGCTCGGTGACCACGCCGTGATCGCCGTGGGAGAGGGCTCGCACGCGCTCTACCCCACCAGCGGAGAGTACCAGCTGTCTCTACTGCGAGAGATCGCCGGACACGTCGACGGGACGCTGCTCCGCGGCCGCGGCCAGCGTCATGACATCTTGCCCGAGCAAGTGTTGCTGCCTCCTGCGCTCCGGAGCCAACGCGTTCCCACCTACCGGCTCAACGCCTTCGGCCTGGATCACCTGACCAGCCGCATTCACAAGGACCCCGAAGGGCGCGATCCGTACCGCGCGTTCCTGGTGTTCAGCGGCTACTGGGTGGACGTGGCCGGCACCCAGAACGCGCGCTTCCCACCGTTCACGCGCAACCTGACGGAGATTGGGGACTGGGTGGACGGCGCCTTCGAGTGGCTGTGGGACGACGTTCCGGACGAGTACCACGACAACAACGGGCTCATCCTCGAGTTCCTCCGAGAGAACACCGAAGACTTTTGAGCATTTCTTTGTCGCTGCGGCGCGGAAACGCCGTGCTCGCGCGCAGCGACGTTTCCGCGGCGCACCAACATACAAACGCTACAGGGCGTAGGAGATGCCGCCGCTGTAGCTTCGCTCACCGAGGAAGATCGCTTCGGCCGTGAGGGCAAAGCGCGGGCCCAGGCTCAGGCTGGAACCGACGCCGATGGCATAGTGATGGCGATCGCTCCCGGTGTGATCTTCGCCGCGGCTGTGCCACAGCACCGGACCTCCGAAGGCGCGGGCAGCGGCATACGGGCTCCAGGCCTCGAACAAGGTGGCCCCGGCGAGCACTCCGGCGCGCAGATCGAACGCGCTGAAGTGGGAGCGCTCGTCGTAGCTCTGGGCGCGGGTGCGCGGGAACGACGCGCCAAAGGCGAGCGTGCCGGTGACGAAGGGCACCTCGCCCTTGCCGCCGATGATGCGATAGGCGCTCGAGAGGCTCACCACGGGACCGGGCAGCACGTCCCAGCTCGAGCCTTCTCCGGATAGCTCCCCCGCCAGCACTGCGCCCGCGGCCAGCTGCAGCGTGGTGCGCTCTCCGAAGCGGCGCGAGAGCGAAGCTACGGCAGCGTGTTGCTCGAGATCGTAGTCCTGCTCGCCGTCGAAGCGAAGCTCCGCTTGGGTGAAGGCGTAGGCGGCGCCCACGCGCCACACCGGTGGCTCGGGGGCCGCTGCGGATTCACAACCCGTCGGACCGACGGGCGCGACCAGACCTCAAGCGTGCGCTGGGCGTGCGACGAAGGTCAGCGCCAGCGCGGGAACCAAGCCGAGCAGTGCGATGCGAGCCATGCGGAGATGCATGGTCCGAACACCTCGGGGCGGCAAGCCCTTCACTCGTCGCTGATCGCGTTCTTGAGGGCCGCGCGGCGGGCGTGGATGGTGGGGCCGAGGAACGTCATCACGAAGCGAGCGAACTGGTCCTTGGGCACCGGCGCGCACACCTCGGCGTAGGCGTACTGAATGGCACGACGCATGTCCGCGGCGGTCTGGAAGCGGTCTTGGGGCTCGCGGGCGAGGGCGCGGTAGACGATTTCCGCGACGGGGCGCGGAGTGGAGGCGGGCAGCGGCGGTACCGGCTCGCCGAACTTGATCTGTCGAACGATGGCGGGGATGTCGCCCTCGTAGGGCAGACGCTGCGCAATCAACCGATACAGCACCACCCCGGCGGCCCACACGTCCGTCCGCCGGTCCGGCTGGGCGCGCAGCACTTGCTCGGGCGCCATGTAGCTGACCTTGCCCTTGAGCACCCCGGTGCGCGTCTGCTCCGCCAGCCGCTCACTGGCCTTGGCCACGCCGAAGTCGATGAGCTTCACGTCTCCATGAGACGACAGCATGATGTTGGAGGGTGAGACGTCCCGGTGCACGACGTTCAGGAGCTCTCCGTGGGCGTCCCGAAGCTCGTGCGCGTTGTGGAGTCCGAGGCAACACTCTCCCACGATACGAAGCGCGATCGCGAGCGGCACCTCCTTGCCCTTTGCGGCCAACGCGCGAAGAAGCGCCGACAGGGTATCGCCCTCCACCCACTCCAACGCCACGTAGGGGATGTCCGCGTGGACGCCGACGTCGCGAATGCTGACCACGTTCGGGTGACGGATCTCCGTGAGCAGCTTGGCTTCGTCCAGGAACATGTGCACGAACACGAGATCGTGAGACAGGCTCGGAAGCAGCGTCTTGAGCGCGATGATTTCCTTCTTGCCGCTGCTGCGCGCACGCCATGCCATCCACACGTATGCCATCCCGCCCTTGGCCAGCCGCGTGATGAGCTCGTAGCGACCGATACGAGTGCCCGACTCGAGAGGTGCTTGGATGGCAGGGGCCTGGGGCGGGTCCGAAGTCTGCTGCACCACCTTCGCCCAGCGCGCTTGGAGCGGCGCGGTCCCGGTGAACGTGTCCGTCTCCCATTCGCTCTGGGGCGAAACGTCCGGCACTTTCGGGGGATCGGATCCCGACATGATTCTGGCCCCTGAAGGGCAATGTTCCAGGATACGCCTCCAGCGTGCCAGAAAAAAGCAGGGAAGGCCTCGCGACCGGGTCGGGGATCGTCCAGGATCCGCGCTCAGCCATGAGCAATTCCGCCACCGACAACGTCCGCCGCATCGCCGAAGAAGCCGGGCTTTCCCTGGAATTTCCGGAGCAGGTCCGAGAGGAGGCGGAGCGCTGGGTGCGGTCGCCGAACATCGACGACACCGACCTTTCGGATCTCCGTCACGTGCCTTTCGTGACCGTGGATGGGACGGATACCCGGGATCTGGACCAGGCGCTCTGGATCGAGCGCGAGGGCCCGGGCTACGTGGTGGACTACGCGATCGCGGACGCATCGTGGTTCGTACGCCCCGGGCATCCGCTGTGGGACGAGGCGCTGAAACGAGGCTCCAGCTACTACCTGCCGGGGCTGATGATCCCGATGCTGCCCCGCACCTTGTCGGAGGGAGTGGTCAGCCTCAACCCCGGAGTGGACCGACGTGCGCTGGTATTCCGCATGCGCGTGGATCAGCAGGGTGAGTGCACCGGCACTCGGCTCCTGCGCGCGCGCATCCACAGCCACGCGAAGCTGTCTTTCGACGAGGTGCAGGGGTTCTACGACACCAAGGAACATCCGCTGTCGACCGAGCCCTATGCCGAAAGCCTGCGCCTGCTCCGAGAGGTGGGAGAGCTTCGCATGACGCGAGCGGACGAGCGCGGCGTGGTCCGCTTCCGGCGCACGGAGGTGGGCGTGACGCTCTCGAAGCAGCATCAATTCGTCGCCGTTCGAGAGCTACGGCTGCCGGTAGAGCGCTACAACGAACAGATCTCTCTCTTGTGCAACGTGGAAGGAGCACGCTTTCTGCGCGAGGGCGACACGCCGGGGGATGACGTGGATCCCATCTACCGCACCCACGAGGGCCCGGACGAGGAGCGGCTCTCCGCCTTCGAGCGTCTGGTTCGGAGCTTCGTGGAGAGTCGCAACCTTCCACCGAAGCCGTGGGCCTGGGACCGACACGACGCTCGGTCCCTCTCCGAATACCTTTCGTTGCTGCCGAGCAGCGGAGCGGAGCAGCGGTTGGCCCTGGCCATCCACCGCCAAGCGCTGTTCGTGAGCGGGCGTAGCGCCTACTCGGCGGAGCCGGCGGCTCACTTCGGCGTCGGCGCGGAGGTGTACGGTCGCTTCACCGCACCGATGCGCGAGATCGTCGGCGTCTTTCTCCACGGCGAGGCCATGGAGAAAATCGCGGGCGAGAAGCTGACGGACCCTGACGCGCCATCGGGAACCGCGCTGCAGCGCGCCGTCTTGGCCGCCGCCAACCACTCCAAGAACGTGCAAAAGCAGCTGACCCGGGCGGTGAACGAAGCCGTGTTGAACGAGCTGTTTTCCGGAAAGCAGAAGGATTTCTCCGGCACCGTGATGGGCTGCACCTCCGAGAAGCTCCACGTGCTGCTCGACGAGCCACCGGTGGACGTGAAGCTCTACGGACGGCATCTGTCCAAGGCCTTGGGGCGCAAGGTCGTCGCCAGCGACGACGGCGCGGAGCTCCGAGACCAGACGGGACGAGTCTTGTGTCGCCTCGGCGACCGCGTACAAGTCCACGTGCTCGGCCGCGACGAGCACGCCAAGCGCTGGCAGCTCGCGCTGGAGCCGCAGGTGTGACAAATAACGTCCGAACAAAAACCGAGACCCGCGGCGCTGTGATAGAAACCGATCCCATGACGGACGGCGTGGTCTTGGACTCCGCGGAGAGCTTTCGACTCACCCATCCCGGCAGCGTGCCTGCCCCCCGGTTGGCCCAAGCCGGTCCCGCGTATGGGGTGAGCCATGGGGATGCCGTAGCCTTCCTCCGCACCTTGGCGACCGAAAGCGTGGATCTGGTGGTGACGGACCCCGCCTACGAGTCCCTGGAGAAGCATCGCGCCCGCGGCACCACGACACGGCTCAAGCACAGCAAGGCCAGCAGCAACGACTGGTTTTCGATCTTTCCCAATTCCCGTTTCGGCGAGCTGTTCCGAGAAGTCCACCGCGTGCTGCGACCGAACACGCACTTCTACCTGTTCTGCGACCAGGAAACGATGTTCGTGGCCAAGCCCATCGCGGAGGAAGCCGGCTTTCGCTTCTGGAAGCCCATCGTGTGGGACAAGGTGGCGATCGGCATGGGCTACCACTACCGCTCGCGCTACGAGCTCATCCTGTTCTTCGAGAAGGGCAAGCGGAAGCTCTTGGACCTGTCCACGCCCGACATCATCACCGAGCGACGCATTCGCGGCGGGTATCCGGCGGAGAAGCCCAGCGCCGTGGCAGAGGTCCTCATCCGCCAGAGCAGCCTGCCCGGGGACTTGGTGGTGGATCCGTTTTCTGGTTCCGGCTCCACCGGCGTAGCGGCGGTGCGGGAGGGACGGCACTTCCTGGGCACGGACCTGTGTCGGGAGGCGGTCGCCATCGCGGGAAGACGGCTGGAAGAGGCGGGGGGCCAGGCAGACAGCGGGCTCTTGGCCTCACGCCTCCGGTAGAATGCCTGCGTGACGGGGAACCAATACAAGCGGCGCATCGCGCGCTACCTGCTTTCCGCCTACGGCAGCCGCGGCATCCACCTTTATGAAGAGGTGAGCCTCGGAACCAGCATCATCGGGAAGCAACGGCGCATCGACCTGCTGGTGGTCCACCCGGCCACCGGGGACTCGCTCGCCCTGGAGTGCAAGTACCAGGACTCCAGCGGGACGGCGGACGAGAAGATCCCGTACGCGCTGCAAGACCTGGCCACTCTGCGCATCCCCGGTGTGATCGCCTATGCCGGGAGCGGGTTCTCGGAGGGAGTGCTGCACCTGCTACAGAGCTCGGAGCTCGCGGCCTACTGCTTGCCGGACGACCTGAACAAGCCGCAGCCGCGAAAGAGCGGCGAGAGCATAGATAGTGGCACCTGGCAGCTGGACCACGTGCTGGCAGTCACCTTCCGCTGGTGGGACGTGGTGCTCGCCGGGCGGACGCCGCTCATTCTGTAGCGGGCAGCGAGAGGCGGAAGCGCGCGCCCCCGCTGGAGAGGTTCTCCGCAGTCAGATCCCCGCCGTGCTCCTGCGCGATGGTCTTGGAGATCGCCAGACCCAGACCCGTGCCGGCTTCCTCCTTGGTCGTGTAGAACGGATCGAAGATCCGCTTCAACGCGCCCTCTGGAATGCCGGGCCCGTTGTCCGCGACGTCCAGCTCCACTTTGCCGCCGGCGTTTCGAATCAAGATCGAGATCTTGTTCTCGTGGTACGGGCGGTCTCCCAGGGCCTGCAACGCGTTGACGACCAAATTGAGGACTATTTGCCCGAGCTTCGAGGCGGATCCCGTCACCGTGTGGGGCCCCCGGGCGTCCAGCTCCACGCTGGCTCGCTTCACGATTTCGCGGTTCACCAGCTGCAGCGTCATGCGAACCACATTGGCCAGATCCACGAGCTCCGGCTTGCTGGCCGCCGGCCGCGCGGGCATCTCGATACCGCGCACCACATCCATGATGCGGTCCATGGCGAAGCGAGTGTCGGCGACGGAGTCGTCGATCTCCTTCACCAGCGCGGCCACACGTCGCGGATCCGCCGAGCCGCCCTCGATGGCGCGCTTGGTTTCGGCCACGGCACCCCGGAGGATCTCCAGATTGCTGAGGGCGACCCCCAGCGGATTGCGCAGCTCGTGGGCGATTCCAGCCGCGACGACCCCGAGGGCATAGAGCCGCTCGGTCTCCACCAGACGGCGCTCCATGCGGCGCAGCTGACCTGTCATTTCATACAGGTGCAGTGCATCGCGAATTTCCGCCGCCAACTCGTCGGGTTCCCACGGTTTTTTCAGATAGCGCCGCACCTGACCGCGGTTGATCGCATCGATGGCGGCCTTCAGGTCGGAGTACGCGGTGATCAGGATGCGAATGGTATCGGGGGAGCGCTCCTTGACCTGCTCACACAGCTCCACGCCGGTGACGCCGGGCATGCGCTGATCGGTGACCAGCACGGC
Source organism: Polyangiaceae bacterium (assembly GCA_020633235.1). Classification (NCBI taxonomy): domain Bacteria; kingdom Pseudomonadati; phylum Myxococcota; order Polyangiales; family Polyangiaceae; species Polyangiaceae bacterium. The sequence continues at coordinate 412,819 of JACKEA010000004.1, read as the reverse complement.
GACGTCACGCTCTTCGAACACCTTCAGTGCGTCGGCGGCGCTGCTCGCGGTCTGCACGTCGAAGTCGTCGCCCAGGGCGGCTTCACAAACGACGAGGTTGGCCTCGTCGTCATCGACGAACAACACCAAACCACTCACGCAGCGGCCTCCATCGCAGGCAGCTCTATCACGAACTCGGCTCCCCCACCCTCACGTGGTTGGTAGCTCACCAATCCGCCACAATCATCGACGATCCTGCGACACAGGTACAACCCCAAACCGGTGCCTTCCCCGGCTGGACGAGTGGTGAAGAACGGCTCGAAAATCAGCGCCACAATCTGAGGATCCACGCCCGGGCCGTCGTCGGAAATACTGACACGTATGCCGCCAGGAGCCCGTGCCGTTCGGACCCAGAGGTTTTTGGGTCCTGCTCGGAGGGCGTTGTCGAGCAGGTTCAAGAAGACCTGGTTCATCTGACGTGCAGGCGCGAGCACGCGCAGGCCCGCGCCGTAGTCGCGATGAACCGTCACGTCTCCAATCTTGTGCTCCAGGAGCCGCAAGGAGGACTCGATGCCCTCGGAGATGTCGCAGGCGGAAGCAGCTACGCCTTCTGCGGGCCGCACGTGCTCCTCCAGTACGGCCACGATGTCCATGATGCGGCCGGCGCCTTCTTCCACCACGTTCAAGAGCTTCTCGCTGGAAACCTTCTTGCTCTGCCCTGCGCGCTTGAGCACGCGCGCGGCGTTCAGGATGGCGTTCAGCGGGTTTTTCACCTCGTGAGCGATGCCCGCGGCGAGCGTCCCGGCGGTGGTGAGCTGCGCCTGATCTGCCAGCTGCAGACTCATGGCACGTAGCTTCAGCTGAGCGCGGATCCGCGCCAGCAGCACGCGGGTGTGAAAGGGCTTGGTGACGAAGTCATCCGCACCCGCGGAGTAGCCTTCCAGTGTCGCGTCGGAGCCGGAGCGCGCCGTGAGCATGATCACCGGCGTGGCCTTCAACGAGCGGTCGCTCTTGATGGTACGACACAAGTCGGTACCGCTCACGACGGGCATCATCACGTCCGTGAGCACGAGGTCCGGTCGATCCGCGCGAACGATGTCCAGGGCCTGCCGTCCGTCTGCTGCGGAGATCACTTCGAACTCGCCTTGCAGCGAGCGCTCCACGAACTCGCGCAGGTCGGTTTCGTCCTCCACGACCAGGATCTTGGCCCGACGACCACGATCCAATCGGATCGGCTGCTCCTCGTCCCGTGTCACGACCTCTCGGGCGCGGTCTGGAATGCTGGCGAAAGACGCGCGCACGCTGTCCGACGACCGCCGCTGGGGATGCGATTCCTTGCTCACCCGCCGCCGCTCCAGCACCTCGGGGCGGAAGTGCTCTCGGCCCCGCGGCAGGCGCATGCGAAACAGCGCACCCTGCCCCGGACTGCTCTCCACCACCAAGTCGCCGTCGTGGAGCCGCGCCAGCTCTCGGGCCAGGGCCAGGCCGATGCCCGCCCCCTGGTGCCTGCGGCGCTCGGAGCCCTCCACCTGGTAGAAGCGCTCGAAGATCCGCTCTTGGTCCTCGGAAGCGATGCCCTCGCCGTCGTCCCGCACGCACAGCTCGTATTCGTGGCCGTGGTCCTTGACGCACACCTCCACGTGGCCGCCCTCAGGCGTGAACTTGAGGGCGTTGCCCACCAGGTTGGTCAGGATCATCTCGAGCCGATGGGGATCGCCCCACAGATCGGGGCTTTGCGCGGGAGCGTCCAGGGTGAGCGAAATGCCCCGACTGAGCGCCGTGGGCTGAGCGCCGTCCACGATCCGACGTGCCATCTCGGCGAGATCCACCTCGGCGACGCGCAGACGCAGACCGCCGGCGTCCAGCCGAGCGAGATCCAACAGGTCGTCGATCAAGCGGAGCAGGCGCTGCGCGTTTCGGCGCACGATGCCGAGGGCCGCCTTCTCCTGCTCCGGCGGGTTGCGCGACAGCAGGTCCTCCACTGGGCTCAGGATCAGCGTGAGGGGCGTGCGGAGCTCATGGGAGATGTTGGCGAAGAACTCGTTCTTCATGCGGTCGAGCTCGCGCAGGCGTTCCAAGGTCCCCGCAAGCTCCACCGAAGTGCTCTCCACCTCGGCGCGCGCATCGAACTCGCGTCGAGCCGAGCGAAAGCGAATGACCGTGGAGGCCACGGAGATCACCATCGTGAGCGCGATGAAGTAGAAGTTGTTGAAGAACTCGCGATAGTGCAGGCGCCCCTGGCTCGCCTCCACGACCGCGGGCGCCAACCACAGGAACATCACTGCGAAGCTGATGGCCAACGCGTGACGCCAGTGCAGCGTGTACAGCACGCCAATGGCCAGGATGCACAGGTTCAGTCCCGCGTAGTACGGCGAGTCTGCGCCCTCCAGCCGAAGGATCATGGCTTCGATGCCGGCGCCGCACACCAGCGGCGGCCCCGCCGCGAGGATGACCGGGCGCCGAATGGCGACGGGGGCATACGACACGGCCAAGAGCACCAAGGCCACCAGCGCCGACAGCAGGCGAATGACCAAGAACTCGCCCACATGGCTCGGCGCCATGGCGAAGTCCAGCGTGAATCCCGCGGGCATGAGAACCGCAGAAAGCAGATAGCCGAGGCGGGCGCCGGATACGTTTCGGCCAGCCAGCTCTGCTTCGAAGCGGTCGCCCGTTTCCCGGGCGGCTTTCATCCAGTCATTTCCAGAGGCGTAGGAACAGATTCACACCCAGAGGCTCGGAATCCACCATCATGCGCGAAGGTGTCGGGTCGAGAGCTTGCGCAAACGCGAGCAGGTCCTCCGGTGAACGGTGGATCAAGAACCAATCCAGAGCGTACTCCATGAAGAAGCGCGTGGGGTTGTGGGCGGCCACGTTTCCAATCGCGAGCTGCCCTCCGGGGATCAAGGCCTCATACAAGGCCGACATCAACGCGGTCACGCTCCGCTGGTTCAGGTAGTCGAAGAGCCCTGCGCTGTAGATGAAGTCCCGCTCGCCAAGTGCCGCAGAGAGCTTCTTGGTGGTGAGCAGCCGCCGCACGGACTCCTTGATGAACTGAACGCGCGCGCCGTGTTTGGCCGCCAACGGCCCGAGCGTTCGCTCGGCGAAGGTGATGGCGCGGTCCTCCTGGTCGATGAGCGCGATCTCGAGGCGAGGCCCGAGCCGTGGCTGCTCTTCGAGCAGCTTGGTGATCTCGCGCGCAGGACCACAACCGATGCTGGCGATGCGAATGCGGCCGTCCTTCTCGAGCGCCATCTCGCGAATGCGGGCGCCGAGGTATTCGAGGCGATTGATGTTGGCCCGCGCTGCCGGCTCCTGCGCTGCGTAGATGTTGATCACCTTGGAGAACAGCGAGTCTCCCTCGGCGTGATCCCGGTACAGCATGTTCATCATCTCGTAGTCGCCCGCGTAGCCCAGAGGCTTCTCGTAGGCGCGGCGCAACAGAGGGGAGGCACACAAGAGCGGGATCACGTGCGCGCGAAAGTATGCGCGGTAGTGCGAGTGCTGGTCTTCCGACAGGCGCGACGCGAAGTCCGACAGCTCCGCCGAAGCCGCGTTCAGCCGCTCCACGAGGATGGGCGACACCTCTTCTTGATATGCCTGCAGCGTCTGCTCGCGGGAGAGCAGGTCCATCCCGTCGAGGGCGCGCTCTTCCGCGTCCAGGAACGCCTTGGTGGTGAGCAGGTAGGAGCGAAAGTCCGCTACCCATGCCTTGAACTCGCTGAAGATGCGCGCCGTCTCGTTGGCCGAGAGCACGGCGCTGAGACGATCCGCGAATCCATGGCGCGAGCCGAAGCGATACACGAGGCCGAGATCGATCCCGCGAGACTCGAGCTCGATGCCGATCACCAGGTCGTCCTCCCGCTCCATCACCCGGCGCACGGAGGCAGTGCCGCGGTAGATGGTGCCTTCGCGGCATTCCAGGCGCAGCTTTTCCAGGCGATCCCCGACCAGCACCAGGCCGGCGGATGCCGCCGCGCCATGCACCACGAGGGCGGCGCCGGTGAGCGACAGATCTTCCACGTGGGCGGAGAGCTTGCCCATGGCAGCGTGCTGAGCCGTGGCCCGCATGTGCTCCAGGTTGAGCTCTCCCGCCCGCAGGCGGTGCGCGCGCATCCTGCGGCCACTTCTGGGAACGGGTCTGGGATCGAGCTGAGTGCTGAGAAGAGGGGCGGGCTGAGTCATGAGGCTACCTCGTGAGCTCTCTCGATACCGAGAGCGGCGAGCAGATGGTGGGTTTCGAGAGGCTTGACCAACCAGGCGGCGGCGCCTGCGGAACGGAAGCTCCGTTCCATTTCTGGTGATGGATTGCCGGTGAGGGCGACGACGACGATGTGCCGAGTTTCGGGAGAAGCTTGCAGACGACGACACACCTCCACGCCATCGATGCCCGGCATGTAGGCGTCGAGCAGCACGGCATCCGGGCGGAAGGTTCCGACCTTCAGCAGGCCATCCACGGCGCCTTCGGCGATTTCCACCTCGAGCTCCGGCGCGTAGCGCTTGAGCAGGCGCTTCGCCGTGCGGAGGAAGGCGTCGTCGTCGTCGATGATCAACAGTCGGGATACGGGCGCAAGGTCCTTGGGGATCGGCATCTGGTGCTCGCGCAAGAAGCGGAGCAACGCCACCGAGTCGATCCGCCGGTGTCCTCCGGGCGTCCGGTAGGCAGGCAGAAGGCCTTTGTCGATCCAGGACAGCACCGTGGAGGGGCTGACCCGGATGAGGCGGGCGACCTCATGGGAGGTGAGGGATACGGTTCTCACAGCTTCTGCAAGTATCGCAGGAATTGTAGGAATTGTAGATATTGTAATTATCCCTCCCAAGGACGCCGAAGGTGCGACCTGTACCCACATGGCTGAGCCCCCTGACGGCAGCTCTGGCCAGGCCTTGAGAGGGCTGGATGATTTCGCGCAGATTGACGCTGGATCCCGGGTGTTTCACGCTGTTTGCGCATGTCCGAGGCGCCGCGGTCCGTCCGAAGGCTCTGGATTCGGCCGCTGCTGTTTGGGATCGCGGTGGTCACCCTGCCCTTCCCCTGGGTCGAGGTTCAGGGCACCTGCGGAGCGCCCATGCACAGCCCCGAGGTGAGCACTGGGGCCCAGCTGCTCACCAAGGACCCCGCTCCCGCCATCGTTCTCGCGACGTTGGTGGTGCTGTCCCTGGCGCTCCTGTTTTTGGCACCACGTCTCACTCGGGGCCTGCGCATCGTGGTGCAGCTGGCGGGCAGCGTAGCCAACGCCACCGTGTTGTTCCTCACCTGGTTCCTCGCCACCTTCGTGCTGTTCGCCAACGTGAAGCTCAAGGCGCCAGTGATCATCGCCAGCGTGGCCCTGGTCGCCACGTTGGTCGAGAGCCTGTGGCGCATGACGTTGGACCTCTACGCGCTGCTCGCGGAGCGTCATGAGCGACGCTGAGCTTCGCTCGGGCCTCGTCTTCGCCGAGGCACGACTTTCGAGTGTTGCTGCGCACGATGGCGCGCTTCACGTCGTCTTCGAGCTGCCCAGCGGCAAGGAGATCACTTTCGCCCTCGACACCTCGGGTCCAAAGGGCCCGTTCCCCACGTGTCCGGAGCTCAGCTATCGCAGCACGTCCGTCCCCTATTCCGAGATCGCTCCCGTGGGTCGCGCGCTGGCCGATTTCATTGTCGGGGCGGCGCGGAACCTCCCGGTCCGAGAGCTCGTCGCGCGCTGGCTCACAGAAGCGTCCAGCCTCGACGCGTCGTTCGACGCGTTGGTCGGCCATCCCGAACGGAGCCTGACGGTCGCCGATCACGTCGCGCCGGAGCTCGCCGACGCGCGCCCTTGCACGTTGCCCTGGACCCGGCTCGAGCTCGGCTTCGGCGCGAGCGTCGGACCGTGCTGCGCGGACTTCCAGGCTGCTCCTCAGACGGCCAGCGGCAGCTTCGCGGAGCTGTGGCACGCCCCGCACATGCGCGCTTTTCGCCGCGCCTTGTCCGCCGGCGGCCCTCCACGGACCTGCAGCCCAAGCTGTCCACGGCTCCGCGGTCGCTCCGACTCCCTGGCCCAGCTCGTGCTCCGCGGCGGCCCGGCGCCCTTCGTCGAGAATCAGCGCCACGCCCTGAACGCCATCCTCGCGGGCAGCGAGCTGCCCGCCGGCACGCCCCTCGAGCTCGTGATCTCGACCACCAGTCACTGCAACTACGATTGCCTGATGTGTCACTTCGGCGCGGAAGGCTCCCTCGCCGACGAGCTACCCCAGAGCTTCTACGACTCCCTCACGGAGCTCCTGCCCGGCCTCGCTCGGCTCGAGGCCCTGGGCGGCGAGCCGCTCTCTTCGCCCGTGTTCCGTGAGTTCCTCGCCAGCGGCGCGCTCCCCGCCCACGCGAAGGTCGCGCTCACCACCAACGGCAGCTACCTCACGCCCAAGGAGCTCGAGCGCCTTTCCGGCGTGAGCTTCGAGCACGTCACCGTGAGCTTGAACGCCGCCAGCGCGGAGACCTACGCGCGCGTCAACCGCGGACTGCCCATGACGCGCATTCGAGAGAACCTTGCCGCCCTGCGCGAGCGCGTCGAAGCCGTCACCTACAGCATGGTGCTCCTGCGGGAGAACCTGACGGAGATCGAGGCCTTTGCCGCGCTGGCGGAGCGCGACGGCGTGGGCGTCCGTTTCATGTTGCCGATGCACGACCGCAACGGGCAGAGCATCATGACGGACGCCGAAATCATGCGCGACGTGGAGCGACGTCTGCGTTTGGTGGCGAAGCGACTCGGCGCGCGGGATGCCGCGCGGGCCCTCGGCGAAGCGGAAGTGCTGTCCGACAGGCTGGCCCGCGGCGTGATCCGGGCATTGCCGGATGACCTCGTCGAGCTCCGACGTCCGTCCGCGGTGTGACCGCGGCGGACCGACATGAAGGCTCAACCCGTCTTGATCTGGATGCCGTAGCCCTTGAGGATGCGACGCGCGACGGCCTCGATGTGCACTTCGTCGGCGCCGTCGTAGATGCGCGCGGCGCGCTCGTGGGCGTACCAGTAGGCGAGCGGCGTGTCGTCCGTCATGCCCAAGCCGCCGAGGCCCTGGATCGCGCGATCGAGCACGCGCCCCAGCGTGCGCGCCACCGTGAATTTGATGAGCGAGATCTCTTCCCGCGCGGCGTACACGCCTTCGTGCTCGATCTTCCAGGCGGCGTGCAGCACCATCAGGCGCGCCGCGTGGATCTCCGCGCGACTCTCGGCGATCCACTGCTGCACCATCTGCTTGGAGCCGAGGGGCTTGCCCGGCGCGAGCTCCCGGGTGGCCGCGTGGCGGCACAAGATGTCGAGCGCGCGCTCGCAGATGCCGATCCACCGCATGCAGTGGTGGATGCGACCCGGGCCCAGGCGCTGCTGCGCGATCACGAAGCCCATGCCCTCGCCGCCGAGGATGTTCTTCTGCGGCACGCGGGCATCTTGGTAGCTGACCTCGGCGTGGCTGGCCCAGTCCCCGCCGCGGTGACCCATGATCGAGAGATTGCAGATGCGCTCGAAGCCGGGCGTGTCCGTGGGCACGATGATCATGCTGGCGCGGGCGTGGGGCTCGGCGTCCGGATCCGTGACGGCCATGCAGATGGCGAAGGCGGAGCCCTCGGCGCCGGTGGAAAACCACTTGTGGCCGCGGATCACCCAATCGTCGCCGTCTTTCTTGGCGGTGGTGCCCATCCACACCGGGTTCGAACCGGCGAACTCGGGCTCCGTCATGGTGAAGCAGCTGCGGGCCTCGCCGCGGATCAGCGGGCGCAGGAAGCGCTCCTTCTGCTCCTCGGTGCCGTGCTCCATCAAGATTTCCATGTTGCCGACGTCCGGCGCCTGGCAATTGAACACGTAGTGCCCGATGGGACAGCGCCCGAGCTCTTCGCTCATGTGCGCGAACTCCGTGAGCGACAGCCCTGCGCCGCCTTGGTCCTCGGGAATGTGCGCCGCCCACAGACCGGTCTGCTTGGCGCGCTCGCGCACCTTCTGGAGCTTGGGCAAGAGCGGCACGAAGCCGTCGCGCCCGAGCTCCGGCTCCAGCGGAAACACTTCCTTCTGCATGAACTCGCGAACGCTCTCGCGCACGGTGCGGACCTTGGGGGATTCGGAGAAATCCATGGCGCTACTTTAGGCGACGCTCGGAAGAGAGAGAGAGAAGAAAACCGCCAAAGCGCCACGCGCGCCGTTCCAGTCGCTCAGCTTGGATTTTTTGTTGGTGCGGCGCGGATCACGCCCCGGTGGCGTTCGTCGCGCGGCGGCGGTGCAGCCACACCACCAGCACTGTCGTCAGGACCGCAAAGCCCACGCCGACCCAGGTCTCCACGGAGACGGCCTTGGCGGCTTCGAACAGCCGCTCCCCGAAGAAGCTCACCAAGAACAGCGGCAGCAGGTAGCCCGCGAAAGAGCCCCAGAAGTGCGTCGAGAAGCGCACCTTGGAGACCCCGAAGAAGGCGTGGAGCAGCGGCGGCATCCAAAAGATGATGCGCAGAGTGAACACCGTGAGAAAGGCGCGCTTGGCCAGCGCTTCGTCGTACTTCTTGAAGCGCGCGGGAATGCGCATCGCGATCCAATCCCGCGCCACGAAACGCGCGAACGAGAAGCCGACGACGCTGGCGCCCAGGGTGCCCACCATGGACAGCGCGAAGGCGACGGGCCACGGCCAGATCAACGCCGCCGCCCACACGAACACCGTACCCGGGATGCCGAAGGGCTGCAGCAGCGTGTACGCGGCGATGAACGCGACGTAACCCCAGGGGCCGAGCTCCACCAGGGTGCGCTTGAGCTCTGCCGGCTCCGCGAAGCGCTGCAGGATGCCGAGCTGGTGGCTCACGACGAGCAAGAGCACCACCGCCAGCACGGCGGCGATCTTGGCTTGCTTCGGCGAGCGATCCCCGAGCGGCAACGGTGACCTCAGACGCGGACGGGAACTTGGAGGAACTGCTTCTTGCGCAGCAGCAGGGTGCGGAGAGCGCGCGGCATCGACATCGCATAGTATCCGAGAACGGCGGGCGCCAGCGTCAGGGCTCGCGCCGGGGAAAACCCTCGAACATGTAACCCTGGTCGCCGTCACCGTCGATCAGTCGGACGGCGCAGTTATTGGGGTTCCGCTCGTCCTCGAACCACTCCGGCGAGCGGTGGCACCACATCATGACGAAGGCGCGCAGCGTGACGCCGTGACAGATGACGACGATGTCATGGATGTCGTGATCCTCCGCGTCCCGTTGGAAGGTGCCGAAGGCTTGGTGCACGCGAAGCGCCACGTCGAAGCGGCTCTCTCCGAGCGGCATGCGAGCCCAAAACTTTCCTTCGAAGCGGCAGCATTTGTCGTAGTGAGCGGACTCGTTCGGAAAGCGGATGGGCAGCTCTTCATCCGGTACGCCGTCGAACAGGCCGAACTGCTGTTCGCACAAGAGCACGTGCTCCCGCGAGTCCATCAGCCACTGCCCCGCCGTTTCGACGATCCCCGCGCCCGTCTCCCGGGTGCGCTTGTAAGGGCTCACCCATAGACGAATGGGTGGCCGTTCCGCAGGCGAGCCGTACACCTCGCGAAAGTGCGCATCGAGCTTCTCGCCGGCGACGCGCGCCTGCTCGCGCCCACGCTCGGAGAGCGGGATCGCGTGATCTGCCATGCGAGCGTGCACCGATGGATCGACGTTCCCCGCGGACTCCCCGTGACGTACGAGCAAGATACGCACGCAGGGGATGGTAGCACTCGCGCGGCGTGCCCGCGCCGCAGCGACAAACCCTCGGCCATGGGGTAGCCTCCCGTCGTGCTCGGCGAGGGGCAACGGTTCGATCGCTACGTCATCGAAGGCTCTCTGGGACAGGGAGGCATGGGGCACGTGTATCGCGCCTTCGACGAACGGCTCGATCGCCACGTGGCGCTGAAGCTAGTGCAGATGCCCGAGGGCGAGGTGGAGCGACCGGAGCTCTCCGCTCGCTTGTTGCGGGAAGCGCGCGCCGCGGCCAAGCTCGATCATCCGAACGCCGTCGTGATCTACGACGTCGGCGAAGAGAACGGCACGCCGTTCATCGCCATGGAGCTGGTGGAAGGACGGACGCTGCGCGAGGTCGGCACCAGCGCGTCCCTGAAGGATCGCGTGCGCTGGTTGGCGGATGCTGGGCGCGCCCTCGAGCACGCCCACGAGCGCGGCTTGATCCATCGCGACGTGAAGCCCGAAAATATCATGGTGCGCGACGACGGCCGCGTGAAGGTGTTGGACTTCGGCATCGCGCGGCGCCTCGCGAGCCCGGTGGACCCCACCGGCCCGACAGCGAGCCCGGCGCTGCCCACCCTCACCCGAGAGGGGACGCTGATCGGCACCACGCGCTTCATGAGCCCGGAGCAGATCCGCGGCGGAGAGCTGGATGGGCGAAGCGATCAGTTCTCGTGGGGCGTCACCGCCTATGAAGTGCTCGCCGGGCGCTCGCCGTGGAAGGGCGACGACGCGCTGGCGTTGGCCGCCAGCGTGCTCACGGACGAGCCGCCGCCGCTCACGGGGGCCCCGAAGCCCATCGCAGAAGTGGTGCGTCGCTGTCTCGAGAAAGATCCCGCCCAGCGCTTCCCTTCCATGAAGGACGCCATCGCCGCGCTGGAAGGCGCTCCGCAAGCGGAGTCGGCGCTGTCGAGCTACTCCACACGCGAGGTGAGCCAGATCTTGCGCCGCGCCATCGACCTCGAAAGCCAGAAGAAGAACGGCTTGTCTCGTGAAGATCTGGTGGAGGTCGCCGCCGAGGTGGGGGTGAGCCGCAACGTACTGCTCGAAGCCGTGCGCGACCTGGATCGCTCCACGCCGGGGGCGGACCCCCGAGGTCTCGCGCGGCTCAAGCGCCACGCAGCGACCTTCGCTGTCTTCGCCGTATTCTTCGTGGTGTTGGATCTGCTCACCTCCGGTGGTCGTTGGTTCTGGTGGCCTTTGATGGGCTGGGGCCTCGGGCTCGCGCTGCACGCGGTGCGGCTGTACTTCCCGAGGCATCACGAGGTGTCGCCCGCCGTCGAGCGCGACGTGCGAGTGCTCACCACGCGCGCGCGACGCCGCCTGCGTGTGGAAGCGCCGCGGGCCCGCGTGGACGACGCAGAGGACGAAATCGTCGACGAGATGGACGTCCCGCCTCGGCGGGTGGCTCACCGCGACGACTGAGGTACCCTGCGTTCCATGCTGAATCGAACCGTGCTCGTCGCGCTGGCGCTGTGCGCGTGTGAACCTTCCGCGCCGCCGAACCACCCGACACCCGCGCCGACCTCCAACGGCGGTGAAGCAAGCACCGAGTGTGCGGGCCCCGCCCCCGGCCCGGGTTACGAGTGCGTGCGTGATTGTGGTCCCCCAGTGGCACGAGAAGGCGATCCGCCGCCTGGCTACAGTTGGCTCAGCGCGAAGGACGCCGAGAATCGCAAACAGTTCGGCTGTCCGATTTGCCTGCCGGGCGCTACGCGCATCGCGACTCCGAAGGGCGACGTCGCTTTGTCTTCGCTGCGCGTGGGTGATGCGCTCTGGACCACCGACGCCGAGGGCGCCCGCGTCGTGGGACAGGTGATGTACGCCGCCTCGACGCCGCTGAGCGGCTCGCACCAAGTCGTTCACGTGACCCTGGCGGATGGTCGCAGCGTGTGGGGCTCGCCGGGGCACCCCACGCTGAGCGGCGGCGCGCTCGGCGGGCTGCAGCCCGGGGACGCGCTGTCCGGTAGCGTCGTCACCCATGTACAGCGGGCGCCGTTTCCTGGAAGTCGAACGTACGACGTGCTGCCCTCCGGCTCGACGGGCGCGTACTTCGCGAACGGCGTGCTCCTGAGATCGAGCTTCGTTCGCTGATTGTCGGGGCGGCGCGATACCCGTCAGTACACCCAGGTCGTCGGAGCAGCGGGCGGCGCGATGGTGCGGAAGATCTTCGTCGCGCCCACCAGCCATACGTCCGCGTCGCTGACGACCAGCACTTCCCCGACGCCCTCCGACAGCGGCACCTGTTCCCAGACTCCCGACGGCGAACGCCGGTAGGACTTGTCGTCGCTGATCGCCCACAGTGTGCCGTCGGGCTGCGCGTCGATGGCATCGACGCGGGCGAGCGGCGGCTGCATCAAGGACGCCTTGTCCGCCTCGACGCGCAGGAGCTTCTTGTCGTGCGTCAGCACGAACGCGACGCTGGCGCTCACGGCGGCGATTTGACGGACGGAGCTACCCACGTTTACGCGGCCGCCGCCGGGATGGCGGCGAAGCGTGGAGCTGACGCTATCCGCGAAGTACAGGGTGCCGTCCGCGCTCGGGTCGACGACCAGCGGGGTCTGCACGTCTTCGACGGGTATCGTCGGTCGCTTGCGAACGTCGAAGAAGACGAACGGTTGGTCCGGCGAGGGCTCGTCTTCGATCACGAACAGCGGTCGACCCCCGAGCGCACCGACGGCTTCCACGCTACCCAGTCCGCTGCCCGCGCGTCCTGCTGCGTGGAGCGCACCCGCGCGGAAGGTCGAGAAGCTCGGCGGGCCGGGGTTCGTGCCTTGAATCGAGACGTACACCTCGTCCGGCCAATGGCCGGAGACGAACCACAGGGAGCCCGTGACCTTCTTGGCGGCCTTCTGCACCGCGCGCGTGAGCGACTTCTCGAGCACGATGCTCGCGCCGTCGACCCGCGCGACGGTGGTTCCTCGCCGCTGATGGATGAACTGCGTCGGACCGGGCTCGACGACCAAGTCCGTCGCGTTCTCGACGACGACGTGAAACGGGCTCGGCCCCGACGCGACGGGCGGCGGGGCGACCGTGGGCGGCAGGGCGACCGGCGGCCGGGCGACGGCGCTGGCCGGCGCGCTCGCGCTGGCCGCGGCGCTCGCTGCCGGCGGCGGAGATACGACGGGCGGCGCGACGGTCGACGCGGGCGCGCCTCGAGAAGCCGACGCGCCTCGAGAGGGCGGCGCCCCCGCGCACGCACCGACGCAGCCCACGACCAGCAGCGCCACCCTCGACGTCATGCGGCCCAGTGTCGCACGGCGCGCACGCGGCGCCGAGGGCGTCGACGTCCACCGTCGCGCAGCGCGTCGCTTTGACGGGCAGGGCGTCGCTTCGACGGGCAGGGCGTCACTTCGCCGGGCAGGGCGTCGCTTTGACGGGCAGCGCGTCGCCTTGACGGACAGGGCGGCCGCGAGGTTCCGCGGCGAAGCGACATCCTGCGGCAGCTTCAACTGACGAGCTCGTGCGCTCGAGAGGACTCGAGCCGGGCGCGGAGGCCGGAGGCCGAGGCGTAGGCCTGAAACCTCCATCGAGCACGAGCTCTGCGAGTGCACGAGAGAGGACTTGAGCCGGGCGCGGAGGCCGGAGGCCGAGGCGTAGGCCTGAGACCTCTATCGAGCACGAGCTCTGCGAGTGCACGAGAGAGGACTTGAGCCGGGCGCGGAGGCCGGAGGCCGAGGCGTAGGCCTGAGACCTCTATCGAGCACGAGCTCTGCGAGTGCACGAGAGAGGACTTGAGCCGGGCGCGGAGGCCGGAGGCCGAGGCGTAGGCCTGAGACCTCTATCGAGCACGAGCTCTGCGAGTGCACGAGAGAGGACTTGAACCTCCACGGGTTGCCCCGCCGGAACCTAAATCCGGTGCGTCTGCCAATTCCGCCACTCGTGCCAGAGTGCCCCCGGCGCGGGGAGCGCCAAGGGAGGCGAAGACTAGAGCGAGGGCCGGACCGAGGCAAGCGGACGCAGCTCCGCACACGGGCTAGCCCGCAAACGGGTGTTCCGCGATGACTCTTGGACCCGGGGTGAAGCTGGGTGCGATGGCTCCACACGCACGTTTCCAGGTTCGCATCATGTGACTCTGACCGGGAACGACGGGCGGTGACGCACGGGCGCGGCTTGAAACCGGGATGGTCCAGCCGTCAAAGGCGTGTGCGCTCGAGAACTCGTCCACCCAGTCATCCTTGACGTCATCCACGAGGCAATGGCGGCGGGCGTTGTTCAATACGTACGCGAGCACGTTGCGCATGTCGCGAGCGCTCCGCACCACGCGACTGAAGAAGCGATCCGCGAAGACCTTTCCGCGGCGCTTCATGACCAGGTTCAGCCCCTTTGCGATGCGAATGGCGATGCCCTGCATCGCCCGCGACAGCACGCGGGGCGACTCCGCTTCCGCGACCAGGTGCACGTGGTTGCCCATCACGGAAAAGTGCACGACACGGAAGCCGTCCCGCTCCTTCCACGCGGCAAGGGCCTTCTCGATCACGCGGAAGCACCGCTTGGCGCGCAGGTTGTACACGGTGTCGAGGACGCGGAGGCTCGCGTGCACGGCAAGGTCCGCATCCGTCTCCTCGCGACGCTGGTGCGTGACCCCGCTCTCCTGACGCGGTTTGCGCCCCGCGCCAGGACGCCGCCCTCCCCAACCCGTGCCGCGCTGCTCCGCCATCTTGATTCCGGCATATATAGTCCCTGGGCGGGGGGGATGCAAGGTGCGACGGGGCGGCGCAACGTGGGTGACGCGCGGGGCGGCTCGACGTGCGGGGCGGCTCGACGCGCGGGGCGGCTCGACGCGCGGGGCGGCTCGACGCGCGGGGCGGCTCGACGTGCGGGGCGTCAGGGCGGGGCGGCTCCACGCTCAGGGCGGCTCCACGCTCAGGGCGCCTCCACGCTCAGGGCGGCTCCACGCTCAGGGCGCCTCGACGCTCAGGGCGGCTCCACGCTCAGGGCGGCTCCACGCTCAGGGCGGCTCCACGCTCAGGGCGGCTCGACGTGCGGGGCGTCAGGGCGGGGCGGCTCGACGCGCGGGGCGGCTCGACGCTCAGGGCGGCTCGACGTGCGGGGCGTCAGGGCGGGGCGGAAGTCACGTCATCGTCACAGACGGTGGCGGTACGCTCTCGGCATGCGGCGACGACGATGGACGTGGCTGGCGGCGGTGGTCGCCCTCGGGCAGGTGGCGGTGGGGCTGGCGGGGTGCGGGGACAGCGAGGATGGAGCTCCTGCCGGCAAGGCGTGCGTGGCGCCGGCTCCGCCGGCGGAGGCCGCGCGCAAGGTCGGCACTTCCGACGGTGTGACGCTGTTACCCGGCGGGCGCGCTGTGAGCCCCGCGGGAACGGAGACGGTGCTGGGCGGCTTTCCGGCCAACGTCGTCGTTCACCCGAGCCTGAAGGTCGCGTACGTCGCGAACACCGGCTACGACAAGCGCGCCCTGCAAGTCGTGTCGCTCTCGGACGGCAAGATCCTGCAAGACCTCGAGCGGCCGGAGGTGTTCAGCGGACTGGTCGTCACGCCGGACGGCAAGCGGCTGTTCTCGTCCGAGGGGTACGCCCACTTGCTCGAGGCGTATGACATCGGCTCGGACGGCACCCTCACGCCCGCGGCGCAGCTCGACGTCGGCAAGTACCCGGCAGGCCTCGCGCTGTCACAGGACGGGAGCACGCTGTGGGTCGGCCTGTTCCTGGGCAAGGCCCTGGTGCAGGTAGACGTCGCCACCCTGACCATCACCAACACCTTCAAGCTGCCGACCCGAGCCTACGCGTTGCTGGACGTCCCCGAGAAGCAGGAGATCTACGTCACCGGCTTTGGCGATCGCTTCTTGATGGTGGTGGATCCGACCACGGGCGAGGTGAAGAAGAAGCTCGAGGTAGGCGGCAATCCATCGAGTCTGGCCAAGGCGGCAGATGGCTCCGAGGTCTTCGTCTCGGTGTCGGATGCCGACGCGGTGATCACGGTGGACACCACGAGCCACGAGGTGGTCGATACCCAAGCCGTGGGGGAGCCCAGCTTGGCCGCCGCCGACGGCACGCCGCTGCCCGCGAGCAGCCCGACGAGCTTGGCGCTGAAGGGCGACGACCTGTACGTGATTCGCGCGGCCGACAACGCCGTGTCCGTGCTGGACGCCGCCACGCTGGAGCCCAAGGGCGCCATCCCCGTCGGCTGGTACCCCACGGCCGTGGCCATCTCGGGAGATACCCTGGTGGTGACCAACGGCAAGGGCGTGGGCACGGGACCGTTGGCCAAGGGCCAGTCCGGCAAGAAGTCCATGAAGGGATCGCTCTCCTTGGTGAGCCTCTCGGACGTGAACCTCCCGGAGGCAACGGCCAAGGTGGAGGCCAACGTGCGGCGGCCGAGCGAGGTGTACCCCTTCGAGTGCGACGGCACCTTCCCAATCCCCACGACGACGGGCGGCAAGACGCCGATCAAGCACATCGTGCTCCTGGTGCGCGAGAACAAGACCTACGACGCGCTCTTCGGCAGCCTGGAAAATGGCGACGGTGACCCGAGCCTCACGCTGTACGGCGAGGACATCACGCCGAACATCAGCGCGTTGGCGCGGCGCTTCGCCCATCACGACAACTTCTACGATGACAGCGAGAGCAGCGTGCAGGGCCACCTGTGGCTCACGTCGTCCTTCGTGAACGACTACATGGAGCGCACCTGGATCGAGGGCTACCGCGACGCGCTGGCGGACTTCGGAGCGGACAGCCCCACCGAGCGCGGGCAGCCGGACTTCGGGACCTTCTTCACCCACATGATGAAGAACGACATCAGCTTCCTCAATTTCGGCGAAGTGGTCGGCACCTTCGACGAGTACGACGGCGTCTCCGTGCTCGATCACACGGACCTGAGCTTCCCCGGACTGTTCTTCAACCTGAGCGTGAAGGACGAAGAGAAGGCCAAGTACGTCATCGATCGCTTGGTGACCCAGGAAGACTTCCCGCAGTTCGTGTACCTGCTCTTGCCCAACGATCACACGCAGGGCTCCGACGCCGGCGCGCCGACTCCGGAGTCCATGATCAGCGACAACGACTACGCCACGGGGCTGGTGGTGGAGGCCATCAGCCACTCCAAGTTCTGGAAAGAGACGGCCATCTTCATCGTGGAGGACGACCCGCAGTCGGGCGCCGATCACGTCGACTACCACCGCTCGATCCTGGTCGTCGCCAGCCCCTGGGCCAAGAGCGGCCACGTGAGCCACGTGCAGGCATCGTATCCCTCGCTGTTTCGCAGCTTCGAGCTGATGCTGGGCCTGCCCCCCATGAACCGCTACGACGCGATGGCGACGCCGCTGTACGACGCGTTCACCATGAAGCCGAACATGGCGCCGTACACCGCCCTCGAGCGGACCGTGCCGGACGCCTACAACACGAAGAGCTCCACCGGTGCTCGCTGGTCGGCGATGATGGACTTCGACGGGCCGGACCGCGCGCCGGATCTGGGAGACTTGCTGTGGTGGATGAAGCGGGGCGCGCCGCCCGCGGGCTCGCGCCTCGCAGAAGAGCTGGAAGAGGGCCGGACGCCCAAGGCCGTCGAAGACGACGATGACGACGACGCCAGCGAGCGCGACATCTACGACCGCGGCTGGGCCCACGCGAAGCGCTGGCTCGCCGCGCACCCGGAGGTGAAGGCCGACATCCGGCCACAGCCGAGCCAGCGGAGGAAGCGTGACTGAGCTGCGCGTCGCCGTCGCCCTGCTGCTCTTGTCCGCCAACGCGACGGCGCAGGATCTATGGACGGTAGATCGACGTCCGCAGCGGGCCGTGGTCCGCGACGAGCCAACAAAAGAAATCGAAACCCAGGCTGAGGCTACGAAATCCCGGGGAGTGGATCCGGCGTTTGCGCATGTGATCGATCCGGGGCTGCCGGCGCCGATGCACGCGGTGGCAAGCATGGGGGCCGCCTATGCCAGCACCGACGCGGCAACGCGCCCGCTGGCGGCGGACGTGCGCCGTGGCGGGTGGGTGAACGACCTTGGTTTGGGCCTCGCGCTGCACGAGCGGATCGGCGTGGAGGCAGCGCTGCTGGTGGCGCCGCCCAGAGCAGGCGACGACGCCCCGCGATGGGCTGGCCGAGGCGGGGCGCGCTTCGTGATCTCCGACAGCGACCTCCGGCTCTCCGCCATCGGTGGCTACGTGCGCGACTTCACGAACGAGAGCGGACCCTTCGCCGACCTGACCGCGACCTGGGACCTCGGCAAGCTGCGTCTCGGCTCCATGCTCCATGGCGAGAAGATGCTCGCAGCGGGGCGCGACTCGGTGGACGTCATCGGAGCCCTGGGCGCCTCGTACCGCGTGGTCGACCCGCTGCGGCTGGGAGCGGAGTACGTGGGACAGGACTTCGAAGACGCCTGGGAGGACGAGGAGGCCGAGGGCGGCGCGCGGCACTTCGCGGGCGCCACGATAGCCGTGGCATTTCGAGACAACCTGCGCCTCGTCGGTGGCCCCGCGGTGGGCCTGACGGAAGCGTCTCCGCGGCTGCTGGGTCGAGCAAGTCTGAGCTACGTGTTCTGACATAGTCATTTAGACGACCGCACCCCCGGCGCTGGCATTCGTGACCCCATCGGGCGTACGGTGCGACGAGGATGGCCAGGGAGGGCGCACCCCGCGTCAGTGTGCTGGACCAACCCGGAACCAAGCTCTGGGTGGTGAGCTTTCCCCTCGCTGAACACGCCGGGCTCACGGCGGCGGAGCAGCAGGTGGCGCTGTCCGTTGCCCGCGGCAACACCAATCGCCAGATCGCCGAGGCTCGCGGAACGTCCGAGCGCACCGTCGCGAATCAGGTCGCCTCCGCGTGCAAGAAGCTCGGCGCCAAGAATCGCCGGCAACTCGCCGTCGCGCTGGCCCGAGGGAAGCCCTGATGCGCGCCGAGCCTGCTCTATCCGTACTGGAAGCCGCCTATCGCCTGGAAGGGAGCGAGGACGAGTGGCTCGACGGCCTGACCCAGGCGGCGGCGCCGTTGAGCGACACCGAGGTCGGCGTGCTCGCCGTCGCCTACGAGCCCGAGCCAGCGCCTTTTCACGCGCGCAAGATCTCCACGCGCTACCGAAACAAGGAACTGCTGGAGCAGGCGTTCCTCGAGATCGAGCAGATTGGCAAAGATCACCCGGCGCTGGCCGGCACCATTCATCGCACCACCATCAGCGAGACGACGACGGAGGCCTTCCACCGCTGGGGCTTTCCCTTGAGCCTGATGGACGAGGTCTATTCCGTGCGCATGCACGGCCTGGGCGTGCACGACACCTTCAACGTCCAGGGTATCGATCTGCGCGGTCGCGCGCTGTGCTTGATGGCGGCACGGAGTGAGCACACCACCGTCCCCAACGTGAGCCGCGCGGTGTGGCAGCGCGTCGCCGTGCATCTGTCGGCGGCCATGCGCTTGCGTGCGGCTGTCGGCGACCTGCGGCGCACGTCGCTATTGGATCGCGCCCACGCGGTCTTCGATGCACGGACCCAGCGCTGCGTGCATGCCGCTCCGGAAGAAGCCTTGAGCGACCTGGAAGTGCTGCGAGAGGCGGCAAGAGCCGTCGACCAGGCCCGCAGCAGCGCCCTGCGCAACGACGCGAACAAGGCGCTCGACCTGTGGCGCGGCTTGTTCGCCGGGCGCTATTCGCTGGCCGACGTGTTCGACTCCGACGGGCGTCGCTTCGTGGTGGCCTACGAGAATCAGCCGGACGTGGCGTCGGACCGTCGGCTCACGCGGCGCGAGCTCCAAGCCGTGGCGCTGGCGGCCTCCGGTCATGGGGACGCGCTCGGGGCGTACGCCTTGGGCGTGACCACGTCCACCTTCCGGCGCCACCTCGGCCGCGCCCTCGTCAAGCTCGGCATCTCGGATCGCACGCTGCTCGTGGATCTGGTGACTCGCTTCGAAGCGCTGAAGGACGACGCCGCGCTATAGTGCGCGGAGTGAGACGGACAGTCTTCGACGTGGAGATCCGCACGCTGGAGTGCGGTCAGTGCGGAGCCCCCGTGACGGGGAGAGGCGGGCGGCAGCGCGCGCTGCCAGTTCTGCAATGCAACGTCGCAAATCACCGTTCGCGCGCGCCACGTGATCGAGCGACGCGGCTCGATGGCGGACGAAGTGGCGCGCCGCGCGCGGCTGAAGGCGCAGCTCGACTCTCCCCTCACCGGCCACGCCTACGACCTGAGCCGTGCGCCGTTGGGCATGAGCCACCTGCCGGCGAGCGGCATCCCGGCGCTGCGCAGCGAATGGAACCGGCTCAAGTCCACCGGCATCAGCTCGGATCCGGAAGCTCAGCGAACCCTGTGCTGGCTCGCTTTCCAGCTCGCCGATGCCCTCGACCGCGCCGGTGAGGCGCTGGCGGAGCGCGCAGCCTTGGAGACCGCGCTGGAGCTGTTGCCGGACGAAGGACACCGCCACTTGCTCCGTTGCCGGCTGGCGATGGAGGCCATCGCGGAAGGCAACCTCTCTTCCGCGGAAGGATGGCTGGCCGAGTGCGATCCGGAGCCCGAGGTGCTCGAGCTCGACAGCGCCTTTCGCGAAGCGAAGGCACGCCTCGGCCTCGCCCGTCAGGACTTCCGCGGGGTGCTTTCGGTGGTGGGACAGAAACGGGGCGACGTGCCCATCCACCCGGAGCAAGAAGCCGCTTGCGATCGCCTGCGCGCCCATTCTCTGGAGGCGTTGGGCGAGCGTCGCCTCGCAGACGCCGAGCTGTCTCAGTCCCTCGCCAAGCAGCGCGGCGATCGCATTCGTGCCATCCAAAGGGATCGCGTCGGCCTCGCTCCCTTGCTGCGAGTGCGCGTCGCCGAGCTCGGAAACGTGAGCGGCGGTTTCGCTGCCGCGCTCGCGTCCGGCCTCTTCTGGTGGCCCATCGCCGCGGCCATCCTGTTGGTGGTGGTAACCATCCCGCGTTGCACCTTGGATCGGGATCCACTGCTGGGCGTGAACGGTTACGCCTTGTGCCCCAACGTGTGCAGCACGTGCGATGGCCCGCTGCGCGTCGTCACGCGTTGGTCGTGCAGCGGCGGTGAGTGCACCAGCAATGGTCCGCAGTACTTCTGCCCGTCTCCCGAGAATCAGATCGAGCAGATGAGCGACGACGAGCTGGAGTCCAAGATGTACCACCTTCGACAGTACGAGCTGAGCATCGCGCCAGCGGCCACCTCGTACCTCATGCTTCTCGGTCTCGCGCTGCCGGTGCTGCTGCTCCGCACCCTGGGGCGCTATCGTGCGGACGCGCTGCGCAAGAAGGAGCTCGAGCGCGAGATCGACGGCATCGCCCGAGCCGCCAAGCTCCCCGTCCCCGTCGTGAAGCGCTCCAGCACCAGTCTCCTCGTGGCACTCGGCTTTGCGGGTCTGTGCATCGTCCTCCCAGTGCTGGCGTCCCTGTTCGAGCTTTACGTTTAGATTGTCGGTCCGCCGCGGCCACACCGCTTGACGCCTTCACGTCACATCCACACAAAACGTCTCTTCCAAGGAGATCGAGATGCTGCGCTATCGACTGTTGGGGCCCTCGGGCCTGAGGGTTTCGGAGATTTGTCTGGGCACCATGAGCTTCGGCACCCAGTGGGGCTTCGGCGCGGACGAAGCAGAGAGCCATCGCGTGCTCAGTGCCTACGCAGACGCCGGCGGCAACTTCCTGGACACCGCGAACAAGTATCACGGCGGCGAAACCGAGGAGATCGTGGGTCGTTGGCTGGCAGGCAAGCGGGACCGCATGGTGGTCGCCACCAAGTACACCCTGAGCATGGACCACACGGATCCGAATGCTTCCGGCAATCATCGCAAGAACTTGGTGCGTTCCGTGGAAGCCAGCTTGAAGCGGCTCGGCACCGACAGCATCGACCTTCTGTGGGTGCACGCCTGGGACGACTACACGCCGTTCGACGAGACCATGCGCGCCCTGGACGACGTCGTGCGTTCCGGCAAGGTGCAGTACGTGGGCGTGAGCGACACGCCGGCCTGGGTTGTGAGCGCATCCAACGTGCTCGCCGAGCTCAAGGGCTGGTCGCCCTTCGTCGGCCTGCAGATCGAGTACAGCCTGCTGCAGCGCACGCCGGAGCGAGACTTGCTGCCCATGGCCGACCAGTTCGGCCTGTCCATCTTGGCGTGGGGACCTCTCGGCGCGGGCGTGCTCACCGGCAAGTACACGCGCAAGGGCGTGGAGAACGACTCCCTGCGCAAGCAGGGCAACGAGGCGCGGGGACGCACTTCCGACAAGGCCCTGGAGATCGCCCGCACCGTGGATGGCGTCGCGGACGCGCTGGGTGTCACCAGCGCGCAGGTGGCCATCGCCTGGGTGGCGGCGCAGGGCTACCGCTACTTGCCCATCGTGGGTGCCCGCAAGCTGAGCCAGCTCGAGGATTCCCTGGCCGGAGCCGAGGTGAAGCTCGACAAGGAGCAGCTCTCGAAGCTCGACGCGGTGAGCGCCATCGAGCTGGGCTTCCCGCACGACTTCCTGGGATCCGACGGCGTGCGGGATCTGGTGCGGGGAGAGCTCCGGAGCCGCCTCGACGGCCGACCCACGCGGCGCTGAGGTCAGCGCCCCCAGGGGATTTCGTAACCGTCCTTCCGGAAGCGGTGGGCTTCGAAGAACTGGTTCATCACCCGCAGCCGTTCGGTGGAAAGCGCCCCGAGCTCGCCGTAACGGTTGTTCTGCTCTCTCGGGTCCGTGCGGAGGTCGTAGATCTGCTTGGTGTGTTTCTTGATGTCCACGATGAGCTTGAGCTTGTCGCGAAACAGCATGCCTCGGAGACCACGGGCGGACTCGAAGGCGACGGGACGACTGAGAATGGTGTCCTTGCCTCGGACGTAGGGCAAGAGGCTCTGCCCCATGTACACGCCGGGGGTCGGTTTGCCGAACAGGTCCAGGAGCGTGGGCCCGATGTCCACCAGGCTGGCGGGGGCGTCCACGACCCGCGGCGGCTGCCCCGGGACGTGCACGATGAGCGGGATGCGCAAGAGCTCGTCGTACAACGTGGTCGCGTGGTAGCGCGTGCCGTGCTCGAGAAATGCTTCGCCGTGGTCGGCGCCGAACACGATCACCGTGCGCTGGCTCAAGCCGGCGTCTTCCAGGGCCGCTAGCAGCTGCTTCATGCCTTGGTCGACCAGCTCGACCTCGGCGAAGTAGCTCTCGAAGGGCGTGCTCTTCCGCCCGCCACGGTCATAGGGCGCGTGGGGGTCGGCGAAGTGAGCGAACAGGAACAACTTGCCTTTGTCGTGCGCGCGGACGCGGGCGATGATCTGCGGCATCATTTCCCGCACCCCGGCGAAATCCCCGTGGCCGCGCACCACCCGCTCCTCCGCGAACCCCTTCACCAGACCAGTGGCGTTCACTATTCCCGGCAGGCCCTGGATGTTCACCGTCTTCACCCCCGCGCGAGCCAGGAGCTCGGAGAAGCGCGGCGTGTCGTCCAGGTGCGGGTAGAAGTAGCGCTTGTGCAGCTTGGGGTCCCGCGTCCAGTACAACGACGAGAAGTAGCGGCTGGTGAACAGCGCTGCCATCGCCTGCAGCGTGGACGGAGCCACGGTGCGCGCCTGGCTGAAGAACGTGGATTCGTCGCGCAGCTTCTTCAGCGTGGGCAGCCGCGCGGCGAGCTCCGGTCGTTCCAACAGATCCGCGCGGAAGCAGTCCACCGTGAGCAGCAGCACCACCGGGTCCTTGGGTAGCACCGAGGGCTTGCTGGGAAGCACCAGCGGTTGGTCGCGCCGCGACTTGAACCATTGGTCGTTCGAGCGCACGCCGGCGCCGCTCGCCTCCTCGTCGCTGCGAAGCTCCGCCAATAGCGGCGCCAGCACGGTGCCCGGGATCTTGTACAGCTCCAGGGCGACCACGTTCGACGGCGGCACCAACACCGCCGCCGCAGCGACGACAGCGGCGACGGCGACGAGGCTTTGAGCCACCCGTCCCGGCGCGGGCGTCGCATCGGGAGCGGCGATGCCTCCGGCGAGCAACAGCGCCGAGGTCCACGCGCCAAAGAAGTGAACGCCGGGATAGTCCCCGATGAGCACGCGATCGTTGGCGACGGCGACGGCCAAGCCGAAACCGGCCAACGCGAGGCGAAACCACCAGGCCCGCGCGCCGCCGGCCAAGAACGCGGCCACGGTCACCGGCGCGGTGATCAGCGCCACCAGCGAGGCTTCCGCCAGGGGCCGCGGAACGGCGTCGGGAAAGCGCCCCGCTGCAACGGAAATGTCATCCGCAAGGACGTGAAGGCCGAGGGCGAAGGCCACGACGGCGATCGCCACCAGGCCGAAGCGCCGGGGCCGCGGAACGTAGCGCGTGAAGAGCCACACGGCGGTCGCCGCGAGCAGGCCCATCGCCAAACACTGCCCAAAATCGTACCCCACGTGCAGCAGCCGAACGCCGAAGCTCGGGGGCCGCCGGGTGGTGGTCAGGATCACCACGGCGTTCACCAGCGCGATGACCATCCAGGCGAGGATGTGGGCGCCTGCGCGCCCCCGGCCGATGACGAGGCTCCGCATTTTTCGACATCTTCATGCGCTTTTCATGACGGATTTGCAACGCGACAACTCGCGGTAGGATGCCCTCGTGCAGCGGACAAGCCCCGAACGAGGCATGGTCGTCGGCGGACGCTACCGCCTCGAGTCGATCCTGGGGCAGGGCGGCATGGCGGTGGTGTGGCGCGCAGAGCACACCGAGACCGGTCGCATCGTGGCGCTCAAGCTGGTGCGACCGGAGCTGGCAGCCCACGATACGGCGCGGGAGATGTTCGTGCGCGAGGCGCGTGTCGCTTCCCGCGTCGGGCGCAGCGAGCACATCGTGGACGTGCTGGATGCCGGCGTGGATCCCGAGCTCGGCCTGCCGTTCTTGGCCATGGAGCTCCTGGAGGGAGAGACGCTGGACGCTACCCTGGGCCGCAGCGGTGCACCGCCGCGTGAGATCGCGATCTCGCTGCTGGAGCAAATCGCCGAAGCGCTGGACCAAGCCCACGCGGCGGGCGTGATTCACCGTGACCTCAAGCCGCAGAACCTGTTCGTCACCCAGGGCCGCCAGGGTCCGCGCATCAAGGTGCTCGACTTCGGCATTGCCAAGGCGGCAGAAACGGTGCAGCAGTCCGCGACGCAGATCGGCACTCCGGCCTACGCCGCACCAGAACAGCTGGGCGCCACCTGGCGCTCCATCGCAGAGCGGAACGGGCGCGCCGTCGCGTCTCAGGTGTCACCGGCAACGGACGTGTGGGCTCTCGGGCTCATCGCCTACGAGCTGTTCACGGGGGCGCCGTCCGGGCAATTCTGGGGCGCGGAGACCCTCGCGGAGCTGCCGGCGAAGGTGTTCCTCGAGCCGCTGCCCGCCGCCACGCTACGGGCGGCGAGTCAGAGCCACGCCTTGCCGGCGGGTTTCGACGCGTGGCTCGCGCGCTGCCTCGATCTGGACGCGACGCGCCGGTGGCCCAGCGCCGGGGAGGCCGTGCGAAACCTGCGAGCCGAGGTTCCGCAAACGGCGGCGCCGATCGCCGCAGCGCCGCAGGTCGCCGTAGCTCCACCGCGAGCCCCGTCCGTACCACCGCGCGCCCCGTCCTTGCCGCCGGCGGCCCACGCCTTGGCTTGGGCGGTAGAGCGCGGCATTCATGTGACCGAAGGCGGCGATCCCCAGACCTACGCGAGCTGGGGCCGCTATCAGTACGTACCCCCAATCCACGCCGTGGTGCGGGAAGGGCGCCTCAGGATCCACGATGCCGAAATCTTGGTGGCGGAGGTCGCCATCCAGGACGAGCTGCGTCGCGCCATCGGCGAAGCGCACATGCTCATCGCGCTCATCGGCTGCCCGCGCGTCCGCCATCACATCGCGCTCCGCACCAAGAAGATCACCGGCATTGGCGACGGTCTCTCGCGAGGGCTCAAGGCGCTGGATAGCTTGGTGTCTTCCAAGCCGAAGTCCACGAGCGTGCTTGGAGATGCCTGGTTCGAGGCGCGCTTCGAGGTTACCGCGCCGGACCAACAAGAAGCGAACCTGGCACTACCCTCCCCTGCTCGGCTGCTGCTGGGGAACTCCGGCTTCACGGGGATCGTGGAGACGCGGCCAGGCGGCGCCGTGGTGGCCCTGGAGCCCGCGCGCTTCGATCGGGCCAACGTGGAGCGCCTGCTCGACACGACGGCGCGCCTCCTGGCCTGCTACGCGTGAAGTTCTGCTATCACGGGCCCGCGACGCATGACGAACCCCGGGGAACAGGTGCTGCTGTCGCGCGTTCGGCGCGCCGCGCTGGCCGTCGTCCTGGTGGCGGCGGCGGGCGTGTTCCTGAACGTGGTGCATCACCACTACCCCATCCAGAAGTGGCTCTTCTGGCATTACGCCCTTCCAGACCTCGCGGTGGGCGTGGTGCTCGCGAGCTTCTTGGTGGCGGGGCACACCGTCACGCGACGCGCCCTCGGAACCAACGTACCGCTCCTGGAGCACCTCACGTTGAGCTTCGCCGTGGGGCTCTACGTGTTCGAAGCGAGCATGTTCTTGCTCGGCCTGCTCGGGCTCTGGCACCGAGCCACGTTCTTCGTGCTGCCCTTGGGGCTCCTGGCGATCTTCGGCTACCCCGCATGGAAGAGCCTCCGGCGCGTCGGCCCTCGGCTGTTGTCTCTTTCGAAACGCAGCCGCCGACTGACCACCGGTAAGCTGGTGATGATCGCCTTCGGCCTGGCCGTGCTGGCGCTCATCTACTTCTACACGTTGACGCCGCACAACGTGCAGTTCGACTCTCGGTGGAAGCACCTGACCTTGGCGGAGAACTACGCCGCACGCGGCGGCGTCACGCGCTTTGGTGAAGGGTGGTTCTTCGGCGCCCGGCCCCACTTCACCAGCTACTTGTACGGCTGGGCGTTCCTGGCGCCGACCTCGCTGCTGTTCGACCGCATCATTCTGTGTGCGCACCTCGAGTTCTGGATCTTCACCGTGGGCACGGTTCTGGGCGTGTCAGCGGCGGTGCGGCGCCTGTTTCCGAGCGCGGATCCTCGCGTGGTGTGGGTGGCGCGCTTCCTGTTTCCGGGCGTGCTCCTGTACGACTCGAGCTTGAGCGTGGGGGCGGATCACATCGGCGCCATCCTCTCGCTGCCCATCTTCTTGATGACGATGCGCTGCTTTCGCCGGCCCAGCGCGGCGGCCTGTGGCTTGTTCTCCGTGCTGCTGGCCGCCGCCGTGCTCACCAAGGAGACGGTTGCGTTCCTGCTGGTGCCGTTTCCGGTCGCGGTGGTGGTGGTAGGCATCGTGCGAAGCGCGGTTCGGCGCTTCCGCGGTCGCTTGCCGGAGGCGCAGCGTTGGGACTTCTTGGCGGGTCCGGCGGCCGCCGTGGTGGGCTCGCTGCTGCTCACGGCGCCGATGTGGCTGAAGAACTGGGTCTGGTACGGCGATCCCATGTACCCGATGCTCCAGGGCACCTTCCACGGACGCCCTTGGACGCCGGATGCGGCTTATCTCTACCGCTGGTACGCCCTCGAGTACGAGATGTGGCGGCCACCGCCGGGGCTGGACGGGTGGATCCAGACCGCGAAGGTGCTGTTCACGTTCTCGTTCGATCCTCATGACTACAAGCAGTTCCACGGCACGGTGCCGGTGTTCGGCTCTCTATTCACGCTGCTGCTCGCCACGTTGCCGTTCTTGAAGCGAACGCGCTGGGCCTGGGTCCTGGTGCTGTGGATCCACCTGAGCATTGCTGCCTGGTTCAACGTGCACCACCAGGACCGCTACCTGCAGGGTCTGGCGCCGCTCATGGCCGTGGTCGTGGCCTTCGCCCTCAGCAAGGTTTGGCGCTCTTCACGGTGGATCACGCGCAGCGCGCTGATGGGGCTCGTGGGTTTGCAGATCGTGTGGGGCGGCGACGTGTACTTCTTCGGCACCCACGCCATGACCGGCTCTCCGGCGAAGCGGGTGATGGACCTCATCCAAGCCGGCTTCAAGAAGAACTACGAGCACCGCTTCGACTTCGAGCAAAGCTACGTGGCGATCGGCAAGACACTGCCGAAGAACGCGGTCGTGCTGCGCCACGAGGTGAACGACCACTTGGGCTTGGGAGTGGCCAGCGTCGCGGACAGCCGCATGGATCAGTTCGGCCTGTCCTACGGCCTGATGGCGTCCACGCAGGAGGTGTATCGAGCGCTGCGGGATCTGGGCGTGACCCACGTGATGTGGCGCACGCGTTCCGCGGGGGCCGATACCCTGGCGGGCGATCTGCGCTTCTTCGACTTCGTGGAGAACGACGTCGTGGATCGCAAGGCCGTGGCCGGCTGGTACGTGGCGAAGCTGCCGCCGGAGGCGCCCAAGGAGCGCAAGGACGAACGAGTGCTGGCGCTCACTTGTTCCAACCGACCTGCCACCGGCGTGTACCGCCTGGAAGACTTGCGAGTGCCGTCTTTTGGGCCGGAACGCACGAAATATCCGGCGCCGCGCCGCCCCGGCAAACCAGAAGAAGCGCGGGAGTTGATCCAGGGGGTTTCCTTCGTGGTGATGCAGGAGGGCTGTCGCATCCCGTTCACGCCGGCGCCCTTTGGCTTCGTGATGGCCGCCAAGCGCATTGCACCGAACGGAACGCGGAACCCGCACTACGCACTGTGGGTGAAGAAGCTCCCGCGCTGACACGCGTTATGCAACGCCTGCTTTGCATGCGTTCCGTTACTGACCCTGCATGCAATCTCGACGGACTTTTCTCCGTGTCGTCGGTGCCGGCGCCGCGGTGAGCATGATTCCTCTCGTCAGCGCCTGCGGCGCAAAGCCCGGCGGTCAGTCCGAAGCAAGCGGAAGCTTCTCCGGCGGCAACGTCCAAGGGCTGCAGCCCGGCGCTCCCCGCGTGCTGTCACAGCCCGTGGTCGTGATTCTGGACGACCAAGGCGTGTACGCCATGTCCACCATCTGCACCCACGCCCAATGCGACATGAAGAGCGACGGCAGCATCAGCGCCAACAGCCTGGTGTGCTCCTGCCACGGCTCCGAGTTCGACGTGGACGGCAACGTGCTGCGCGGCCCCGCCGGCGCGCCGCTTCCCCATTACGCGGTGACGATCGACTCCGCCGGCGCCATCACGGTCAACGCGGACAAGCGCGTGTCCGCAGACACGCGCGCCGCGGTTCCTTCCTGATCTACTTCTTCTTGTAGCCGCGGGGCGAACGCCAGCGGCGCTTCACGTGGACCTTGAGCACGTCGCGGTACAGGCCGATGTGCGCACAGTGATCCATCTTGTCGTTGCCGGCGTAGCCGCGTACGTGGAAATTGCCGCGGTTGTACGTGCTGATAAGGTCCAGCCCCATTGGGTCCGCGCTGCGCGGCCGCGTCTTGCGCGGATGGCCGCCGACCTTGGAGATGAGGAAGTTCGCCGTCTCCGTGGTGGAGGCGTAGCCCGGCGGAATGATCGACGAGTGGCTCACGAACATGAACTTGCGACCGTGCGCCGCTTCCTTTGCCCAGTCCGTGAAGGGCTTGAGCTGCGCTTCGTTCAGGGAGTTGCCCTGGTAGCCGGAGTGTAGGCCGTCGAGCAGGATGACCGTGTCGACCACCTTCTTGCCGTAAGGCTGATTGATGATCTCCTGGACGGCGCCGTAGCCCGCGCTCCAGCTGCTGAGGCCGACATGACGAACGCGCGCGTTCTTCTTGCCGGTCTTCTTCGCCATCGCCTCTTCGACGCTCTCCACCAGCTTCTTGAAGGCGTTGGGGGACTGGAAGGCGGCGTTGTAGGGCCCCGAGCCGATGCCGAGATCGATCCCGACCAGCACGGTGCCGTTCATCACCTGCACCCACTCCTTGCGCACGGCTTCGTGGCCGTGGAAGTGGATCATCACGTCGAAGCGGCCGCTCCGGGAGATGCCGCCGCGCTGCGGCGAGATCATCTGGCCCATGGAGGGCGCGCGGCTCCAGTGGTCGTACACGCCCCAACCCGGGTCCGGCGTGTTGCAGGGATTCACGCCGCGCTCCTTGGCGGTCTTTTGCACCTGCGTGCTGGGCGGCGGCTTCTTGACGACCCAATCCGCTTTCTTGTTTTCGGAAGCCGTGCGGCGGCGGCTCTTGCCGCTCTTGTAGTCCTTGCTGGGGATCTCGAGCTTCTGCCCGGGGACGATGGGGTCGCCCTTCTCGAGGCCGTTCTTCTCCCGCAGCGCGGCCACGGTCACGCCGTAGCGGTGGGCGATGGCCCACAGGGAGCCGCCCTTCTTGACCTCGTGGACCTTGCCCTTGGCGCCCGCCGGGAGCGCAAAGAACACGCCGGAGAACAGCACGAAGAGCACGGCGCCCAACGTGCGCCAGCGATTTGTGGACGAAACGGCACGCATCGCGAAACGGACCCCACGTTGCAGCACGACGGCGGCCTTTTCAACTTAGCGGCGCCGATTTCCCCGGCGCTACCGGCCTAAGGGCCCGAAAACGCGCTGGTTCGCCCGAGCCCTGCAGATCACCGAGGCGGTGGCGAAGGGCGTGTTCTCCCGGCCGCTCCCCTATACTGAGACTGTGAAGCTCCTTCGACTGCTCCTGCTCGCGGCGTCGATCGCCTCGATCCCCGTCGCCTGTGCGTCCGGGGAAGAAGACGTGGGCAACGGCGGCCAGGCGCCGGCGGACGCGGGCATCGACAAGAGCAACACGGCGTGCACGCCGGGCAAGCAGGAGCTGTGCTTGTGCTTGGGGGGCGAGCAGGGCGTGCAGACCTGTCGCGGCGATGGCTCGGGCTTCGACGCCTGCGAGTGCGTCGGCCTGGGTGGCAGTGGCGGTGGCAGCGCGGGCAGTGGGGGCGCTTCCGGCGCGGCGGGCAGCGGAGGAACCGCGGGCAGTGGCGGCACCGCGGGCAGTGGCGGCACCGCGGGCAGCGCCGGCACCGCCGGCACGGCGGGCACCGCGGGCACCGGCGGCGGCCTTGGAACCTGCAATCCCATCGATCCCCTCGCGGGCGCGCCCTTCTCCCCCTGCGCGCCGGGCGAAACCTGCATCCCGTCCACCTCCGGCGCGACGACCTGCGTTGCGAGCGGCGGCAAGGGCTTCGAGCAGCTGTGCTCCTCTCACGCCGAGTGCGCTCCGGGCTTCGCCTGCGCCCAGGAGTTCTCGGGCTACCTGCACTGCATCCAGTACTGCACCACCAACGCCCAGTGTCAGGGCCTCTACTATTGTCTCGGTCAGTTCAACCCTGCCCTGTACGCTGGGGGCACCAAGCTGAGCTACTGCTTCTGAGCCATGCGCCGACTTCTCTTCTTCGTGCTGCTCACCTCCTGCGGCGGCGCCGCGCCGGAGCCCGTCGCGCCCAAGCCGCTGCCGAGCGCCGCAGCCACCGAGACCGCGCCGAAGCCCGCCCCGCCCGAAACGTCGGGCGGCTGCCCCGCAGGCATGCAACGCGTCGCTGGAGGCGAGCTGTACATGGGCTCGCCGGAACGCCGGGGCGAGAAGGACGAGCGCCCGGAGCACAAGGTGCAGGTCGCAGACTTCTGCTTCGCCGAGCGGGAAGTGAGCGCGGCCGACTACGGCGCCTGCGTGAAGAACGGCATCTGCGACGCGCTCCCCAAGGACGCCAAGCTCGAGAGCCAGGAAGCGCCGGACGAAAAGCTGAGCGTGACCTGCAGCGCGCGCTCCGCCAACGACGCCGATCTCCCCGCCAACTGCGTCGACCTGGCCGCGGCGAAGAAGTACTGCGCGTGGAAGGGCCATCGGCTGCCCACGGAGAAGGAATGGGAGTGGGCCGCCACCGGTGGCCTCGACAGCCTCGCGTACCCCTGGGGCGCCGCGCCGCCGAGTGATTCCGTGGCTTGCTGGCAGCACACGCGCGGACCATGCCACGTGGGCGCCAAGATCGAAGAGGCGTTCGGCCTCCGCGATCTCGGCGGCAACGTCTCGGAATGGACGGACACGCGCTACGGGCCGTATCCGGAGCCGCCGAAGGAGGGCACGCTGTACGTGATCCGCGGCGCGAGCTTCGCCACGACGAACGTCGACGACATGCGCGCCAAGCGGCGCAGCTCCGCCCACGCGGGGGACCGTCTCCCGACGCTCGGGTTCCGCTGCGCCGCGAGCCTGTGACACGTCGCGCCGCCCCGCCCGTCGTTCGATGATCTTCCTCGGGGGATTGTTGGTCCGCCGCGGAACCTCGCCGGTCCAGACCAAGTCCGGGGTCGAGTGTTGAAGGTCGGAAGCCGTCCCCACATAGGCGGCGGTGTCCTGCTACTTCGCCCGCAATCGCTGCTCGGCGGCGCACCCCGCACTTGCGCCACCCGCACACGCCTTGTGAAACCACTGGATGGCGGTTCTGGGGTCGCCCCTCTCCTTCTCGTATAGCTCCCCGAGTCCGATGCACACCTGAGCCTTACCTCGCTGACACGCCGGCGTGAGTAGCGAAACCGCTCGCTCGAGATCCTTCGGAACGACGTCTCCCGTCTGGTACATGTAGCCCAGCGGCACGCAGCCACGCTCCACATGATGGGAGCACGCTCGATCGAAAAGCTCATGCGCTCTTGGGTGATCGAGCGGGGCGCCCTCCCCTGTGTAATACGCCCAGCCAAGACTGGCGCAGCTCTCGTAGGTGCCGTCGTCGCACAGCTCACGGTGCCGCCGTACTTCCGGAGACAACGAATCGCGCCTGCTCTCCACGTTTTCGGGCGCCGGTCCGGAAGGCGCCGAGGGCGTCACATCCCTAGAACTGGACGTGGGCGCCGGTCCGAAAGGCGCCAGGGGTGTCGGATCCGTGGAACTGGGGGTAGGGGGTGATTCGGGATTGGCCGCGGAGGAGTGTTCCTTGCGTGCGCAAGCCACCAGAGTAGATGCCGCGGTCAGCAACGCACAGGCAATGAAGGCCCGTGAGCGGCCGCACACCAGCTCCGGAGGGGACATGGCTGCGACGCTACCACGCCAGATGCAGCGCTGCTCCCATGTACCACGGCGGTCTTTCCTACACGCGGCACGCCTTCGCGAACGCGTGGTTCCGCGGCGAGCCGACATCCAGCTGAGGCTCACAGGGGCTTTTCGTAGACGCGATAGGTCTTGTAGATGCGGGCGCCCATGGACTTGATGCCGAGGTTGATGGGCGCGTCGTCCTCTCGGGTCCAGGACAGCTCGGCCCACTCGTAGCCCTTGGCTTTGCCACGACGCGCGACCTCCACGTACATGGCGGCCGACAGGTAGCCGTAGCGCTTGACGTTCTTGCGGATGTCCTCGCGCACGCCCAGAAGGATGAGCCGCGCGGACGCCGGGTGCTTCACCTTCACGCGGTACAAGAGCTTGGCCCAGCCAAAGGGGAACAGCTTGCCGCCGAGATCTTGGATGGCCTCGTTCAGATTCGGCACGGCGATGCACATGCCGGCAGCCTCGCCGTTCACCTCGGCGATGAACGCCATGTCGCGATCGATGACCAGGGACAGATCCGACGCCATCTTGTCGAGCTCCGCGCTGGAGATGGGCACGTAGCCCCACTTGCCGGCCCAGGTCTCGTTGTAAATCTCCATGATGGTGTCGAGCTCGCGCCGAAGGTTCTTCAGATCCACGGAGCGGAGGCTCACCTCCGGCATGCCCTGGATCTGCTCCCAGGCCTTCTGGGTGCGCTTGTTGAAGCCGTCCTTGGTGTCGTAGCGCCAGCAGTAGAGGTCCTTCTCCTTCACCAGGCCGGCGGCTTCCGCGAGGGCGCCCTGGTAGCGGCGGGAGTGGCCCATGTCGATCACCGGTGGATGCTCGAAGCCGTCCACCAACACGCCGATGTCCTGATTTGCCGACAGCGACATCGGCCCGTTCATGCGCTTCATGCCTTGCTTGGCGAGCCACTCCGCCGCGCTGTCCACCAGAGCTCGCGCTACCTCGGCGTCGTCGATGGTGTCGAAGAAACCGAAGTGCCCGGTCTCGTCGTGGTGGGTATCGAGCCACGCCTGGTCCACCGTGGCGGAGGTG
The DNA here is from genome assembly GCA_020633235.1 of Polyangiaceae bacterium. NCBI lineage: Bacteria > Pseudomonadati > Myxococcota > Polyangiales > Polyangiaceae > Polyangiaceae bacterium. The sequence goes on along the minus strand of JACKEA010000004.1, from coordinate 379,373 downwards.
CGACCGACGAGCTGTCCATCCCGCCAGGCGGTGAACAGCGCCACCTTGGCGTGCTGGTGAAACGGCTCCTTCGCCGGATCCAGGCGCTCGCCAATCATCATGTGCAGGGGCGGCACCCACGTCGGGTCGTCCTGGAACACGATGCGCCCGGCGCGAATGAAGTCCTTGGTGTCCTTCCCGGGCTGGTGGCTCTGGATCTCGATTCCCATGCGTGGCGTCGTACCACGCTTCCGTCACGCCAATGAGGCTTCGCGCCACTCGATGCGCAGATCCACGTCCGAAGGCGTGTGCTGGACGAGTCGGATGCGAGCCTCGCGCTTCCATGCCTTCAACGCGCCCTCGAACACGCCCACGTGATAGGAGTCGGCGAAGGTCCACAAGCGTTGAAGCTCGATCACGGCTTCCCCGGCGTGGTCGTCGCCTTCGAGCACGAGCAACTCGGCGCGTGCGGTGCCCGCGATCTGGTAGGCCTTGGGCACTGCACGAAGCAACGCCAGCCAACTGCCCGCCACCAACGCGACCAGCACGCGGCCCGACATGGAGCTCACCAAGGTCTCATAGGCGCCCTGGCCCAGACGTCGGAGCCCCTCCCGCAGTGGAAGCTCCACATGGGCGGCCTTGGCGCACTGCGCCAGAGTTTGGGCGGCCTCGCGGGCCGGGTAGGATCGAAACGGGAGATAGTCCGGACCACTCCAACCGGCGCCCTTGCGGGCGGCTTGGACCGCCGAACCCAGAAACGCCCCGCGCACCCGAGCGCGCCACTCGACGAGCGCCAGATGGGCGTCCACATCGAGGGGCCGCTCCCAATCGGGCTCCGCCCAGGCGCTATGGTGCGCGAGAGATTGCACCAATCGTTGGAACGGCATCTCGCAGCGGTTCTTGAGACCGTTTGCCGGTCCCGAGCCCCGCGGCGCTCTGGGCCAGGCTCAGCCGAGCGTCCTCCTCGGCAGGGTGACAGCTCGTTCAGATTGATTGTCGGGGCGGCGCGGAACCACTCGCCGAAGGCGCCCGCCAAGCAAGCGATTCGGGGCGCGGCCGGACGCGTGCCACTGCTCCAAATGCCGCAAGCACTCCGGGCACTACTACGCGGGCACGGACGTGAAGCGCGCGGCGTTGACGATCCACGGAGAGGAGCATCTCACGTGGTTTGCGTCTTCGGAGAAGGTTCGCCGCGGGTTCTGCGCCACGTGCGGATCGTCGCTCTTCTTCGACCCCGTCGATCACGAGAGGCACGACTGGATCGCGGTCTCCATGGGCGCCTTCGACACGCCGACGCAAACGAAGCTCGCGATCCATATCTTCGTCGCCGACAAGGGCGACTACTACGACATCGCCGATGGGCTGCCACAGCGCGCGGGGCGGCCGGAAGCTCCGAGCTGAACCTCTCCCAGCTCGACGAACGGCGGGCTCATCGCTTCTTCAGTGCTTTCACCTCGCGCACCATGCGGCCAAAGCGACGCCCCTGTACCTTGGCGTCGTGACGCGCCATCGCGTCGTGCTTGGCGCCGAGCCGGGCGGCGTCTCGGCTGATGGCGTGGTAGCTCGCAAGGCGATCCTCCGGCAGCTCGCCGCGCTCCACGGCGGCGCGCACGGCGCAGCCGGGCTCGCTCTCGTGGGCGCAATCCGAGAAGCGGCATTCCTCCGCGAGCTCGTCGATGTCCTCGAAGCCCGCCACGCCGTCCGCGCCCAGGACGGCGAACTCACGCACGCCGGGTGTGTCCACCAACAGCGCACCGGAAGAAAGCCGCACCAACTGCCTGCGCGTCGTGGTGTGCCGCCCCTTGTCGTCCTTGCCGCGTACGCTGGTCACCGTCTGCGTCGCTTCTCCGCTGAGCGCATTGATGAGGCTCGACTTGCCCACGCCGGAGGCGCCCACGAAGGCGACGGTCTGCCCCGCTGCGAGCCAGCCCTCGAGCCCCGCCAGGCCGTCGCCCCGCTGGGCGCTCACGGAGGTGACCTCCACTCCGCCCAGACGCGCGGACAGCTCGCGACACAGCTCCATCACTTTCTCCGGCCCGCGCAGACTGACGTCCACCTTGTTCAGCACCACCACGGGCGTCGCGCCCCCCGCCTTCACGGCGGAGATGAAGCGATCGAGGCGACGCGCCCTCAGGGTGCGCCGCTCGAGCTTCTCCGTCTCCGCGAAGGCCGCCACGATGAACACCGTGTCCAGGTTGGCGGCGATCAGCTGCGCTTCACCTTCGCGGTGCGCCGAGCCGCGCTCGAGGACGCTCACCCGTTCGAGGACCCGCGCCACGCGCCCGCCGGCGCCCAGCACCACGAAGTCCCCCACCGCCAATGGCTCGTCCCCTGGTGGCGCACTCAGCTCCAAGAGCGCGCCGTCGTCCGCAAAGCCGACGAGCCCGCAAGCGCCACGCTCCACCGTCGCCACGCGGTACGGACGATCCACGTCCGGATCCGCCATCAGCGCGCCGAGCTGCGCGGGTTTGAGCCCCAGGCGCTCGACGTAAATACCGACGACGGAAGCGTCCATGGCTCAGCGCAGCACGACGCCGGCGGGCTCCTGCTGGGTGCTGCAGTGCAGCGTCCCGAGGCCGAGCACCAGATCCCGACAGTACACGCCCACCACTCGACGCTTGGGGAACAGCTCCGACAGAATGCCGAGCGCCACCCGATCTGCAGGATCACCGAAAGTGGGCACCAACAACGTGCCGTTAGAGAAGTAGAAGTTCGCGTAGCTCGCCGGCAAGCGCTGCCCGGCAAAGGCGACGGGCTCCGGCATGGGCAGCTCGATCACCTCCAGCTTTCTGTTGCGAGCATCTCGAGCACCCGTCAATCGTTCCTTGGCGGCGGCGAGCGGCGCGTAGTTCTCGTCTCGACGGTTCTTCTCCGAACACACGACGACGCGACCCGGAGCGACGAAGCGCACGAAGTCATCGACGTGCCCCGAGGTGTCGTCCCCGGCGATGCCGTCGCCGAGCCAGACGACCCGGGTGGTTCCGAGGTGCTCCGACAGTGTCTTCTCGGTGCCGGCCCTGCCCAGCTCGCGATTGCGCGCGAAGGGCCCGGACAGCAGGCACTGCTCCGTGGCCAAGAGCGTGCCTTGGCCGTCCACGTCGATCGCGCCACCCTCGAGCACCACGCGCCGCTTGCCCAGCGTGGGGCGGAACGTCCGCGCCCCGAGCCACTTGGCCACGGCGGCGCCGGTCTTCTCGTCCTGGGCGAAGTCGTCGTAGCGCGCCCAGCCGTTGAATCGCCACTTGACCGCCGCCACCTCACGCCGAGAACGCGCCCGGCGGGTGACGAACGACGGCAGATAGTCCCGCGTCCAGGAGCGGTTGGTGCTGCGGCGCACGAAGTCCACCCGGGTGAGGTCCACGCCGGAGCGCGCCAACATGCGCTCCGCGCGCTGCTCCTGCTTCTGCGTGCCCACCAGAATCCGCACGCGCTCCGTACGGGACACGTGCCGCGCGATCTCGACGAACACCCACTCCACCATCAAGCCCTTACCGGGCCAGTCCGTGCGGTTGTGGGGCCAGGCGATCCAGGTGGCGGAGTGCGGCTCCCACTCCGCCGGCATGCGAAAGCCGAGCTCGCTCGGAGTCTTCATTCACCCTCGATGAGTCGCTTGACGATTCCACCGTAGGCGTCGATGCGACGATCGCGCAAGAACGGCCAGCCGCGACGCACCTCTTCCTGGCGGGACAGATCACATTCGACCACCAGCACCTCTTCTCCCATGCCGGCTTCCGCCAACACCACCCCGAAGGGATCGCACACGAAGGAGCCGCCCCAGAACTCGATGCCGCCGTCCTTCGGCCCTTCGTGGCCGACGCGGTTGACCGCACACACGAACACGCCGTTGGCGATGGCGTGGCTCTTCTGGATCGTGTGCCACGCGGCGCGCTGCTGCTCGCCGAATTCCGCCTTCTCTCCCGGGTGCCAGCCGATGGCGGTGGGATAGAACAGGATCTCTGCGCCTCGGAGCGCCGTGAGCCGCGCGGCCTCCGGATACCACTGATCCCAGCACACCAGTGGGCCCACCCGCGCCCTGGACGTGTCCACGGTGACGAACCCCAGATCCCCGGGCGTGAAGTAGAACTTCTCGTAGTAGAGGGGGTCGTCCGGGATGTGCATCTTGCGATACATCCCGAGCTGCTCGCCCTTCTCGCCGTAGATCACGGCGGTGTTGTGATACAGGCCCGGCGCGCGTTTCTCGAACACGCTGGTCACCACGGTGACGCCCTTCTCCTTCGCGACGGCGGCCACTGTCTCCGTGGTGGGACCCGGGATGGGCTCCGCAAGGTCGAACAGATCGGCGTCTTCCACCTGGCAGAAGTAAGGCGACGCAAACAGCTCCTGCAGGCACACGATCTGCGCGCCGCGCCCCGCCGCCTCTCGCACGCCTTCGATCGCCTTCTTCACGTTGTGGTTCTTGTCGTCGCTCGTGCTCATCTGCACGAGACCGAGCTTCACCGTTCGCTTCGCCATGGGGGGCGGACCATAGCCCGGCAGAACCTGCGCCGCCACGGTCCGTATCGGCAGCGGATGCGATGCTCTCGCGCAAAAACCCGGCGTGTTTGCCGGCATGTCCGTTGCACCCCACTTGGTCGTGACGGCTCTCAAGACCTTCGCCGAGCTGTTCGAGCGTGCGCCCATCGGGGTCGCCATTCTGGACGCGACTGGCACCATACAGATCGCGAACGAACACCTCGGGCAGATGCTCGGTGTGGAAGATCTCGTCGGACACAAGCTGTCGGCCTGGATCGCCGAGGAAGACACCGTCGGCTTTCATCATCTGCGGCGTCGCGCCTTCGACGCCAAGAAGAGCCTCGAGATCCACCTCCGCGTGCGCGCGGCAAACGACGAGCTACTGCCCGTGCGCTTGCATCTGGTTCCGGTGGCACCCGGTCAGGGCGTGCTGCTCATCGACGAAGCGGGAGGCGAGCCCACTCACACGCGCGAGCGGGAGCTGCGGCGAGAGTTCGTCCACGCGCTCATGCGCGCGCAAGATCACGAGCGGCGCCATCTGGCGCGAGAGCTGCACGACGAAGTCGGCCAGTCCCTCGCGGCTCTGGACCTGGGATTGACGCGGCTGGGACAGAGCAAGAAGGCGTCCGACGTCCAGAACCAGGTGGAGGCCTTGAGCGACATCGTTCGTCGCCTGGGGGAGGAGGTGCGGAGGGTCGCCCGCGGCCTGTATCCGGCGGCATTGGACGACCTCGGCCTGGGCCCCGCCCTGGAGCTGCTCGCCGAGGAGAACTCGGTCGCTCTCGGCGTACCTGTTTCCATCGAGCTGGACGATCTCGACGGCCTCCCAGGGGACGTCGCTCTGGTAGTCTACCGAGTCGTGCAGGAGGCTCTCGCGAACGCGCTTCGCCACGCGACACCGGGGCGCGTGCAGCTCTCGGTGAAGCGTGAGGACGAGCGGTTGAAGATCGAGGTGGACGACGACGGCCGCGGGTTCTCTCCGCATCAGACCCAAGGGCGAGGTCTCGGGCTTCGCGGCATGCGGGAACGGATCGAAGAGCTGCACGGGAGCTTCGCCGTCACGAGCCGCCCGGGGGACGGCACCCTCGTCACGGCGAGCATTCCTTGTCCGGAGGTGAAGCCGTGAGCGTGCTCAAGGTGTTCTTGGCGGACGATCACGCGATCCTTCGCGAAGGAGTCGCGGCCCTCGTGAACACGCAAGACGACATGGTGGTGGCGGGAGAGGCCGCGACGGCCACAGCCGCCATCGACGGCTGCCTGGCGGAACGTCCGGACGTGCTCGTGTTGGACCTGTCCATGCCGGGCGGCGGCCTCGCAGTGTTGGAGCGCCTGAGTCGGGAGCTGCCGTCGGTAAAGTGCATCGTGCTCACCATGCACGACGACCCGGCACACCTGCGCGCGGTGGTGGCGGCGGGCGCCAAGGGCTATCTGATCAAGGCGGGCGTCGGCTCGGACTTGATCGAAGGCATTCGGCAGGTGGCTCGCGGCAAGTCCTTCGTGCGGGTCAGCGCGCGTGCCGTGAAGGAAGAACCGCAGCTTTCCGGGCGTGAGCGCGAGGTCCTGATCCTGGTCGCACGGGGGCATACCAACCGGGCCATCGCCGAACGGCTGGGCGTGAAGCCCAAGACGGTGGAGACCTACCGCGCGCGACTGCAGGACAAGCTGGGCGTGTCCGGGCGGGCGGAGATCTTCGCCTATGCCGAGCGTGAAGGGCTCCTCGACCCCGCTCGGCGTGAGCTCAGCTCGACGCAATCTTGACCCGCACGCTCACGTGCGGATTGCCTTCGCTCGCGAGCGTCCCCGCGAGCGCCAACAGGGAATGGCGTAGCGGAGCACCGGAGCCCAGGTGCGCCACCAACTCGAGCTCTCCGCCCTCTCCTTGTGCCAGATGGGTGAAGAGCGCTCGGGCGAGGAGCGGTCGCACGTCCACGTCGTCTTCCTCGCCGACCAGAAACACTGCTCGGCGAACCTGCGCTCCATCTCGGGTCACGCGGTGGAGCCGGTGCACGACCCGAGCCAAGAACTCTTCCTCGGGCTCGCCTTCTTGAAGCTCGACGATGACCTCTTCCGTCGCGTCCTCCACGTCGGCCAGCCCCGCGCCGTCTTCCACCGCCACGAAGGTGACCGGAGGCTTGCTCTCGCACGCCGCCATCGCGCGCCGCACCAACGCACGCAAGGCATCGGGCGGGAGCGGCTTGACCACCAGCTCCGCGCCCCGCTCCAGGGCAGGCTGAACCTCTTCCGCCCGAGCGTAGCCCGTCATCAGCACGTAGCGCGCTTCGGGATGGATCGACTTCAAACGCAGGAACAGCTCCACGCCGCTCAGGTCCGGCATGCGCACGTCGAGCAGCGCCACACCGAGAGCCAGGCTCGACGCCCGCTCCCAGGCCTCGAGCGGGCTGGTTTCCACGACCACGTGGTGGCCGTCCTCCGCCAATATCTCACCGACGTTCTTCGCCAGATGGGCGTTGTCGTCGACGACGAGGACCGATTTGGTCATGGCCCGAGCAAGCTATCCTCTCGGCGCTCAGCGCGGGAGCGGGACACCCCCACGACGGTGTCAGGTTTTCCCGGACAGCCGGGGTGGGAAAACTCGAGCTTCGGGGTTAGATTCCCGCCCGCGGCTCTCCCATGCGCCCGAAGCTTTCTTTCGTCATCCCCTTCTTGGACGAGGAGCAGACCCTCGCCGAGCTCTTCGATCGCATCGCGAAGGCGGTCGCGCCGCTGCTTGCCGAGGGTGAGACCTGGGAGCTCGTGTTCGTGGACGACGGCAGCCGGGACGAGTCCGTCGCCGTAGTGGAAGAGCTGGTGGAAAAGCACCCCGAGGTGCGGCTCGTGGAGCTACAGGGAAACTTCGGAAAGAGCGCGGCGCTCTCGGCGGGCTTCTCGCGGGCGCAGGGCCGCGTGGTCTTCACGCTGGACGCGGATCTGCAGGACGACCCCAAGGAGATCCCGCGCTTCTTGGAGAAGCTCGACGAGGGTTACGACCTGGTCAGCGGCTACAAGCAGCAGCGCAACGATCCCATCACCAAGGTGTTCCCCTCGCGGGTGTTCAACTGGATGGTGCGCCGCGCGACGGGCATCACCCTCCACGACGTGAACTGTGGCTTCAAGGCCTACCGGGACGTCGTGCTCAAGAACGTACGGCTGTACGGCGAGCTGCATCGCTTCGTTCCGGTGCTCGCCCACTGGAAGCGCTTTCGAGTGGGGGAGCTGGTGGTGGAGCACCACGCACGGAAGTTCGGCCACAGCAAGTTCGGCGGGGGCCGCTTCTTCCGCGGCTTGATGGACCTGCTCACCGTGGTGTTCCTGATGAAGTACGAGCGCCGCCCGGCGCACTTCTTCGGGGGCATCGGCGGCGCCACCCTGCTCTTGGGCGTGGTCATTTGCGGCTACCTCGCGGTGATCTGGTTCGGCGGGCAGAGCATCGGACACCGGCCGCTGCTCTCCCTCGGCGTGCTGCTCATCGTGGTGGGCGTGCAGATCCTGGCCACCGGCATGATCGCCGAGCTGATGGTGCACTCCCGAGCGGACGTGCCGTACGTGGTTCGCCGAGAGATCGGGCAGCAGGATGTCGGTCCGGCGCGAGCCACTGCGGAACCCTCCAAGCAGGGTGTTTCCGCGGCGAGCCAACAAACCTGAAGCAGATTCAATGCAGATGATGGCGCTCGTGGTCGCTGGCCTCCGCCGGCGGTAGCGCGTCGCTCTGCACCTTCTTGGCGAGCAGCGGCCAGGGCGTGTCGGCGTCACCCTGAAGCGCGGCGATGCCGTAGCGGCGGAGGTGCTCCAAGGCACCCGGGCCGATGCTGGTGAGCACCGCGTGGGTGCAGTCGGCGTCCCCCAGAACGTCCGCGACGAAGCGGCCGTTGAGCCCGGTGTTGCGCTCGAAGCGCATGCTCTCGGTCTCCGTGTCGTAGATGCCGATCCACTTGGCCTTGCCGAAGTGGGGCGAGAGCCGAGAGTCGTTCTGGTTCAGCAGCAGGGTGAAGCCGATGCGCATGGAAGTCTCCTGCGCGCGAGGTTGCATCGCGCGTGCCAGCTTCGGTCCGCAACGATTCACGCTTCCTTCTCGCGTAGTTTGCGTGACCTCGCTTTCACGACGCAGCGGTTGCCGTGATCGCAAGCCGGACCTCGCTGTTTCTGATGGAGGGAGTGGGCACGGAGAATGCTGCTTCGAAGGCAAACGGAGGTTCACGATGCGAGCTGCCCGCTACGCCGCCGTCGGAGCCACGCTGCTGGCGACGCTGGCCTGCGACAAAACGCCCGAGCCCAAGGCGCCTACTTCGTCCGTCCCCCCGCGGTCGGAGTCGACGGCCGCAGCGGCTGCCGGTGAGAGCGCATCTCCCTCGCTGCCCGATCTGATGAAACGGCACTTTACGAAGAGTACCGAAATGGAGGCCGCCCTGATCCGGGGCAAGCTCGACGAGTTCAAGGAGGCCAGTGTCTGGTTGGCCGAGCACCAGATCAGCGTCCAGCTGCCGGTGAGCTGGGAGCAGCACGTGGACGGTATGACGGAAGCCGCGCGAGCTTCGCGGGATGCCGCTGACGTGAACCAGGCCGGGTTCGCGTTCGGTAGCCTGGGTCGCGCCTGTGCGACCTGTCACGAGCAGCTCGGTGGCCCCAAGATCACGGTCGGCCGGCCACCCGCCGAGGGCTCCGGCGCGCAGCTCCACATGCTGCGGCATCAGTGGGCAGCCGAGCGCATGTGGGAAGGGCTGATGGCTCCGAGCGACGAGGCCTGGATCAAAGGCTCGGAGGTGCTTTCGGATGCGCCCCTCGGCGAGCGGGCCTTGGCCGGCGCCAGGAGCGTGCCCCCGAAAATCGTCATTCTGGCCAAGCAGGTCCACGGGCTCGGCAACACGGGACGAACGGTAAAGGCGGAGGACCGGGGCAAGATCTACGGGCAGTTCTTGGCCACCTGCGCCGTGTGCCACGACGAGCTGGGCGTCACCATGAAGTGATCAATGGCCGCTGAGCACGATGAGCAGCGCCACCCCCATCCCTCCCGTCAAGGCCAGCAGACTGAAGCGGCGGCGCTCGCGTTCGGCGTGGGGCAAGAGGTGCGTCGCGCCCACGTAGATCAGAACCCCGGCGGACGCGGAGAGCAGCGCGCCCAGCGGCGCTCCGCGCAGCGCTCCCACGAAGGGAAAGGCCAACAGCGCGCCCAGCGGCGTGGTGAGACCAGCGGCGAGGAAGGCGAGCAGCGCGGCACGGCGGTCCGACAGGCCACTGCCCCGGAGCAGCGCATAGGTGACGATGCCCTCGGGAAACTCGTGCAACACCATGCCGACGGCTGCCAAGACTCCCGTGAACAGCCCGACCTGAAAGGCGACCGCGTACACGATGCCATCGACCATCGAGTGAAACCCGATGCCCACCAGCGCGACGACCCCGAGCGCGCGCCCCGATTCGCAGTCCTCGTCACACACCCGGCTCGAGAGGAATCGACTGGTCAGATGCATCGTGCCATAGCCCGCGAGCAGCCAGTACGGTGCCCGGGCGCTCATCTCGAAAGACTCCGGAATCAGATGCAGGAAGGAAACGGCGATCAGCACGCCGGCCGCGAAGCTGCCAAAGAGCACGGCGTTTCGTCGACCCCACTCGGCAAACCGACGTATGACGAGGATGCCCACCGTAGTGACGAGGGCGGCGAGAGCAGTGGCGGCAAGAGCATGCACGCTCTCTGAACCGTGCACTGCGCATGCCAGCGGTATGAATTGCGTGCGTCGTCGTCCCTGCCGCAGCGAATGCGGGTGCCCCGCGTCAATTGCACGGATTTCTCCGCACGGCACGCCCCGTGCACCACTTCGTGACATGTGGGACGGGACATCGCATCGCGCTTCGCTGATCGTGATGGAAGCAGGCGCGGCGTGGCCCGTGTGGGTAGGGCGCGAGCGCTCGGGCAACGACGCCGCGGTGATCATTCAGCAGCGGCACGAGAGTGCTTTCGAGCTACTGGCTCGGGTGCGGCGCTCCGCTCAGCAGCTGCGGGCCAGCGGTCACACGCTGGACAGCGCGGTGCTCTCGGCCTCGCGCAGCGTGCCCATGGATCGCCGCGTGGGTGTGGCGGAGGAGCTGCTCCGGCTGATCCAGTCGGACGGCGTGTTGACGGTGACCTGCCCCGGCGCGACGAGCTCGGAACGTTCCGAGCTCTGCACCCTGGCCGAGACCCTCAGCCATCGATTTCCCTCGGCCAAGGTGGGGCTGCACTTCGAGCCCACACCTCCCGTCCCTTTGCGAGTGGAAGCCGAGCTCGCTCCGCAGCTGGCGAACGACGGCGAGTAGAGGCAGCGCGCAAGCTCTGCGCCCGCTCGAACCCGCAGCGGCACGCGTTGCGGAGATGATCGCAGTCAAATGCCGTTCTCTCGCGCGGCCCAGAAACTGCATTCGATCGCGAAGCATATGGGTACGACGCGAATCATCGTCCGGGAGCGTGGAGCGGGGTGGCCGGCACTGGGGGATGCCTCCCAGGACACCTGGGTAGTCTTGCAGCGGCTGCACGAGTCGCCGCGCGCGTTCGCCCTACGGCTCGAGGAACGCCTGGCGGCCCTCGAAAAATCCGAAGCGGTCCTGCGTCAGGCAGTGCTCGTTGCCGGACCCAACGGCGCCGCCCTGCGACCCAAGCTCACCGCCCTCTTGCTCCGCGCCCTCGGCGATCGCGGGAGCTTGGTGTTCACTGCAGATCGCGGGAAGAAGCGCCAGCTGGAGGCGCAGCTGACAGGCCTCGTGGACGAGCTCGAGAGCATGAAGGTCCTCCCGCACGTCGGCGTGCGCTTCTCGACGCTCGCCGAGCCGCGGCCGCTGGCGCTGATCCGACACCGCGGCGGGCGCAGGCGAGCGCGCCCTCGGCTCACGCGCAGAGCGCCCGTCGGGCAGACGCGCGCGGCTCACTGACGTTCGATCACCGCGGAGTCGAACTCCCGCCCTACCCCATCTATGGCGTGGAGCGCGATGCGCCGGGCGTTGGCTTCCACCACCAGGAAGTGCAGCACGTCCTCGGAGTACGCAGTGAACACGCTGTGGCCCACGGCCCGCGTTTCCCGGCCACCCCCACCACTGACCACGTACGTCGTGCCAGCGATGGGCAGCGTGCGCTCGTAGTCATGCTCGTGCCCCGACAGCACCAAGGGAACGGCGTGCTTCTTCAGGATAGGGCCAAAGGTCTGTCGGAACGCCGCGGAACCACCATGCGCGCCCGAAGAGTACGCCGGGCGATGCGCGAACACGATGCTCCACGGCGCGCTGGTGGCCCCGAGATCCTCGTCCAGCCACAGAGACTGTTCGGCGTCGATGCGCTCGGTATCGAGCGCCACGAAGTGCACGTCGCCGAAGTCGAAGGAGTACTGCCGCTCCTCGCGCTCGGGGATGCCGCTGGGCAACACGAAGCTCTGCAGGTAGGGCGCGCCGGATGCGGTCGCGACGTCGTGATTGCCAATGGCGGGGAACACCGGGAAGCTCCGCAGCGTGGGTGAGTACACCCGGAAGAAGTGCTGCTCGATCTCGCCGAAGGCGCCCTTCTCGTAGGCCAGGTCCCCGAGGTGGATCACGAAATCGAAGGGAAATTGCCGCATTTGGTCGTACAGCGTGCGCTGCTCGGGCCCGCCGCTGCCCGAATCCCCGAAGGCGACGAAGCGTATGGTGTCGTCCCCGCCGAGGGCGGGTGCGGTGCGAAATCCCGCGCGCCCCACCAGGCCGTCGACCGCGTAGCAATACAGGGTGCCGGGGGTGAGGCCATCGACGGTCACCAAGTGCTGCTCCGCCGCCGGCGGGTGCGCCGAGGCGTCGATGCCCATCTCCAGCTGGGCGACGACGGAGCCGTCCGGCAGCGTCACGGTGAGATGCGGAGTGACGCCGGGCACGCTGGTGAGCGCGACACTCGCCGAGCTGGTGGTGACGTCCTGCAAGTAGGGCCAGCGGCGGAGCACCGCGGCGCCGCCGGCCGTGACGGCCCCGGGCCCACACGCTTCGTCCAAGGGGCTGGCCGAGCTGCCGCGAGCCGCCGGAGGGTTCGACACGTCACCCGTGCCGCTGGCGGCGAGCTTGCCGGTGTCGTCGCTGCAGCCAGCAACCAAGGCGACCCACGCGATCGCAGAGAGGAGAGTCCAGCGCTTCAACGGGTGCGGCAAGAGGTGTAGCAACTCTTCTCGACCGAGCAACATTGGGACGCGCGAAAATGCGCATCGGGGCGTTCTGCCACGACGCGATCGTCGAATCCGTCGGCGCACGGTCGGCACGACTCCTGCGATGTCGACGCACATGGATTCGCTTTCGCGCCCGGTGCTCGCGGCGACGTTACTGGTCGCGTCGAGCTGTCTGCGCTTCACACCATTTTCCACCGAGCCGTCGGAGCGGGACCTGACACAGAAGAACCTCGCGCGCATCGCGGCTCAGGAGCAAACGCTGCCCTTTTCCTTCGTCGCCCTGGGCGACACCCACGACGGCTACGACGAGCTGTCCGGTACGGTGAAGGCCATCAACGCGCGCAACGACATCCGCTTCGTGGTCGTGGCGGGCGACATGTCGGACCGCAGCCTTCTGGGGGAATTCGAGCTGACTCAAGCGCGCTTGGGCGACATTCGAGTGCCGGTGCTGACGGTGATCGGCAATCACGACGCCATCGCCGACGGCCCGGAAATCTATCGCAAGATGTACGGGCCGCTGAACTACACGTTCAGCTACGCCGGCACCAAGTTCGTGATGTTCAACTCGAACTCGCTCGAGTTCCCGCACGTGGCGCCGGACCGCGAGTGGCTCACGAAGGAGACTCAGTCTCGGGAGGGCGCGGAGCGGCTGATCTGGGTCACGCATCAGCCCGTCTACGCGCCAGCGGACATCCCCAACGGCGGCTCCAAGGAGTTCTATCGACAGCTCTTGGAAGCGGAGCCGGTCGACCTGGTCGTTCACGGCCACCTGCTCGACTACGCCCTCGGCACCTACGAAGGAACGACCTTGCTGCAGTGCTCGACCCACGAGTACTCCGCGGTGTTCACGGTGGTGACCGTAGCCGAGACGAGCATCACCTTCTCGCGCTGCCACTACGACGACTGCGAGAGCGTCACGCCGGCATCGGAGATGCCAGAATGAAACGCTCGGCAGCTCTCCTTCTCGCGTGCGCCGCGATGTCGATCGCAGCCAGCGCCGCGGCTCGGGACACGGGCGATGAAAGTCCGAGGAACGATCGCGATCGCGACCGCCTCGGGCCGCTGGTGCCGGACTTCGCGCGCCTGGCGACGGGAGGCTGGCTCGGCGCGGCCAACCTGGCGCTGGGCTACGCGGTGTTCGACGACGTGCTGAACGCCAGCGTGGGTTACGGCTTCACGCCGGAACGAGAGGCGGGCCACCGCGTCCACAACCTCGACGTGACGCTCACGGTGCGGCCCTTCGAGCTCGGCATCGGAGATTTTCGCTTCGTGCCCGTCTACGTCGGCGGCGGCGGAATGTACGTCGTCGGCAACGAGTACGAGGTCCAGTATCCGTACCGCTACCGGAGAATCGTCGCCCACTACTACTACCCGACGGCCCTGCATTGGTTCGCGCTGCTGGGCGGCGAAGTGGGGCTCCACGTGGACGACCCGTTCTTCGATCGCCATGCGTTCTTCTATCAGGTGGTGGGCTTGGACACGTTCATCACGTCGTACTTCGACAACGATGCGACGTTGGACGTGACCGACGTGCTGAGCAGTCAGATCGGCTATCGCGCTTCCTGGTGACGCTTGCGAGCGAGGGGGCGAGTGAGCAAGAACACGCTGACCTCCACCACCAGCGTGGTGATGCGAGAGAGCACCGCCGCGGACAGCGCGCCCGTCGCCCCCACCACCGGCGCCATCCCCGCAGACAAGATCGCTTCGCGCACTCCCGCGCCAGCCGGCGCCACCAGCGCCAAGAAGCCCGCGATGAGCGCCACCGGAAAGAAGCCCGCGGCCGCCAGCGCCGCTGCGTGGCTCGCGCCGATGGCGAGGGCCATCAAGTAGCCGTGCAGTACCCAGGTGCCCCAATAGGCGGCGTGGATGAGCGGGAGGATCAGCGGCACCAGAGGGCCCGCGCCGCCCGCGCCAATGCGACGCAGGAGCGCCTTGGGGAAGTACTTGCGATCCACGAACATGAGGGCGGCGACGCCCACGGCGAAGCCCACGAGCAGCACCGTGAACCAGGGACCGAGCAGTGCCTCTTGCCCACGGGTTTGGCCATGCGCCAGAGCCAGCGTGCCGAAGCCGACGACGCCGCCCATGGCCGAGAAGCTGAGCATTTCGATGAACACCGAAACACCGGCCACCGCGGGCTCCACGCCCAGGGTCGCGGCGCCTGCCATGCGCACCAGGGGCAAGCCCACCTTTCCCGGGACGTAGCGGGCCATCATGCTCTCCACGTGGAGCGCGATGGCGGGCGCCCAAGGCACGGGCTTCCCAGACATGCGTGAGAGCAACAGCGTCCAACCCCATGCTTGCAAGAGCCCCCCCGCGGCCAGGGGCAAGGTGGAGAGGGCGACGAGCCACCAGCTGACGGACAGCGTGTTGGGATCCCAGCGACGACCGAGATCCTCGAAGGTCCAAACCACGAAGCCGAGGGCCGCGAGGCCCATCAAGACCCTGAGCGCACGTCCGAGTGGGGACCGGCGGGGCGCCGGTCCGTCCGTCATAGCTTCCAGTCGCGGATCAACGCCGCGTTGCCCGACGTGTCGTGGCCCTTCTTCAGCACGACGAACTCGCCCACCCGCTTGAGCACACCGTACTCCCCGCTCTTCACGGCCCGAGTGAAGAACGGACGCGTCTTTTCGTAGTCGAGCTCTTTACGAGACGCGAGCATGTAGTCCGCTCCATACAAGCCGCGTCGCATGGCGTACATGTACCGGCGCGACGAAACCTGGGCGCCGATGCCTTCCGTCGCCACGACGGAGGCGTCCTTCGGGATCACGCTGATCGTCTCCCGGAGATCCGCGAGGCGGTCCTTTTCCTTCTGACTGAACCCGAATTCGATGTCGAAGTAGCCCCCGCGCACCGAATGGTCCCGGGCCGAGAACGCACCGTAGTTGTAGCTGCTCACCGACACGGCGAGCGCCAGGGCGGCGAGAGCGCCCCGCATGCGGGCCACGCCGTTCTCCTTCTCGATCGCCGACAGCGCCAGGGGAACGGCCAAGAACAGGTAGGGCACCCAGTGCATCACGTACTGGAACGAGAACCCGAAGATGGGTTTGTAGTCCGTGACCAGCATGGTGAGCAGCGCGCCGGGGATCAGCGCGACCCACAGGTACCAGCGACGCACGGGCAAGAACGCGATGGGCACCAAGAGGTGCATCAAATAGAAGAATTTGTCCTTGGTCAGGATCTTGTCGAGGGTGAACAGCGGGTTCGAGATCAGCGTCTTGGCCACGCTCACGAAGCCCTCTTGCCCCGGCGAGAACAGGCCCTTGTACATGCTGGGAAACCACCAGTCCCCGGCCTTGTCCATGATCAGCAAGCGAAGGATCAGAAACCAGACGGTGCTCACTGCCGCCATCACGATCCCTGGCAGTGGGCGGTGCCCGGTGAGCACCAGGAACGTGCCGCCGATGGCCAAGCCCACCGGGACGTCCTCCCGCATCAAGCTGGCGCAAATGAAGGCCAGCACCAACGGCACCCAGCGGCGCGTCTCCACCGCCCAGTACACGGCAAGCACGAAGAAGCCGGACAGCGACAGATACTTCGACTCGCAGAAGTTCGCGCTGTGCATCGGGTAGTAGCACAGGTACGCGATGGCCACGGCGGCTGCGACCCAGGGCCGCACGTGGCGCTTGGCGAAACCGAACAGCGGCAACGCGCCGAGGCCCAAGAGCGCGGACTGGATCACGATGAGCGTTTCCGGCTTCGGATACAGCGCGTAGATCGGCAAGATCACGTACTGGCCGAGCTTGGCGTGGATCGCCAAGTACTTGCCCGGGTCCTTGCCCATCGTGACGGTGCTCTCCATGTGTCCGCCCTTGAGGGCGGAGTAGATGAGATTGTTGTCGATGGAGAGATCGAAGTTGTGCGTCCTGAGCTTGTAGTGCCAGCGCAGGTTGTAGAAGCTCATGAACGCGATGTAGAAAATCGTTCCCGCGACCACGACGATGAGCGGGCCGTGCTTCCGCCAAACCTCCGGGAGCGCTTTCCTGACGCGCTCGATCAATCGCGACACCCTGTCCGGCATCGCGCGGAAGGAGTGGACGAAGAGCATCTCCGCCACCAAGGTGACGGCGAGGAGCAGCGGCAGCAGGGTCTCGTGCTTCCCCTGCCACGGCTTCCAGCGGTAGAGCTGTGGAAGCGCCGGCGCCAGGATGAGCGGGGACGCGAACCACAGCCAACGCTCCACGGTGCTGCGCACCACGCCGCGGCGCTCGAGCAGGAAGATCGCCACGAAGACCGCCGCGGCGCCCACCACCAGGCCCACGCCGAGGCTCGCGATCATGCGCATGCGCTGCGGCATCGCGATGTCGTTGTGGGTCAGGAAGCGCGTGACCCAGGTGGCCTTGAAGGTGAACTGCGCCCACGCCACCAGGGCCAGGCCGATCACTCCGCCCAGGGTGACCGAACGAGCGAGGATCCCCCAGCGGTTGTCCAGATCCGAAACCGCAGGGGGCGGCGCAGCGCTACCCGCAGTGTCGCTGACATTTTCCGGTGACGCCGCTTCCGCGTCGGACGACGCTGGTGCATCTTCCGATGGCGGCGTCGCTTCCGCCTCGTCTTCCGAAGTCGCTTCCGGCTCCGTGGTTTCGGGATCGTCCGTCTCGGACATGCCCTGGCCGTTTACCACGCAGGGCGACTCGGGAGCCACCGAACCCGCCCCGACGAAGGCAGCGATGTGCTAAGGCCGTAGTCGGTTTTTCCCTCGCAGGCGTGTGGGCAGCACGAGGAGCACGAGGATGAATTCGCGAACGATCACTCGTTGGGGCTTTGCGGTAGTGGCGGTGTGCCTTGGAGCAGCATCCTGCGGACGCTCCACCATCGATTTCGGCCCGATTCCGGATCCCGATGCCGGCGCCGGCACTGGTGGCCTGTCAGTTTTGGACGGAGGCGGGGGCGTGGGTAACTCCGGCGGCGTGTCCGGAGACGGCGGTGGGGCCGCGATCGGTGGAGACGGGGGCACTGGCGGCTCGTGCCTGAGCGTCGCCCAGAACGAGTGCGACGACTGCACCTGCACGGAGTGCGGGGACGTGTGGTCGACCTGCGCGGACGAGAGCGGCTGCCTCGACATCCTCGCCTGCGCCGATCAATCCGGCTGCAGCGGCGTGGACTGCTACCTCGGGCCATGCCAGGCGGTCATCGATCAGAACGGCGGGCCGTTCAGCAACGCGACGAACGCGGCACAAACCGTCGCCAACTGTCGCACCAAGCTCAACTGCCCGTGCGGCGGCGGCACCGGTGGCAGCGGCGGCACGGCGGGCACCGGCGGAACCACTGGCGGCGGGGGCTCCGGCGGATTCGGGAACTTCGGCGGCTTTGGCGGCTTCGGCGGCGGTACGGGGGGAACCGGCGGCGGCGGGCCCCTGGCCTGCCTCAGCTGCATCACCCAACAGTGCCCCTCGGCTCAGGACTGCCTGTTCGACAACGTGTGCCGCGACGGCGTGATCTGCGCCTTCCAGTCGTGCCTGTCCGGCGGCCCGGGCGGCCTCAACCTGCAGTGCATGCTCCAGTGCTTCAATGGGGACTTCCAGGCCGCGCTGAAGGCGTTCAACGCCGTGCAGTGCGTGTTCGGACAGTGCGGCCAGCAGTGTGCGAACGGCATCCCTGGGCTTCCGGGCGGCGGATTTCCGGGCGGTGGTGGCGGCGGCACGCCTCCGCCCTGAGGTTCCGCGGCGAACCAACAAACCTCGCCAAGGGAAGGGGGCGCGCGCTGTCGAACGTTCAGTGATTGGCGGCGCCCTCCGCGGACGCGTAGGCTAACTCCCCGTGAAGCTACGACCCTTGCTCGGTGGCCTGGTGACGGCCCTGATGGCGGCCCTGGCGGCCCCTCCCGCCGATGCGGCCCCGGGCTCCGGCAACCTGCTGGGGCAATTCAATCCCGGCGGTCGCCAGAAGCCGAAGCCTGGCTTTCACCCCGGGGGGCGACCGAAGCCCGGGGGGCGACCGAAGCCCGGTGGCAAACCAGTGGTCAAGCCCTCGGCAGAGAAGCCGAAGGGACCGAGCAACGACGCGCTGATCGCGCGCTACACGGGCATCGTGCTGTCGCAGCCGGGGGCGCAGTTCCCGCTGCAACGTCTGGCGGAGCTGTACCGCGAACGGGACGGCAACCTGCAAAAGCTGGTGGAGGAGTTCGAGAAGCGCGCAGCCAAGCCGGATCAGTGGAACGCGATGGTGGCGCTGGCGGGCATCTACAAGCAGGACGGTCAGTACGACCGCGCCATCGCGACCTACGACAAGGCGATCCAGCAGAAGCCCAAGGACCCGACGGCGCTGATGGCGCTGGCCCACGTGCTGCAAGATCGCGGGGACAAGGCCGGTGCTTTCAGTCGCTACGAGAAGGCGCTGCCCCTGATCAAGAACGACGCCGAGAAAGAGCAGACGCTGCGTACGCTGATGCAGCTCGCCCTCGACCTCAAGCACTGGGACGACGCCAAGAAGTACCACAAGCAGCTGGTGACCCGGGCCAAGGGCTCCTTCTACGTGAAGGGGGAGCTGGCGCGCGAGCTGATGCTGCGCAACGAGCATCAGCGCGCCGTGGACGAGTACCGCGAAGTGGTGAAGGCGGCCGCTGGCGACAACCGCGTGCTGGCGCCGGCCCTCCGGGATCTGGGGCGCGCCCTGGCCAAGCTGGGCAAGAAGAAAGAAGCCATGACCACGCTGCGACGCGCGCTGCACGCCGCGGGCAGCCAGTCCGGCATTCGCACCGAGATCTACGACATCATCGTCGGCGTCTATCGTGACGAAGACCGGCTGCGGGAGCTCATCACGGAGCTCGAGAAAGACAACGTCCAGGACTACGACCGGCTGCGCATGCTGGGTGGTCTGTATGAAGAGACCGGACAGGTGGACAAGGCCCTGGCCACCTACAAGAAGGCGCTGGCGAAGAAGTCCGGGGACATCTCCACGCGGCTCAAGGTGGTGCAGCTGCTTCAGATCCAGGGCGAGCTGGATCAGGCGATCAAGGAATACGAAGCGCTGATCCGCGCGGCGCCGCGCAACCCGGACTACGTGTTCCAGCTGGCGGAAGCGCTGATCCAACGCGGAGATCGCCAAAAGGCCCTGGAGCAGCTGAAGAAGCTGGAGGCGCGCTCGGGTCAGGACGAGGAAACGTTGGCGGCGCTGGTCGACTTCTACGAGCGAGTGGAAGAGAAGGACCGCGCCATGGAGGTGCTGCAGCGCCTCAGCAAGATGGGGTCCCACGACCCACGTCACCTGGTGGAGCTCGGGGATCGCTATTGGCAGGAGGGCGACAAGAAGAAGGCCATGACCACCTGGCAGCGGATCAAGGTGGTGGTGACCGATCGCGCGCGTGCGGAGTCCACCATGGGCGAGGTGTACCTCGAGCACGACATGCCGGACAAAGCGCTGGAGTCGCTGCGGGAGGCGATGAAGCTCTCGCCCAAGCTCATCAAGTACAAGAAGGCCTACGCGCTGGCGCTGGAGCGTACCGGCGCCTCGGCCTCGGGGCGCGACACCCGCAACCGCCAGTACGACGAGGCGCGGCGGCTGTGGGAGCAGATGCTCAAGGAGTCCGGCGACAACAAGTACCTGGCGCGGGAAGCGCGCACGCACATCGTCACGCTGTGGAGCCTCTCCGGCCAGTTGGAGCAGCGGGCAGCGCCCTTGGCGCGGCGGCTGAAGTCCACGCCGCCGGATCTGGACGCCGGGCGCCTGTTGGCGGAGGTGCAGATTCGCTTGCGGCGCTACGCAGATGCAGAGCGCACCCTCAAGCTGGTGGTGAAGAGCGCCCCTGGCGACGCGCCGAGCCTGGCGACCTTGGAGCGCGTGCTGGTGCTGCAGAAGAAGCTGCGCGAAGCCATCGACGTGCTCAAGAAGCTGGTGGAAGCGGAGCCCAAGCGGGCGCGCGAGTACTACCAGCGCATGGCCCAGTACGCCGCGGAGCTGTACAAGGACGACGAGGCCATCCGCTACGCGGCCAAGGCGGTGGAGCTGAGCCCGGACGACGCCGAAGGGCACCGGAAGCTCGGCGAAATGTACCGCCGGCGGCAGGACAACAAGAAGGCCATCCAAGCGTTCCGCCAGGCCATCGCCAAGAACGACCGGCTGTTCCCGGTGTACTTCCAGCTGGCGGAGCTGCTCATCAGCCAGGGGGATCTGCAGGAGGCGGACCGCTTGTTGCGCCGCGTGGTGCGCGCCTCGCCGGACGAAGAGCTGGTGGCGCAGGCCGCACGGCTGAGCATGCAGATCAACCTGGGCCGCGGCACGCTGGAGTCGCTGGAGAAGGAGCTCTTGCCCGTCGCGCTGGGCAATCCGCAGAAGCCCATCTACCGGCGGCTTCTGGTGGACATCTACGGCGCGCTGGCATTCCCGCTCGCGCACCAGACCAAGAGCTCGGACCCCAAAGTCGCCGAAAAGGCACGCGAGTCCCTGCGGCGCATCGGCGAGCGCGCCGTCAAGCCGCTGTTGGACGCACTGACGGACGACAACGACGCGCAGCAACGCATCGCCATCGAGCTGCTCTCGTACATCGAAAACAAGAGCGCGGGCTCCGCCCTGTTCGCCTTCGCCACGGGCAACGCGGATTCGGAGCTCCGAGCTCGTGCCATGATCGCCGTGGGGGCGCTGAGGGATCCGGCGCTGCTGCCCAAGCTCGGTGAGCTGCTCGCCCCCGGCGGGGAGATCCGCTCCGACGAATCGGATCCGGTGATGGTGGCCGCGGCCTGGGGCGTGGCCCGCATGCGCTCGCCGGCGGCGCGGGAGCTCTTGACTCACATGGTGAAGAGCGACGCACCGAGCATCCGGGCCCTGGGTGCCATGGGCCTCGGCTTCATCGGCGACAAGAAGAGCGGCCCCCTGCTGGCTGGAGTGGCGCGGTCCATGGAGGCCGGCCCGCTGCCGCGTGCTGCGGCGGCCTTCGCGCTGGGGGAGATCAGCGACAAGTCCGCGGCGGACGTGCTGACGCAGCTCGGGGAGTCGAGCGATGCCACGGTGCGCGGCGCGGCCGTCACCGCCCTCGCACGCATCGGCGCGCCGGGGGCACCGCGCGCGATCTCGGAAGCGCTGGTGAGCCCGGATCCCGAGCTGCGGCGCGCCGGCACCGCCGCGGCCTTGGTGCTGGCGACGGGCAAGTACGCCCACACCCGCGAGGTCCCGCCGGAAGGGCGGGTGGACGTTCGCGAGCTGATCCGCGGTCTGCTGCCGGAGGGCTACTCGGCCGACGACGAGACCAAGGCGCTCGCGACCATCGCCCCGGCGCTGGCCCACGCCAGCGTGTCCGCGGTGCAGAGCTCTCCCGAGCGCGCCCGCGCGGTCGCCGATGCGCTCTTGGCCCGCGGCGGCAAGCCGGCCTTTGGTCCCCTCACCCAGGATCTCGACAAGGCGAGCGCGGCGGGCAAGAAGCGCGCGGTCGCCGCCGCCGAGACCATCGCCAGCGCGGTGGTCCCCGCCTTCGTGACGTTGGCCAGCCACCCTGCGCCGGAAACGCGAGTGCGCGCCATCCAGGTGCTCGCGGTGCGACCCGAGGCCGCCGCACAGAAGACCGTGCTGGACGCCTTGGGGGACACCGACGACAGCGTTCGACGCGCCGCCCTGGCGGCGGTGGAGCGCGCCAAGCCGAAGGGCGGCATCGAGGCCGTCACCGCGCTGCTCGACAAGGCCACGGAGTGGCCGGCGCGGGTTCGCG
Source organism: Polyangiaceae bacterium (assembly GCA_020633235.1). Lineage (NCBI taxonomy): Bacteria > Pseudomonadati > Myxococcota > Polyangiales > Polyangiaceae > Polyangiaceae bacterium. The sequence goes on along the minus strand of JACKEA010000004.1, from coordinate 357,143 downwards.
CCGCGGAAGCTCTCGGTGTGCTCGCTTCCGGCAAACGCAACGACAAGGCCATCGCCGCCTTGACACGCGCCGCGGAAACGGACGAAACCGCTCTGGTGCGAGAAGCGGCGGTGGTGGCCCTGGGCAAGATCGACCCGAACGCGGCGCGGGGCGCGCTCGAGCGCGTGGCCGACAAGGACGCGGAGCCGCGCGTGCGAAAGGCGGCCCGGCAAGCGTTGGGCAAGCCATGAAGCGCGCGCTGTTGCTGGTGGTGCTGCTGTCGGGCTGCCGCACGTTGGATCGCTTCGATACCAGTGATGGCGCTGCCTACTGCGGCTCGATCGTGAGCGCTCAGTTCGTACGCCAGGGCTACCCGCCGGATCTGCGGCTGGCGCTGACACTGGACATGAACCACTTGGGCAGCACGCCGGGCACCATCACCACGGACGATGCGGAAACCGGACCGTGCGTGCCTTCGCCCCGCTTCGATCACGCCGTGCTCCACGCCAGCAGCGAGGTCCAGAGCGATCAGCTGTCCACCCTCGACTTCGGAACGGGCCGGGATTTCAATTTCGTCGCCTGGACGGAGTCGAGCTGCGAGGGTCCTGCCCTGGCCGTGGTGTCGCTGATGAAGAACGACGACGTGGAGGTACGGCTGCTGCGTCCCCCGCCAGCCACGACACCACCGGACCCGCCGAAGGCCGCGGGCTTCGCGCTGTTTCAGCTCGAACGGCGCAGCGGTGGTTGCGGCTACTGATGCAAGTCCTCGGCATCGAAACCTCCTGCGACGAGACCGGCGCCGCGGTCGTCACCCAAGGCGGCAGCGTGCTCTCGGACGTGGTGCACAGTCAGGTGAAGCTGCACGCTCCCTATGGCGGCGTGGTCCCGGAGCTGGCTTCCCGAGACCACATGAAGAACGCGCGTCCGGTGATCGAAGCCGCCCTCGAAGGCATTGGCCTCGACGCCATCGGCGGCATCGCCGTCACCGCGCGTCCGGGGCTCTCTGGGGCTCTGCTCGTGGGCGTGCAGCTCGCCCGCGGCCTCGCCTGGGCCACGGGCAAGCCGCTGGTGGGCGTGGACCACCTGGTGGGACACTTGTTGGCGGTGAACCTGCGTTTTCCCGGCCTGCGGGAGCCGGAGCCCGCGGAGCCACCCTACGTGGCGCTTCTGGCTTCCGGAGGCCACACCGCGCTCTATCGCGTGGACGGACAGGAGCTGACGGACATCCAAGAGCTGGGCGCCACGCGAGACGACGCCGCCGGGGAAGCCTTCGACAAGGTCGCCAAGCTTTTGGGCCTCGGCTACCCCGGCGGACCCGTGATCGATCGCCTCGCTCGTGAAGGGGACCCCGACGCCATCGCGCTCTCCAAACCGATGCCCCAGCGGGATTCCCTCGAGTTCAGCTTCAGCGGGCTGAAGACCAACGTGCAACGTTGGGTCACCAATCACGGCCGCCCGGGGGACGACGCGACCCTCCGCGATCTGTGCGCGGCGTTTCAGCGCCGCGTGGTGGACACGTTGGTCAAGAAGGCGCTCCGCGCCGTGGAGCAAGAGAACGTGCGCACCTTGGTGCTGGCGGGCGGCGTGGCCGCGAATCGCGAGCTCCGGGAGCGCGCCGACGCAGCCTGCGAACGCGCCGGCGTGCGCCTCGTGGTCCCGCATCTGCGCGCGTGCACGGACAATGCGGCCATGATCGCCTTCGCGGGTGCGGCCCGGCTGGCGCGGGGGGAGAGCGATCTCGCGGCGCTGGAGACGAGTCCGCACACGGCCCTGGCCAGCGTGACCCGCAAAGGGCGCGGTCGTCGCTAACGGCCCACGGCCGACATCGTTTCCATCGACGGCCGCGTCTTGGTTCGTAGGTCGCTCTGTCCCCGCGGAAGCTTGATCAGAAAAGTGGTGGGCTGCGTGGCAAGGAGCTCGAGCGCGCCGCCGTGGTGCTCGGTCACGATGGAACGAGCGATCGCGAGCCCCTGCCCAGTGCCCTTTCCTACCGGCTTGGTGGTGAAGAACGGATCGAACACTCTGCTCCGGAGGGTTTCGGGGACGCCGGGGCCGCTATCCGAGATCGAGACGTACACTGCCGCCTCGTCGCTCCAAGTACGGACCACGATCTTGCCCTTCTCGTCGCCGCTCACCACCTCGCCAATCGCCTGAGCCGAGTTGACGATCATGTTCAGGAACACCTGATTGAGCTCCGCCCGCAGCGCCGGAACCAACGGCAGGCCCGGTTCCAGCTCGAGCTCCACCTCGGACACGTACTTCCACTCGTTGCGACACACGGTGACGGTCGTTTCCAGTGAATCGTTGATGTCGGTGGGCTCTTTCTCCTCACTGCCGGGGTGGGCGAAGGATCGCATGCCCTGCACCAGCCTGCTCACGGCCGCCACACCCTCGATGGTCTGGTCGACGGCGGGCCCCACGCGCTCCTTGACGAATTCCACCTTTCGACTCGGCTTCACCGTGTCCCCGACGGCTGCTTCCAGACGGGCCACGTAACCGAGCAACTCGGTGAACGCCGTCTGCAAGAACGCGGTGTTATCTCCGATGTACTGCATCGGCGTGTTGATCTCGTGAGCGATGCCCGCCGCGAGCTGCCCGATGGCTTCCAGCTTCTGCGCGCTCAAGAGCTGGGCCTGCGTGCGCCCGAGCTCGTCCAGCGCGGCTTGCAGCTCTCCCTGTCGGCTCGCAAGCTCATGGGTCCGCTCGTGCACGAGTTGCTCCAAGCTGAGCATCTGCAGCGTGAGAGGCACGTCCGTGGAGGCTTCGGAGAGGCCACGTTCCATCGCATCGCTGAGGGCATCTATGGTGCGCTGCGCCGCCTCCAGCTCGGCCTCGAGCTCGGCGACCCGGCTCTTCACGGGGCACCGCCGATGGCGATGCCGGTGAACGTCTGATTGATGTGGACCGCGTTGTACTGCTCGCCGTAGGTGCTGAAGCCGATCACGCCCAGGTCGGCGAAGTGCTTGCCCACCTGCGCGATCATGCCGTTGGACTCCATCTCCAGGCGCCGCAGGATGCAGTCACAGCCGATCACCAGCTGCGGCTCGCCCAGAGACTCTCGAAGCTCCGTGATAGCGGACTCCACGGCGTCCATGAAGCCGCCTTGACGCCCCACTCTCAACACCAACCCGGCGTCGATGGCGCAGAAGAATGTGATGCTTCGGTCTGCGTTCACACGCGCCAGCGAGCGGGTAAAGTACTCCGTGCCGATGCGCAACAGCAGCGGATGTTTGGAGAAGACCTGCGAGGTGAGCTCGCTCTCCTTCACTCCCACGGCGTTCGCGTACACCGCCGTCGCCGGCTTGCCGTTGATCTCGTACACGGTCCGAGTGCTGGCGTCCGCCCGGGTGATCACCAGCCGTTGATCCGATGGCAGGTGGTGCTGGAACTTCACCGGCGCGACGGGCAAGTCCGTCTCGAACAGGTGCAGCACGGCGATGTGCTGACGGAACCTGCCGTCGAAGTACACGTGGGTCTCGGAAAAGTGGAGGTCGTCTCCCGCCGACCCGCCCACGATCGGCAGTCTGGGCAACGCCGCGTGGAGGGTGGCCATCAGGCGCTCTTCCTTGAGGGACAGGCCGTCCACCAGGACGAGGCCGAAGGCGAGCTTCGACTTGGGTCGCAGCAGGACGATCTCGGCAGCGACCTCGCTCACGGAAGCGGCGATGTCATCCAGCGGGATCACGAAGGAGTGCACCTTCAGGGGTCCGGCCACGCTTGCCGCCGTCACCCCGCCCACGGTGAAGCCGTCGGGGCCGATCTGACCTGCCGTCGTGCAGGAGATCACCGGGCAATCGAAGCTCTGCTTCAGACCCGGACCGAGCTCTCCAAGGTCCACCTCCGGAGAGGTGAAGGCGAGCACGCAGGCGAGCTCCGGTTGGCTGAGCTGCTCCCGCAGTGCGGAAATGGCGGACGCCGTGCTCGAAGCTCGCACTTCGGCACGGCGGAGGCTGAGGGTGCCCTCCATGGAACCTCGACGTGTTGTGGGTCGATGTTCTGAACGGCACCCCGCAGGCTGTCTTGAGCTCAGTGCTTCTTCTTGCTCTTCTTCTTCGAGCTCTTCTTGTGGCTCTTCTTGCTGCTCTTGACGGCGCCGGTCTTGGAGTCCGCCGGAGCGCTGATCAAGAACTCCACGAAGTCTCGACGCAGGCGAACCCGATAGCCGGGCACGCTCTCGCGGAACTGGAAGGTGATCTCCGCGCCCGAGGAGCCGTTGCGGGTCTTCACGCGAGCGATGCGAGAATCCCGCTTCTCGATGCCTCGGGGGGACTCCATAACCTTCACCCCAGGAACCACCACGGTGAAGCCCGTCGGGTTGATGGCGCCCTTGATGGCGCCGCCAGGCTGGTCCAGACGCAGCCGGTGAATGGTGGGCAGATGCAGGCGACCGCGTCCCCAAGGCTTCACGTCCGCGGGGTTCGCCTTGCTAGTCGTCGGCTTCTTCTCTTCCTTGTCGCCCCAGGTCTCGTCCTCCACCTGGTCCGCGGCAGCCTTCTCCTTGGCTTCCTCGTCCTCACCGGCGCCTTCCGGGGTCGCCAGCTCGGGTGGGGGGCCCAGGGGCGCGGGCTCCATGGTGGCCATCGGCGTGGGGCCGAACAGCGGAACGTCTGCGGTCACGCCGTCGGAGCTCGCCGGGGGCGCGTCCTTCAGCACCGGCAGTTTCGCCGTCTCGGCGGGAGGCTGATCCGTGGCGATGGGATTGCCCTGCTCGTCCACCGCGGTCACGTCTCCACTGGGGGACTCGGCAGCCACGGTCATGCTCACCGCGGGCCCGTCCACGTCCGCTCCAGGCGGCGAGGCGGGCTTCTTCATGGCGATCACTCCCACCGTGACCAGCAGTACGACAAGGGCTCCGGCGCCCGCGATCTTCTTCGCCTTGGGGTTGTGCTTGAGCCCCGCCAGCTTGCCGCCCTTGGGTGCAGGGCTCGCTTCCGTCTTGGGTGCCGCTTGCGACTGCGGACGCAGCCGGCGCCCTTCGACGGACAGCACGCCCGAAGGCGGAGCCGCGGTGGTCCGGCGCGGCCGGTCCTCGGCCTTCTCGCTCTTCGCTCGCTTGTACTCGGCGATCTTGGCGCCGGCTCCCTTGAAGAAGCGACCCATGCCGCTCGCCGCCGTCACGCTCACGTGGGCCAGCACGGCGCCGGTCTTCTTGGCAGCTTCTCCTGCCCCGGCCGCCACCACGCCCAGGCGGTCGCGCATGGCGCCGGCGTCCTCGATCACCTCGTCTTCTTCCGGGAACTCCGCGGGGGCTTCCGGAGACATGTCGTCCGCCATGTCCAGCGGCTCCGAGACGGGCATGAAAGTGGCGCCACGCACCGGGGAACGCGAGGTGCTCACCTCGCTGTCGATCACGCTGGGCTCCGGGGTGTGCTCCTCCACGTCCGAGAAGCGCAGCGAGACCACCAGTTGCGGAACGCGGGACTGGGGATCGATCACCACGTCCACTGCGTGGATCTCCGCAGGCCGTCGGCCGCCGTGGCTCAGGTCCTCCAGCTCCAGCGGTCGCCCGACCTTCAGGAACTCGAGGTTGGAGGAAACGTGCACTCGCCGCTGCGTGCCCTGGCGTACGGACGCCTTCATCGGCGACCCCAGGCCGTCGATGTGCAAACGCACGCGGGCGCCGGGCTCCGGGGCCTCGGGCCCCTGCTCCACCGCGACCTCTTCTTCTTCTGGCTCGGGCTCGGCCTGCTTTTCGCCCAAGCCGCACAGCGAGGCGAGGGCGTCCACGCTGCCACTGTCCAGCGCCGTGAACTTGATGCCGAACTCACCGCCCCGCTCGGCCGGATCGCACCAGGCGACCTCGCCCTCGACCACGATTTCTCGGCCATCGTGCTCGAAGCGGCACACCAGCGGTGAGCCGATCTCGGGCAAGTAGGCGGTGCGAACGTGCATGCCGCGTCCGGAAACGTCGACGGATTCGGCTTCGAACGCCGGCGCTCCCCCCACATCGCGCCCGCAGATCTCGACCAGAGCTTCCAAGGGGACACGGGACAAGCCCGATGCACGGCGTTCCTGCTGCTCAGTCATTCTTGCCTCCCGGCGGCCCTGAAGGGCATGGCCCTCGGACCTTTCGTCTCCTCGGGACTAAGGCGCCGGGCCCGAACGGGCCAAATTTCGAGGATCGGGAGTCACCACTTCGTGGACAGATGGCCCCCCACTGATCAATATGCGCGGCGATGGCGCTCACTGTCGTGGTGCGCTCCGGCGATAGCGAATCGCCTCCAGCGATCACGTTCGACGCCCCCCGCATCGTCATTGGTCGCGGGGAGGGGTGTGAGGTGCGCCTCCCGGATCCCAGCATCAGCCATCGCCACGCCTCCATCCGCCAGCGGGGCACCGACTACATCGTCCTGGACGAGGGCAGCACGAACGGCACCTTCGTGGGGCCGGTGCGGCTGTCGCCTCAAGCGCCGCGGGTGCTGAAGAGCGGCGACCTGATTCGTGTCGGCCGCATCTGGCTGGAGGTGAAGATCGAGCAGGTCATGCCCACCCAGAATCCGGCCCTCGCCACCTGCGAGATCGCCCTGGGCCTGGTGGCCGATGCTCTCGGCGCCCAGGGCGAGCCCAAGGACACCAAGGTGGTCGTCGCCGAAGGCCCGGATGCCGGGCGCGAGCTGGTCCTGGCGGTGGGCAAGAGCTACGTCATCGGCCGGGGCAAGAGCGTGGACTTCCCCCTCGCCGACGTCGACGCCTCCCGGCGTCACGTGGAGGTGTTCCGCAAGGGGGACCACGTGATGGTCCGCGATCTGGGCTCCAAGAACGGATCGCGCTTGGGCGACGCGCCGCTGCCCCCGGACAAGGAACGCCCGTGGCCGGAAGGGGAGTCGGTGTTCATCGGACAGAACCGTCTGGTGTTCGAGGATCCCGTCTCCGACGCGCTGCAAGAGCTCGAGCGCGCCGCCGACGAGCACATGCGGGAGGACGATTCGGTGGACCCACCGCGGTCCGCACCCCTCGAGGAGACGCTACCCGCGGCCGAACCGCTGCCGGAGGCTCGCGGCGGAGCGCCCATCGCCGACGTCCCCCGCGCCGCTCCCCGTCCGGTCACGCCCAAGCGCGGTTGGAGCAGCACGGACGTCGCCGTCGCCCTGTTGGCGTTGTTCGTGCTGGGCCTGTCGATCGTCGGCCTCGTCTGGCTCTTCGGCAGCGAATAGGTCTTGTCGGGACGGCGCGGAACCTCGCGCCGCGCGTTACCGCGCCGAACCGGCAAAGATCAGGAGCTGTGGAGCGGCGGAACCTGTCGCACTGGACGAGCGCGCTGAGCGCGAACACACTTCCACCATGCTTTCGCGAATCATGGCGGCGATCTTGTTGGGTGGACTTTCGTGCAGTTGCAGCAGCTCCGGCGACCCGAGCGGAAGCTCCGCCGGCGGGCTCCAGGGCAGCCTCGATGGTCGCAGCTTCATCTCGGAAACCGTGGAGGGCCACACCCTGGTAGCGGGCTCCGAAGTGCGCATCGGGTTCAAGGGCAGCCAGCTCACGGCCACGGCGGGCTGCAACTCCTTCAGCAGCACGTACGACATCTCCGGCTCGAAGCTCGAGATCCTCGGCTACGGCATCACGGACATGGGCTGCGATCAGCAATACCTGGCGCAGGACGAGTGGCTCACCGGATTGTTGACGGGAGGCCCCACGCTCGAGCTCGCAGAGCCGCGGCTGATCATGACCAGCGCGGACGTGAAGATGACGCTGCTGGATCGAGAGTTGGCGAGCCCCGACCGCCCGCTGATCGGAACCCATTGGGTTGGCGATGGCTACAGCGACGGTCAAGCGGCCATCTTCAGCATCGCGTGGAAGGACGTGAACGCCTCCTTCACGCAGGATGGCCACGTGACGATCTTCAGCGGCTGCGAGACGGGCAGCGGCAGCTACCTGGCGAACGGCGGCTCCCTCGTCTTCGATGGCTTCGCGTACGACGGAGCGACCTGTCCGGACACGATGCACGAAGGGGCCTCCAACCACGTGAAGCAGGTGATCGATGGCTCCACGCTCGCCTTCGAGATCGAGGAAACGCGCCTATCCGTCCATCAGGGCCAGAACACGGTGTACTTCCGCGCGGTCGAGTAGCCCTCAGTCCTTCGGACCTTCGTCGTAGCCCCGCGGGCGGTACTTCTTCTCGACGCCGCCGTGCTCCTTGCCGCGGTACACGATCTCGGTTCCCAGATACGCGATCCAGCTGCCGGGGTGCTCGCCGGCGAGCTTCAGGAGCGCGTCCCGGTGACGTTCGATGGCGTGGTGGTCCCACAAGCACTGCAGCGCCAGTGAGATGAGATTGGGATCGTTGGGAGCCAGGTCGAAGCCGCGCGCATAGTGGGGCCACGCTTGGTCCGGCTTGTTCATCCGGCACAACGTGTCGCCGTAGTAGATGTGCGCCATGGGCCACTTGGGGGCGAGCTCGATGGCGCGACCATTGATGGCCAGGCGCTTGGGCAGATCCCCGAGGTGCGCGCCCACCATCACGGAGTAGTTCAAATGGGCCTTGGCGCTGTTCGGCACGGCGTCGCGCGTGGCGCGCCAGAAGGCGAGGTCGTCGGAGTAGTCGAGCGCGTGCATACGGGCGCGGATCCCCTGGAAGCCGAAGAAGAGCGCGACCACGAACACCGCCGCGCGGGGAAAGCGCCGCCCTTCGAGCAGCTTGCCGAACGCGATGGCCAGGATCCAGGCGCTGCCGATCACGGGCAGGTACCAAAAGCGCTCCGCCCGCACGGTGGGCAACAGCACGGGGATGTTGGAGTGTGGGAAATAGGCCACCGGCAGCCACACGAGGCCCACCGCCAGGAGGGCCGCGCTGCTGACCTTTTGGGAGAAGTCCGTGGTGCCGCCTCGGCGTTCCCGCCGCTCGACGACCAGCGCGCGGATCCAGAGCCCGATACCGAGCAGCGGCGGCCCCAAAAGCAGCAACCCGCCGAGCACGCTCTCGGGAAAGACCACGCGACTGGGCGCTGGTTCCTGAGGGAAGGAGTAGTCACCGGAGAGCCGCAAGGGGAACAGCACCTGCATCACGCCGCGGAAGTAGACGCGCAACGCCCCCGCCACTCGGTGGGGAAAGTCGGCGTCCACCAGCGGGTTGTTCATGGCGTCGTGAGGCAGTCGCGGCTGCTGGAACCAGCGCAAGAAGTCGTGCATCGCGCGTTTGGCGAGGGGCGCGCTCTGGGGCAACGGCTCGGCGAATTCCGGGGGCAACGTGACCGGAAAGAAGTGGCGCCGGAAGTAGGTGTAGAACACCAGCGCGGCCACGGAGGCCACCAGCGCGAGCAGCGTGCGCCAGACGCGATGCGGTCGCTCCCGGAACATGAGCGGCGCGAACACCAGGGCGCACCAGGCGACCAAGGGCAGCGCGACCAGGACGCTCTCCTTGCTGAAAAAGCCGATGGTCAGGGCACCGAACACGGCGAAGGGCATCACCCACATCCGGGTTCGGAGCGCGGCGACGGCGAGCAGCACGCCCAAGCCGCCGAGCACGTCCGCGATGCCCACCACGCCGGTGACCGCCTCCGTGAGCACCGCCGCGGTGAGGAACGCCGCGCCGGAGAGCCAGGCGACACCACGGCGGCGGGTGACGGCCAAGGTGATCCCCGCAACGATGGCGGCGTTCACCCCGTGCAGCAGCACGTTCACCCAGTGGTGCAACCAGGACGCATGGCTCAGCTGCCACAGGGCACGCCAGATCAGGTCCGGCAGCGGCCGGTAGGAGCCGATGCTGCGATCCGGCGGCAGTCCCCAGAAGTCGCGACGGAAGGCGTCCAGCCAGCCCAGGCCTTCGCCATTCACGTAAGGGTTCGCGAGCAGTGCCTCTTGCTCGTCGAAGATGTAGTTGGAGAGCGGGCTGCGTACGAACAGCAGCGCGGAGACCACGATCGCCGGCGTGAGCGCGACCCAGAACGTGGGATCCTGCTCCGTGAAGTAGCGACGCACCCAGTCCACGCGACGACGCCACCAAGGCGCGCGCGGCGCACGGCTGCCTTTGGCAGCCGCGGTGCTCAGCTCTGGGTCTGCGGTTCCTCGATCGGCCACACGTCGCCCCAGAGCGAGCCGCCGCCGTCAATGTAGTAGGTGGAGCCCGTCACGAAGTCATTTTGGTCGCTGGAAAGAAACACGATCACACGGCTCACCTCTTCCACGGAACCGAGCCGCTTGAGCGGAACCGCGCGCCGCGCGAGCTCCAGCGTTTCCTCGCCGTATTGCGCGGTCCCACTGGAGCGAATGGTGCCGGGAGCACAAGCATTCACGCGAATGCCATGGGCGGCCCACTCCACCGCCAGGGTCTTGGTCATGTTCTCGACGCCGGCCCGGGCGGCGCCGGTGTGCACCATGCCGGGAAAGCCGCGGGCGATGTCCGCGATCACGTTGACGATGCGTCCGCGCTTTGCCGGTAGCATCGCGAGATTGGCCACGGCGTGGGTCATGAAGAACAGGCCGCTCAGGTTGTTCTTGATCACCGCCTCGAAGCCCCGCGGCGAGAGGTTCTGCGCCGGGCATGGAAACTGGCCACCGGCGTTGTTCACCAGCACGTCGATCTTGCCGAAGCGTTCCAGCGCGGCACGGACGAAAGCCTCGCAGCTCTCCGGCTCGCGCACGTCCAACACGTGGCCGAAGGCGGAGCCGCCCAGCGCAGCGACGCCCTTGTCGACGTTCTCTTGCTTGCGACTGCCGATCGCCACGCTGGCCCCCAAGCTGGCCAGCTCGGACGCGACCGCGAGGCCGATTCCGGTGCCGCCGCCGGTGACGACGGCAACCTGTTCTGCAAACAGGTCCGGGGCGAAGATGCTGCGCGGCTTCGTCACCGGCCGCTTGGTACACCGAACCGCGCCGAGACGCCAGCCGCTCAGCGGGAGAACAGGGCCGTTGCTGCGGCCAAGACCAACGGCAACAGCGTCAATACGCCCAAGAACACCCAGGCACCGGGACGCGCGAAGTTCAGGGTCTGGCCGATGCCCCAACGCTTCGGAACGAACAGCGCAGGGTCTTCGGGCGCGTAGTAGATCATGCCGCGCCAGCGCCAGCCATCGGGACGCGTGCCGAGCACGTCGCTGCCGGCGAGGCGCTTGATCTCGCCTTGGATGCGCACCATCGGCAGCAAGAACGCCACCAAGGGCCCCACGATCGCGACGGCCATCAGCACCACGCTGAAGACGATGATCGCGCCCAATACCTCGCCGTTGCCCGGCATGCTGCCGTAGGCGATGCCCAGCCACATGACGGCCATGGACAAGTTCAGCCCGGCGATCATCGTCTCCACCATGCGCACCATCAGCGAACGGCGGCGGTGCTGCAGCCAGGCGTAACGTTCCGGCTCCTTGGGCGAGAGCACCCAGCGCTCCCGCGAGGCAGACCACGCGATCACCCACAACAAGGCGTAGTCGAACAGCAGGATGCCCCAGAACATCCACAGCTCTCCCGGGCTGCCCCAGCGGTTCACCCGTCCGGCGGCGTCCCAATGCAGGGGAACGCGCTCGGGGAGCTCCTGCCGCAAGAGCCAGAACAGCGCCGCGGGGATCACCACCAGCGCCAGGTTCGCCGCCGCCAAGGGCGCGGAGAGGTAGCTCGACAGCGGCGGCGGCGCGTCCAAGGGCACTACGAAGCGGCCCCCCGCCGCCGGCGGCGCGACGGTGCGCACCAGCACCAGCATCTCGCCCAGCATCCAAGCGATGGACAGCAGGGGCGCCACGGTGGCGACCAGCGTGAGCACCAGTACGTCGCTGGACAGCAGCGACACCGCGATCCCCACGACCACCACGGCGGCGTTGACCCAGAGCGTTCGCCGCACGCGAGCACGGTCCGTGTCGGTCGGCTCGCGGCCGAGGTCGAGAAAGAAGACGCGTTGGCCGGCGTTCACCCGAGCAATGAGGTGCACGGTGATGCCCACCAAGGCGATCGAAATGGCCAACGTGAGTCGGGCTGCTGTTTCCATGGCGTTACCTCGTGACCTGGGCGGCGAAGAAGCGATCCAGTGCTTCGGCGAAACGGCGTTCGATGCTGCGTCGGCTCTCGCCGGCCAGAACCCATCGGCTGATCACGTCGTGCAGACGGCGGTCGGCATCGTCGCCGGCGTCGCGATAGGGCGCGTCGGCGATGCGCACCTTGGCGCGGGAGCCATGCCGCAGATCCACCAGCCCCTCGTCGGAGAGCAGCCGATAGGCCCGCGCCACGGTGTTCTGGTTGATCCCGATTCGGGCGCCGAGCTGTCGCACGCTGGGCAGCTCGCTCCCGTCGGTCAACTGCCCGCGAGCGATGAGCCCCCGAATTTCCTCGACAATTTGCCGATAAACGGGGACCTCGCTGTCGAAGTCTACGGTCAGTGCCAGCATCGTTCTCCTGTATACTGTATACAGTCAGTAGACACTTGGGGCGGGGTCGTCAAGGGCTGGGCCCGCGGCGAACCGACAAAATCAGGAAGCGTCGAGCACGTCGCGGACGGTGGCCAACAGGGTGTCGGCGCCCACCGGCTTGTCCAGGAACGCGTTCGCGTCTGGCGGCGTCTCTCCGGTGCCCGAAAAGCAGATCACCCGCGCCTTCGGATGTTGGCGCCGCAGCTCGCTCAGCACCTGACGACCCGAGAGCCGCGGCAGCGACAGGTCGAGGAGCACCAAGTCGAACGTGTCGCGTCCAAAGCGCTCCAGCGCTTCGGCGCCGTCACCAGCGGTCGCGACGGAGTACCCCGCCTCTTCCAGAACCCGGAGCACGGCTCCCCGAACCAGCGCTTCGTCGTCCACCAAGAGTACGTGCTCCTTGCCGCCGACGGTCTCGGGAGGCGCCGGAGTGGACGGCGTCTTCTCCGGAGAGGGATCCGCGGGCAGGCAGATGTCGATGACGGTGCCGTGCTCTGCCCCCGCACTGCAGTCGATGACGCCGCCGTGCTCGCGAACGATGGCGTAGCTGGTGGCCAGCCCGAGGCCGGTTCCCTTGCCCACTTCCTTGGTGGTGAAGAAGGGCTCGAACACGCGGCGCCGCAGCTCCGCCGGTATGCCCGCGCCGTTGTCTTCGATGCGAACTCGGATCCACTCTCCCTTTGCGTGCTCGAGGGGAACGTCATCGGCGGAGATGCTCTCCACCGAAACCCAGATCCTTCGCTCACGATCGCCGACCTCATCGAGCGCGTCGCGGGCGTTCAGAAGAGCGTTCAGCACGACCTGCTCCAACTGGGTGGAATCCGCGCGCACCGGCAGCAGGGCGGGATCGCGCCGCAGCTCGATGCCGATCCCTCGATCGAAGGTGTTTCGGCACATCTCCACCGTTCGTTCCACCAGCGCGTCGAGCGCCTCCGAGCGCCGCTGCTCCGCGTGGTGTCTTCCCCCGGCGAACAGCATCAGCTGCCGCACGATCCGCGCAGCGCGAGTGGAGGCTTCGCGGGCGGCGTCCAACAAGCGCCGGATGTCCGGTGCCGCTCGCCGCGATGCCAGCTCCAGGTTGGGCAGGATCGCAGCGAGCATGTTGTTGAAGTTATGGGCGACGCCCGCTGCCAGCTGACCGACGGCTTCCATCTTCTGCGACTGCAGGAGCTGCTCTTCGAGAGCGCGCCGGTCGCTCACGTCCACGATGGCGCCCAGAAGTCGCGTCACCTGTCCGCTCTCGTCCGTTTGCGCATCCCCCTTGCACAGCACCCAGCGCGTCGAGCCTTCGGGCGTCTCGATCCTATGTTGAATGTCCTCGTACACCCCTGTTTCCACCGAGCGAAAGATCGCACCGCGCACGGCATCGCGATCGTCCGGGTGGATCAGAGCCAGGTACTCGTCGAAGCTGCCGGGGGACCAGCCTTCTTCCACGCCGAACAGACGACAGGTCTGCGTGTCCCAGCGAATGCGGTCACCCTCCCGGTCCCAGCTCCAGATGCCGATACCGCTGGCGGCCATGGTCAGATGCAGGCGCTCTTGGCTGTCCTTGAGCTCGAGCTGCGCTTGCCGGAGCTCGGTGATGTCCGTCGCCACCATCACCAGCGAGCGGGTCCCATCTCCGCGGGTCAGCGGCGCCAGGCGCGCGTGGTAGTGAGCGAGGCGACGATGGGGACCGAGCCCGGTGGAATCGAAGGCGCCGGCTTCTTCCGTTTCCAGCACCTGCTCGAGGCAGCGGCGCGCGGGCTCTCGGGACTCCTCCGACAAGAAGTCGAAGATGGGCATTCCCAACACGCCTTCCAGCTCGAAGCCGGGCGCGGTCTGGTTCATGAATCTGATGCGGCCTTCGGTGTCCAGCTCGAGGATGTAATCGGGCACCCCTTCGAGCACCGCGCGCTGAATCTCTTCGGAGCCTCGCGCGGCGCGCAGGCGTTCCGTGAGCTCACTCACGCGAGCGCGCAACGCCTCGAGTTCATTCGGAGCTTCACTATCGGCGTCGGACACCACACCCTCGATCAGACTCCCCGCCGCGAGATACTCGTTCACACGATACCCCAGGTGCCGGCCCCGAGGACAGGCCCCCTGGCTGCTCGGGGTGGGCTGAACTACGCTTCTCCCTCCCATGCTGGACGTCCAAGCCGCTGCTCGCGAGCTCGCCGACGCGCCGCCCGGCGCCATCGTGAAGCGGGCCCTGGAGGAATTCGGGACGGATCTCGCGATCAGCTTCAGCGGCGCGGAAGACGTGCTCCTGATCGAGCTGGCGCACCAGAGCGGGCTGCCCTACCGGGTGTTCAGTCTCGACACCGGTCGCCTACATCCGGAGACCTACCGCTTCTTCGATCGCGTGGAGAAGCACTATGGCATTCGCATCGAGTACTGCTTTCCCGATGCCGAACGCGTTCAAGCGTTGGTCCGTGCCAAGGGCATGTTCTCGTTCTACGAGGACGGACACCAGGAGTGCTGCGCCATTCGCAAGGTGGGCCCGCTGAAACGCCAGCTCGCCGGCTTGTCCGCGTGGATGACGGGCCAGCGGCGGGATCAGAGCCCCACCCGCGCGGAGGTCGCCATCGTGGCGCTGGACGACGCGCACACGGGCAAGGCCGGCGGGCCCCTGGTCAAGTGGAACCCGCTGGCCAACGTGGAGCTCGACTACGTGTGGGCCAGCATCCAGGGCTTCGAGGTGCCGCACAACGAGCTGCACGCCCGCGGCATGGTGAGCATCGGATGCGAGCCGTGCACCCGCCCCATCTTGCCCGGGCAGCACGAACGTGACGGTCGCTGGTGGTGGGAGCGCGCCTCCGACAAGGAATGCGGCCTCCACGTGAAGAAGTGATTCTTTTGTTGGTCCGGCGCGGTCACGCCGGCGGCTGGCACTTCACGCCCTGCACGGTGCCGTGATTGTTGCCTTCCTTGCACTCCGTGTTCTTCTCGGTGTCGTCCGCGATCACGTCCACGTCCACGGGAGTTTCCGTGGGCGTGGTCCACAGGCAGCTCACGGTCTCGCACTCTCCGGGCTGCAGTGCCTTGGTGGTGCTGGTTTCACACAGCTTGGTAGTGCCGTCGTAGAAGCCAACGTTCACGCCGGACCCCAGCGGCGCCGTACCGCGATTGCAGATCGGCGCGCTGAGAGTGGCACCCTGGCCGCCGCAGGTGAATCCGGCGATGCCCGCCGTGAGATCCGGCGTGTCCTGTCCGTCCGCGTTGCCCGGCACGTTCTGACGGAAGTTGTTGAGGTCCGACTGCAGCCAGTTCTTCTGCCACGCGCTGGTCTTGGGAATGGTGCCGTCCTCGTTGATGTGGGTGACGGCGTAGGCGTGCTGGCTCCAGATGGTGCGGGAACGCACCCAGCGGTCGTTGGCGTCGGAGTACACGCGGATGCCGCTGACCCCCTTGGGGTGGGCGGCCCGGCACGTGTTGCCGGTGCCCGGCGTGCCGGTGGGCGGCGGCGCGCAGGTGAAGCCTTCGTCCAGGCACGCCGGATCCGTGCCTGCCGCGCAGCACTCGGCCGTGGTGGTGCAGCGGCACAAGCCGTTGTCGCACACGTTGGAGGGGCAGTCCTTGTTCTCCAGACAGCGCACCCCGGGGAACTGGGTGTCCACGCCGTTACCATCCAGCATGTTGCAGGCGATGCCGTTCACGCCGTCGGAGCAAGCGAGGTTCGAGGGCGTCACCAGATCCGCACGGAAGTTGCCGTCGGTGTCGGCAACGATTGGATTTTCGTACCAGGTGCACGACGAGCGATACTGGCTGAAGAGCACCGTGCCGTCGGTGCCGTCGTACACGCGCACGAAGCACTCGTCCGCGTACACCACCTCGGCCTTTCCGTCGTCTTCGAAGTCGAACACGCTGGAGCCGGTGATGTTGCTGGAGATGTCCTGCGTCTGTCGCGACCACAAGATGCCCGCGGGGCAGGGGCTGCCGCTATCGATACAGCCGTTCGAGTTCGTGCAGGCGCCGCCCGGCCGCGGTGACGCCGTGCAGTCGATGTCGTACACCGTGAGGTAGGCCTGACCAGCGACGCCGACCTCCGGCAAACCGTCGCCGTCGTAGTCCGCCACCGTGGGCGCCCCGCCGCCGCCCCCGGGAACGGCGATGGGCCCGAGCACCAGTGTGCCGTCGATGGCGTGGATGTACACGTTGCCGCCGCGAACCACGACGATTTCCGGGTTGGTGGCCGGTACGCCGGCACCGTAGGCGCCGAAATCCGCAACCGCCACGAACCCGGGAGCCGACGCCGTGGCGCCGGGGAAGCCGGTTTCCTGCACCCAGGCGCCCCCGCTCCACTCCCAGATGAACTGGCCGTTGGTGAGCTCGATGGCCGGATCCTGGTCCAGATCCGCCAGCACCGGGTTCAGACCTTGGCTGTAGCTCGCATAGTTCGCCGGGTTCTGACTCTTCACCGTGCCGGTGAGGCCATCGACCACGGCGCCTTCGCGGATCACCTCCGGAACGCCATCGTCGTCCAGGTCGTGAATGGACGTTCCCGCCCACCCGAGGGGACAGCGATGATTGCCGGCGTTGCATGGACCCGCCACCGCGGCGGACGACACCCACAGCCGCGACCAGGTGCCCGCCTTGCGCGTGAACGCCACCAGCGTTCCGTCGGCTCCGTTGGCCACCACCTCCGCGGAGCCGTCACCATCCAGATCGCCGACCGCCACCGGGGCGGACGACACCAAGTAGCCGTCGTGCCCGGCCTGGCCTCCGCCCAGGTTCGCCTCCAGCTGGCAGTTGTCGCCGCGCAGCACGCGAATCACACCGAGGTCCTCGGTGTAGTTGCTGACGACAGTGGCCGTGAAGGGCACCACGATGGAGGGCACGCCGGTACCGCCGGCGTTGAAGTTCACCACCATGGGCGTGGCCTGCACGTCCACGTGGTTCGGGAAAGGATCCCCCGCTGGCGCCTGGGAGAACTCGCATTTCACGGTGGGAGCGAAATTTCCCGGCGGCAGCCCGACCTGGCAGCCCGGATCGAACTTCTTGTCGGGGGGCTGGCCCCACGGGATGCAGCCCGTGTTGGGCTCGCAGTAGGTGTCGTTCTGGCAGTCCTCGTCGTCGTTGCAGGACGTCTGCGTGACGCAGAAACCGTTGATGCAGATCTGCCCCTCGGGACAACCGCCTGGACACGTGGTGCTCGCCTCGCCGCCGGTGCCTTGGTCGCCGATCAGGTTCTGATCGGAGCTGGCGTCACCACCGCTCCCCTTGCCCCCGGTCCCGGGGTCGTTGGTGGTGGTACCACCGTCTTCACCACAACCGCTGCATGCCTGACCTACGAGTAGAGCGACGGCGACCGTCACTCCCAGCGTGAGTCGGCGAGATTTCAGCATCATGCCGGAGCTCCCTTGACCTGAGCCGCCGGAAACGCTCTCGTCCCGGCATTCAATCGCTCGACGAGCAGTATATCAGGACCCCGAGGTGACGAGCATGCCGGAGCGAGTGGAGTTCGATGGCTGTCAGGTCGTCGAGAAGCTCCGTTCGGGTCCCGTCACTGACCTCTATCACGCGATCCAGAAGCCCCTGGGGCGCCCGGTCCTGATCAAGGCGCTGTCCTCCAGCATCCTGCCGTCCTCGCCCTTTGCCGCCTCCCTGGAGCGAGAAGCGCGGTTGCTCGCGGAGCTGCACCACCCAGGCGTGCTCGCGGTTCACGACTTCGTCCGCAGGGACGAGCGCATGTGGCTGGTGCTGGAGTACGTCGAGGGCCTCTCCCTCGAGGAGCTCATCGAGCGCGTGGGCAAGCTGAATCCGCCGGTGGCGACGGCCATCGCGCTCGAGATTGCCCGCGCCCTGAGCCACGCCCACGGCTTCGGCATCGTGCACCGAGACGTGCAGCCGCGGAACGTGCTGATCGGGTTCTCCGGAAACCTGAAGCTCATCAACTTCACCGTCGCCGTCGACGAGCGCATGCCCACGGCGCCGGAGCTGCTCGATGGCAGCGCGGGCTTCTCCGGACCGTCGTACATGTCCCCGGAGCAGATCCTCGGCGAAGCGTCCGACCCCCGCAGTGACTTGTTCTCGCTCGGCGTGGTGCTCTACGAAATGCTGAGCGGGCGGCGTCCCTTCGATGCTCCGGACCAAGGGACCACCACGCAACGCATCCGACACGAATCTCCGGAGCCGCTCACGCGCAGCGTGGACCACTTGCCCCACGCCCTCGATCGCGCCGTGCGCCGGTGTCTCGAGAAGCTTCCGAGCGATCGCTTCGCGTCCGCCGACGAGCTGTCGTTGATCCTCGAACAGATCCTCGCCGACGCCGACCAGGGCTCCGCGCGCAGCGTGATCTCGCAAGCGCTGGCCGAGGCTTCGATCGCGGACGAGGCGCCCAAATCCCTGGCGCGCCCCACCCGGCCCACGGCGCCGAAACCCGAGCCGGACAGCCTCCGGCCCGCCCTCGCGGGGCTGGTGCTGTGCTCCGTTCTCGCCGTGCTGGGCGGCGGGGCCATCCAAGCGCTGGAGTGGAAGCGCAGCGAAGGCACGCCGCGCACCTCCCCGGCCATAGAGGTTTCACCCTCCATCGCCGGCTACCTGCGGGTGGTGGCCGAGCCCTGGGCCAACGTGATCGTGGATGGCCAAAAGGTCGACACCACTCCCTTCGCGCGGTCCATCGTGCTGGCACCCGGCACCCACTACGTGCGCTTGGAGCACCCGAACGCGCCCACGGAGCGCCGCACCATTCACCTGGTCCCGGGCGAGACCGTGCTGCTCGACGTGAAGATGGCCGTGGAGCACGCGCCGGTGCCGGACGCCGGCATCGTGGATGCCAGCGAGGCCGAAGCCTCTCCCTGAATTTTCTTGTCGGTGCAGCGCGGAAGCGACGGGTATCGCGCCGCACCGACAAAAGGATCGACTCTCAGGATCTGCCGCGCCAGCGGGCGCGCTCTTCGTCTTGCAGGCGACCGACGCGGCGCTGCTCTTGCACGAAGGCGGCGTAGGTCTTGGGGACTCGCGGGTCCGGAGCGAAGGCCGCAAGAACGCGGAGCGCGGCTTCGGCGTCGTCCGAGGCGCGGTGCGCCTGGTTGATCTCGATGCCCAGTCGCGAGCACACCTCGCCCAGGCTCTTGCCCTTCTCCTGCTTGTGCAGCTCGCGGGCCCACACCAGCGGGTCGATCCAGTCCACGCCCTTGCGGCAGGCCGGAGGCAACGTGCCCGGCGGGAAGCCGGCGCGGCCGAGCTCGGCGTTGACGAAGGCGCGATCGAACTCGGCGTTGTAGGCGACGGGAACGCCAAGGGCGAGGGCGGCCAGGACGTCCTGAGCGATGTCCTCGAAGCGCGGCTTGTCCTTCACGTCGTCGTCACTGATGCCGTGGACGTCGAAGGCCTCTTTCGGGATCGGCATGCCGGGATTGCACAGCCAGTTGTGGCTGGCGACGATCTCGCCGCGCTGCCACACGACACACGCGATCTCCACGATGCGATCGAGCGCGGAATCCCGACCGGTGGTCTCGGTGTCGATGCAGACCATGGGCAGGTCGTCCAGGGTCGTCTCGCCGTCCCACTCTTCTGCCAGGCCTACGATGCGCACCGTGAGCAGGTGCGCGATGCCGGGGTAATGCCGCCCCGTGGGGAAGCAACCGACGTCGGAGCCGCCTCTCATTGGCTGGCAGCGGCCTTGGGAGCGCCGCTGGCGATGGGCGCGCCGCTGGCGCTGGGCGCGCCACTGGCGGAGGGTGCCGGCTTCTTGGGCGACGGCTTCTTGGCGACGGCCTTCTTGCCGGTCTTGAGCTCGATCTCGAGCTTCACCCACTTCTCCAGGTCCTCACCGATCTCGAAGTTGTCCAGATCAAAGTGGCGTCCGTTGATGTAGATGAGCGGCGTGCCTTCCAGCCCCAGGGCATCGGCCTGCTTGCGATCCTTGGACACGGCGTCGGCTACGGCTTCGCTCTCCAGGTCTTCCTCGAACTTCTTCATGTCGAGGCCGAGGCCCTTGGCCAGCTCGCGAATCACCGGCAGCTCCGGTTGCTTGGGCTGCAGCTCGAAGAGCGCCTTGTGCATCTCCCAGAACTTGCCCTGGCGCCCTGCAGCGACCGCCGCCCGCGCGGCCTTCTCCGAGTACTTGTGGCTGCTGAGCGGGTAGTTCTTGTAAACGAGGCGAATGCTGTTCGGGTACTTCTCGAGCAGCTCCTCCAGGACGGGCGCGGTACGTCCGCAGAACGGACACTCGAAGTCCGCCCACTCCACGATCTGCACGGGTGCGTCGTCCGGCCCCTTCGCGGGGGACCCGTCCGTGTTGATGCTCTTGACCTGATCCTTGCCGAAGCGCTCCTTGAACGCTGCATCCAGCTGGGAGCGCGTGCGACCCTTTTGGACCTGGCGGACCAGAAACTCTGCGGCCGGCGCGCAGGAGCGACAGTCGCGAGATTCCTTCACGCACTGGGCCAAGCTCACGGGTTGGTCGGGACACGGCGCCAGGAGCTCGGAGACGGCGCTCGACCACTCGCGCTTCTCCCGCGCGGTGAGATCCTTGGTGTCGACGCCGGTGAGCTCCACGATCTCCGTGGGCTCGGCGCCGGCTCCCGGCCCGCGGCCGCCTTCCCCGGGCGAGCGGCAGGTCGAAAGCCTGAGGCTCAGAAGAGAGACCGCGATCACGGCCCCCATCGCTCTCCAGGGCAGCAACATGGCTCGGGGAGCGTAGTGCCAGGTCCCACAAGTTCAAACGGAAATTCGAGTCCTTGCGATTGGAAGGACGAGGAGTTTTTCGCCTAGTGCTGTGACAGCGCGGACAAAGATGCTCTAGATCCGGGCCCATGGCCGAGCGCGACACTCTGCCGCCCACTTCCGACCGGCTGGCGACGCCGCCTCGCCACGTGCGTCACGTGATCGCCGTCGGCGGCGGCCGCGGCGGCGTGGGCAAGAGCGTGCTCACCGTGAACCTCGGGGTGTACCTGGCGCAGCTCGGGCGCACGGTGGTGGTGGTGGACGCGGATCCGGCGGGGGCCGAGCTCCACACCATGCTCGGAATCGATCTACCCGAGTACAAGCCCACCGGAGAAGACGGCGAGGAGGACCTCACGCCGCTGCCCACTCCGGTCCCGGGGTTGATGCTCTTGCCGCAGCTCTACAGCGTCGGCTCCACGGTTCCCATCCGACCCGGGCGCAAGCCGCGTTGGGCCCGCCGCTTGCGCCAGCTCGACGTGGACTGGGTGGTGCTCGACTTGGGAGCCGGTACTGCGCCGGCCACGTTGGATCTGTTCTTGGGCGCGGATCTGGGGATCTGCGTCACGGCGCCGGAGCCGCCCAGCGTGGAGAGCACCTTTCGCTTCATCCGCGCGGTGTTCCAACGGCGCATCCGCCGCACCTTGGTGAAGGATCGTTTCAAGATGCGGCTGGTGGAGCGCGCCCAGAGCGAGCTTCCGCCGCTGCCCGCGCCCCAGGACCTCGCTCGCGCCATCGGCCGCTACGACGTCGCGGCCGGGGAGCTCGCGCTGCAGGAGCTGGCGCGCCTTTCCCCGCTCTTGGTCGTGAACGGCGTCCGGCTGCGGACCGACAGCGACCTGGGCCCTGCGATGTGCGACATGGCCGCTCGCTATCTGGGAGTGGGCTTCGAGTACGTGGGCCACGTGGAGCAGGACGACTCCGTGTGGCTCGGGGTGGTGCGGCGCCGGCCGCTGCTGATCGACAGCCCCACCAGCAAGAGCGCGAGAAACATCGAGCGGATCGCCCGTCGCATCCTGGCCCTGGCCACTACCCGGGAGCACGGCAAGCTGCCCGATCCCATCTCCTTGGTGTCGTCGGATCCGAACCTGTACGACGTGCTCGGCACCCACCGCGGAGCGACGGACGAAGAGGTCCGCCGTGCCTACAAGCGCCAGCGGGATCTGTACCAGACCGGCAGCCTGGCCCTCACCTCGCTGCTCACGGAAGAGGCGCTGCGCACCGAACAAGCGCGCGTGGAAGAGGCCCACGAGACGCTCCTCGATCCCATCCGACGCCGCGCCTACGACATCTCGGTCTTCCCGGACGACGGCGAGGACAAGCCCAAGCGCAGCGAGCAGACCGACGCCGCCCTGGAAGCCGAGCGCGCCATGCTGCGTCAAGAGCTCACGCGGGAGATCAACGCAGAGACGGAGTTCACCGGTCGCCTGCTGGGCAAGGTGCGCGAGTCCCAAGGCATCGAGATCGAGGAAATCGCCGAGCACACCAAGATCAGCTCGGCCCACCTGCGCGCCATCGAAGCCGAAGACTTCAAGAACCTCCCGGCGTTGGTCTACACCCGCGGTTTCGTGCAGCAGGTGGCCAAGTACCTGAAGCTGGATCAAGCGCAGGTGAGCCGGACCTACCTCCGCCGCATGCGGCAGTGGCGTGCCGACACGGGGGAGGCCTAACACCACTCCACCCGGCGGATGACGCGAGCCCGAGACAACAACCGCGCGGACCTCTGGTACGCCGTCGCCCTGCTGGTCGTCGCGCTGATCCCGCGCCTATTCGTGGCCATCGCCTGGGCGCGGGAGCCGGTGTGGGACGGCCACTACTATCACTTCGGTGCCGAGCGCATCGCTCAGGGGCTCGGCTACTCGGAAGACGTGATGGTGCACGGCCAGCTGGTGTGGAAGCCGTGGTGTCACTATCCGGTGGGCTACAGCGCGCTGTTGGGCGCGGTGTACCGCGTTTTCGGGGCCAAGCTGGTGGTGGCGCCGGTGGTGAACGCCATCACCGGGGCCGTCACGGCGGTCGTCGTCTATCGCCTGGCGCGACACTATCTGTCGCCTCGTCGAGCGAAGGTCGCCGGAGCGTTGGTGGCGCTGCACCCCGGGCTCATCGTGTACTCCGCCGCCGTGATGACCGAGGGTCTCGCGGCGCTGCTGCTGGTCGCCGCGCCGCTCGCGCTGGTGGCGTGGCGGGGCAAGTGGCGGGGCGTGATCGGCGCCGGAGTGCTCTTGGGGCTCGCCACCCTGGTGCGCCCCTCGAGCTTGCTGGCAGCTCCCCTGATGGCCTTGATGATGGATGCTGGTGCGGCGCGGAAGCTCGCGGCCGGCGCCCTCGCGACGGCCGTCGCGGTCGTCATGGTCACGCCGTGGTCGCTGAGGAACTGCGCGCAGATGGACGGCTGCGCCTTCGTGTCGACCAATGGTGGCTGGAATCTCGCCATCGGCGCGCTCACCCAGAGCGGCCGATTTCAGACCCTGCGCGCCGCGGACGGCTGCCCCATCGTCACGGGCCAGGTGCAGCAAGATCGCTGTTGGGCGAAGGTCGGGCGAGACGCGATCTTGGCTGCCCCCGGCCACTGGCTCGCCATGATGCCGAAGAAGCTGGGCCACACCTTCGACCACGAGTCCTTCGCCATCGAGTACTTGCGCGAGGCGGATCCCGACTCCTGGCCGGAGGATCGCCGCGTCGCGGGGCGGCAGCTCCTGTCGCTGTTTCATCGCCTCTTGATGGTGGCGGCAGCGCTGGGCGTCGTCGCGCGCGTACGGCCGCGAAAGACGGACCTCAGAGCCTGGCTGCCGCAGATGGCGGCGCTCGTGGTAGTGCTCGCGCTGGGGGTCTTGGGCGCCGCGGACGAGCAGCACCCGTTCTTCTGGCTGGCCGTCGCGATCCCCCTGCTCGCCGTGGTGCCGCTGCCCGCGCGTCCGCGCCAAGGCGCCGTGGGGCGCTACCTGGTCGGGTTGATCTTCGTGACGGTGCTCACCCATGCCGTCTTCTTCGGCGACGACCGCTACCACCTGGTCGTCACTCCCGTACTGTGCCTGCTCGCCGCCGCCGCCCTGCGACGCCCGGCGCCCCGCCCGGACATGGCCCGCCGTGCGTGATACGCTCGCTTGAATGCCGCCGCGCTCGGACTTGGCCCGGCTGAGACTGGAACGGGAGATCTACGCTCGGGTGGTCGCGACGATGGACTATCCGGAAGCGAGCGTGCTGGTGCATGACATCGCGGGATCGCGGTCGCGAAGGTTCACGCCCTCCGAGCTCCGGGATCGCTGGCACAGCGCGATGGAGCGCGCGCCCGAGAACGGGGCATTCAACGTCTACATCCACGTTCCGTACTGCAAATCCATCTGCGATTTCTGCAACTACAAGCGGCTGCACGTGGCCTCTCGTGCGGGGCTCGACGAGTTCGTGGCGTCGATCGAGGCCGAGGTCCGGCTGTTCGCGCCCGCGTTTCGCGGCGTGAAGTTCGGCGCCCTGTTCGTGGGCGGCGGGACTCCCAGCGTGCTGTCGCCGAGCCAACTGGATCGGCTGTTCGACACGCTGTTCTCCGAGCTCTCGTTTCATTCCGGAGCGCAGAAGAACTTCGAGTTCGACCCCATGGTAATGACGCCGGAGCGCCACCAAGTGCTGTCCCGCCATGGATTTTCGCGGTTTTCCTTCGGGATTCAGAGCGTCGACGTCGGCATCAATCGCCTGCACAACCGCGGAGCCCAGACGCGCTCTCACATCGACGCTCAGTTCGAGATGCTGAAGAGCCACGGCGCCGACCACACCAACGTGGACTTCCTCTTGGGCCTCGCCGGGACGGAGCCGGAGAAGATGCTCGCGGAGATCGAGGAGGTCATGGCGCAACATGCACCCGCGGAGATCTCGGTGTACTTCCTGTTTCCCACGCAGGAGTACGTCGACGCACACTTCGACGGTGACTACGCGAAATTTCGTGCGTTCCTCGAGCCCTTCGAGCGCCTGGTTCCCACCGTGCTGCGAGAGCTCGCGGAGAAGTACGACTATCGCATCGGCGGGGACGGCAAGCACATCGTGGTGCTGACCAGCAGCGCGCCACGCCACACTCGCGGGGCCGACCCCAAGCTGTTCTACTGCGACTCACCCGCCAACGCCCACGCGCCGCTCTACGTGCTCGGCTTCGGGGATTCCGCTCGCTCCCGCATCTTCGGCGAGCTCCTGTATCACGCGCAGTACGACTCGCCGGGGTCGGAGGAACGCTACGTGGGCGTGGAAACGACGCTGGACGACGAGGTCTTCACGTATCTGTCCTTCCTGCTCC
This sequence comes from Polyangiaceae bacterium, assembly GCA_020633235.1. Classification (NCBI taxonomy): domain Bacteria; kingdom Pseudomonadati; phylum Myxococcota; order Polyangiales; family Polyangiaceae; species Polyangiaceae bacterium. The sequence goes on along the minus strand of JACKEA010000004.1, from coordinate 331,907 downwards.
GCGACGGCGACGTGCTCGACCGCTCGCTCTTCCGACGGACCTTCGGCGTGGATCCCGTGGACGCCCTCGCGCGCCCGCTGCGCAAGCTCTCGAGCCTGAAGGTGGTCACGGTCACGGACTCCGCCGTTCGCTTCGTGGCCCAGAGCCGTGAGGAGCGCATTCGCGACCTCTTGTTCTTCTTGCCGAAGAACCGGCGCGAAGCCTTGGACGGTCTCCTGTCGCGAGGTCCGGCCCACGTGGCAGCGGGCTGACGGCTCAGCGCCGGGGGACGAAGCGCATCTCGCCCTGCGCGGTGAAGTACGTCACGAACGCGCTGGATCGGTTCCCGCGCATCATCACCAAGACATGCTCGAGCACGCTACGAGTCTGGTCTGGGTCGTTGACGGTGCGAAATCGCTCGGTCCCCAGCTCTTGGCACGCGTCGTGAGCCAGGCCCGGCGCTTCGGCCACGAGGCGCGTGAAGGCCTCTCGTAGCGCAGCGCGCCCGCCGTCCAAGAGCGCAGCGTTGATCCAGGAGCTGATGCGCGACGGCGTCAGCTCCAGAGCGATGGTCAGATCCTCGTACGCGGCTTCGGAGTTGCCCAGGCGGCGATGCGCTTCCCCGCGGTAGGCGTACTGCGTGCGCCCCGGCATCACGAGCTTCTCGCCCCGCGCGCACCACTCGATGGCCTGCCGTGGTCGATCCCTGCCGAGCTCCACGGCGCACAGCCCCACGTACGCCCAGCGCGTCTCCCGCGAGACCTCGAGCGCGCGCAGGAACGCGCGCTCCGCGTCGTCGTAGTTGCCGAGCCACAGCTCGATCTCACCCACGTGACACGGGATGGTGGACTCCTGAGGGCGTTCGTCCGCCAGCCCTCGCAGCTGCTCGAGCACCCAGTCGGCGCTGCGCGTCCGCAGTCTCTCTTGCAGCGAGCGCGCCAAGAAGCGCGCGTGCACCGGAGCACGAAGGGACTCGAGCGCGTCGTTTGCCACGAACGTCGGGTGGGGTCCCAGGTTGCCGTGCATCGCGGCGAGCACGCGCTGCAGCCGGTCGGCGATCTCGCGACTGGATTTCGGTTGGCTCGAAGACAGGCCGAGGGCGCGGAACACGGGGGCCAAGAGCACGAACAGCTCGCGGTACAGGTCTTCGTCCAGATTTCCCCGAGCACTGCGTTGGGCGTTGGTCTGCACGAAGGCGACGTAGGCGCCCACGGGGTAGCCGTGCGTCTTCTCGATCCCGCGGTGCAGATCGTCCCAGGCGGCGTCCAGCCGCCCCCGGCGCCGGTGGACCTCGCCGCGCCAGATCAACGCGTCGGCGTCATCCGGCGATCGCTCCAGAACGCGATTCAGCTCGGCTTCGGCGCGATCGAGCTTCCCTTCGAGCACGTCGACCGTCGCCAGCAGGCGCTGCGCGTCCCCGCTGCCCGCGGCCAGCGCGCGGGCTCGCTGCGTCTGCCCACGCCAGCTCGCGAGCTCGGCGAGGAGCAGCTTCGCCCGGGCGCTGCTCTGGGGGAGGTCCGCCGCCAAGCGTTCGGCGGACGCGAAGTCCCCCACCACCAGCAGCAGCTCGGCGGCCTGCAGCGTGCGCTCGGGCTCTTCCCCCGAGCCGGCCCACACGAGCGCCGCGGCGCGCGCCTGCTCCTCACGCTCTGCCGCGGCGGCGGCCCGCGCCTCGTGATGAGCCAAGCTCGGAGTCGGTCCGACCTCCGCGATGACGTCCAGGGCCA